>JBBQBV010000050.1:0-23257 GCA_038318085.1 Solirubrobacterales bacterium
GTACCTGGAGTTCTACGGCGGCGCCGGCGTGCAGCACATCGCGGTCTCCACGACCGACATCGTCGCCTGCGTCGAGGCGCTGGCCGCGCGCGGGGTGACGTTCCTGCGCACGCCGGAGTCCTACTACGAGGGCGTGCCCGCGCGCGTCGGCGAGATCGACCAGTCGCTCGAGGACCTGCGCCGGCTGGGGATCCTCGTCGACCGCGACGACGAGGGCTACCTGCTGCAGATCTTCACCAAGCCGATCGGCGACCGGCCGACGGTGTTCTTCGAGGTCATCGAGCGCCACGGCGCGCGCGGCTTCGGGGACGGCAACTTCAAGGCGCTCTTCGAGGCGATCGAGCGCGAGCAGGAGCTGCGGGGGAACCTCTGATGCGCTACGTCTCACTCGGCGAGGTCCCGCGCAAGCGCCACGTCCAGGTCCGCCGCGACGGCCGCCTGCTGACCGAGGAGGTGCTCGGCTTCGAGGGCTTCTCGGGGAACGAGTCGATCCTCTACCACCTGCACTCCCCCTGCCGGATCGCCGACGTCGGAACCTTCACGCCGATCGTCCACGACGAGTGGGTGCCCGACGCGCACGTGCATCGGCTCACCCGGACCGCGGCGCTGGCGCCGCAGGGCGACGGCGTGACCGGCCGCCGCGTGCTGCACTACAACGGCGACGTCGAGATCTCCCTGTGCGTCCCCGCGACCGCGGGCGAGGGGTTCTACAGAGACGGCGAGGGCGACGAGGTCGTCTTCGTGCACGCGGGTTCCGGGACCCTTGAGACGGTCTTCGGCGAGCTGGCCTACGGGCCGCACGACTACCTGGTCATCCCGCGCGGTACGACCTACCGCTTCCGCTTCGCCGACGACGGCGTCCAGCAGCGCTGGCTGTGCTTCCACACTCCGGGGGAGATCGAGACGCCCAAGCGCTACCGCAACCGCTACGGGCAGCTGCTCGAGCACGCGCCCTACTCCCAGCGCGACTTCCGCGGCCCACAGCGGCTGCTGACCCACTCCGACGAGGACGGCGGCGAGCAGCGGCTCGTCGTCCGCGTGCGCGGCGGGATGCAGGAGTACGTGCTCGACCACCACCCGTTCGACGTCGTCGGCTGGGACGGCTACGTCTACCCCTACGCGTTCAACATCGCCGACTTCGAGCCCAAGTCGGGGCGGCTGCACCAGCCGCCGCCGGCCCACCAGCAGTTCGAGGGCCAGAACTTCGTCATCTGCTCGTTCTGCCCGCGTCGGCTCGAGTGGGACCCGGACGCCGTGCCCGTCCCCTACCACCACTCAAACGTGCAGTCCGAGGAGCTCATCTACTACGTGGCGGGCGCCTTCTCGTCGCGCAAGGACGTCGCGCCGGGGACGATGACGCTGCACCCCAGCGGGCTGCCCCACGGTCCGCAGCCCGGTGTGGCCGAGGCGGCGCTCGGCGCGGAGTGGACGGACGAGCTGGCGGTGATGTGCGACACGTTCAAGCCGCTGAAGCTGACGACGCTCGCGCGGGAGCTCGACGACCCGGCCTACGCTTTCAGCTGGAACCCGGACCGGGCGGGCGCGGCGACGCTCGCGTGAGCGACGAAGCGCTCAAGCCTCTGCGCAGACCGGACGATGGGTCCCTACGGCCGCCCTCTTCGGGTAGGCCCGGATGCCTATGCCAACGCCGCCCGCCACCGGGAAAGAGCTCTCACGCCGTGTCATGGACGCGGCCAGCGACGCGTTCGTCTCGATCGACATCGAAGGGACCATCCGGGACTGGAACCCGGCGGCTGAACGCACGTTCGGATGGCCGGCCACCGAGGCGATCGGCCGCTCCCTCGCCGACACGCTGATTCCGCCGTCCCTGCGCGAGGCGCACAAGGCCGGCATCGCGCGCTTCGCGAGAACGGGCGTCCCGCACGTCATGGGGCAGCGCCTCGAGCTCACCGCGCTGCACCGCGACGGGCGCGAGCTGCCGATCGAGATGACGATCTGGCCCGCGGACATCGACGACGGAGAGGTCCGCTTCCGCGCCTTCATCCACGACATCTCAGACCATGTGCGGCGCGCGCGCTACGTGCAGGCCCACAACGGCGTCGCCCAGGCGCTGGCGGGGGCCCGGTCGCTGGCCGACGGCCTCAACGGGGCTATGCGTGCCGTAGGGGAGCCGCTCGGCTGGGATCTCGCGGCCTACTGGGACCTCGACCGCGAGACGGGCACGCTGACCTGCGGATCGACCTGGCTGGCCGACGACCGCTACGCGGAGTTCGAGCGCCTCACGCGCAGCCTCGTGTTAGAACCCGGGATGAGCGCCCTACCCAGCCGCGTCGTCGAGACGGGCCGGCTGGCCTTCATCGCGGACATGCCGAGCAGGAGCTTCCCGCGCAGCCAGGCGTCAGGGGACGCCGACCTGCGCACCGCCGTCGCGCTGCCCGTGAGTGACGCCGACGGCGTCTGCGGGGTGCTCGAGTTCTTCGCCTCCGAGGAGGCCGAGAGCGACGATGAGCTCTTGCAGATGCTCGTCGCCACGGGGACGGTGCTGGGGCAGTTCGTCGAGCGCTACCGTCGCCAGCTCGAGCTCTCGGAGGCCCACGCCACCGCGCTGGAGGCCTCCCGGCTGAAGTCCGAGTTCCTCGCCAACACGAGTCACGAGATCCGCACGCCGCTCAACGGCGTCATCGGGATGACCGACCTGCTCACGCGGACCGACCTCAGCGCCGAGCAGCGCGAGTACGCCGAGACCGCGACCGCCTCCGCGCGGTCCCTGCTCGCGGTCATCGACGACATCCTGGACTTCTCGAAGATCGAGGCGGGCAAGCTCGAGCTCGACGCCGCCGACTTCGCGCTGCGCGATGTGGTCGAGGGCGCCGTGGCCACCTTCGGCGAACAGGCGCATGCCAAGGGCATCGAGCTCGTCACGTGGATCGAGCCGACCGTCCCGGCCGCGGTGCGCGGAGATTCCGGCCGGTTGCGCCAGATCCTGGTCAACCTCGTCTCCAACGCCGTCAAGTTCACGGAGGCGGGCGAGATCGTCGTCCTCGCCAGGACGCTCGACGTCAAAGGCGACGGCGTCGCGCTGCGGTTCTCGGTGCGCGACACCGGCATCGGCCTCACGCCGGAGCAGGCCGAGCACCTGTTTGAGTCCTTTGCGCAGGCAGACGCGTCGACCACCCGCCGCTACGGCGGCACGGGCCTCGGCCTGGCGATCTGCCGCCAGCTCGCCGAGCTCATGGGCGGCCGCATCGGCGTGCAGACCGCCCCTGGGCGCGGCAGCACGTTCTGGTTTGAGATCCGCCTCGGCGGCGCCCCCGACGAGGTCGGCGCCGTCGCAGATTCGGGGCGCCTCGAGGGCTTGCGCGTCCTCGTCGTCGACGACAACGCCACCAACCGCGAGATCGTCGAGTCCCAGCTGACCGCGTGGGGCATGCGCTGCGACCTGGCCCCCGACGCCCGGCGCGCCCTGACGTTGATGCGGGCGGCAGCCGCGGCGGGCGAGGGCTACGACGTCGCGCTGCTGGATCTCCACATGCCCGAGGTCGACGGCTTCGAGCTCAGCCGCCGCATCCGGGCCCTGCCCAATCTGCGCGGCACCCGTCTCGTCCTGCTGACCTCGGGGATCGCGGACGCGGAGGTGGTGAGCGCCATGGGAATCGCAGCGAGCCTGACCAAGCCGGTTCGCCAGGCACGCCTGCGCGAGGCCATCGTCGGGGTCCTCTCCGCCCCGATGCCAGAGCACCCGACCGCCCCGCCGCGTGCGGCCGCCCCGCGCGGCGACCGGCGCCCGCTGGTGCTCGTCGCCGAGGACCACCCGGTCAACCAGCTGGTGGTGCGCAAGCTGCTCGAGCAGGAGGGCCTCGAGGTCGACGTGGCCGACGACGGCGCCGACGCCATCGCGCTCGTGGGCGAGCGCCAGTACGCCGCCGTCTTCATGGACTGCCAGATGCCGGTGCTCGACGGCTACGCCGCCACCGCGGCGATCCGGCAGACCGTCCACGGGACGAGCCTGCCGATCATCGCGCTGACCGCTCACGCGATGAACGGTGATCGCGAACGCTGCCTGGAGGCCGGCATGGATGACTATCTGTCCAAGCCGATGCACCCCGACGAGCTGCAGCGCGTGCTCGCGCGCTGGGTCTCGTCACGCTGACGGACGCGCTCGCCGCTCTCCTCAGGGGGTGAGCGGCGACCGCGGCACGGCCCCGCCCGCGGCGTCGGCGTGCATGGTGCAGAACTCCGGGGCGGGGCCGAGCACGAGCTGGCGCTGCCACAGCGCCCCGCCGTCGTTGCCGGGCTCGTCGCTCCAAGTGGCCGACCGCACCGCGCCGAGGTCGAGGCCGAGGTCGCCGCGCGCGAGGGCGTAGACCGCGCCCGTGCCGGTGACCGAGCGGTGCGCCACGTCGTCGTGGACCGTCCGGTGCGGAGCCTGGACGGCGGTCGTGTTGAGGACCCCGAGCGCCGCCCAGTCCTCGACGAGATACCAGTCCTCGTAGCCGTCTAACCACGGCAGCGGCGCCCGCGCGAAGGCGGCCGACGCCCGGAAGCCGGGCGGGGGCGCGGCGGCCAGCGAGGCGTGGAAGGCGACCGCCGCGGCCTCGTAGGCGTCGGCGTCCGCGGCGGCGGCGGGGCTGTGCCAGAACACGTAGGCGAGCATTAGGTTGTCGTGAGTATGCACAGCTTCGACTGGCGCGACGGCGAACGCACGATCCACTTCGGTCGCGGTCGGGCCGAACGGGCGGTGGAGCTGCTCGGCGGGCCCGGATACACGCTGCTGACCACCGAGCGCGCGCTGGCGGCCACGCCGCACATCGCGCAGCAGGCGGGACACGTCCACCACGTCCGCCCCGGCCGCGTGGACGAGGTCGCGGGCGAGCTGCTCGCGACGGTGTCCGGCGACCGCCTGGTGGCGCTCGGTGGCGGCCGGGTCGTGGACGTCGCCAAGGCGCTGGCCGCGGCGGGGCGCCGGCAGGACCCCGGGGTGCGGGCGCTCGCCGTGCCGACCACGCTTTCCGGTGCCGAGATGACCTGGGTGCACCGGCACGCCGAGGGCGTCGCTCCCGACACGCCGAGGGTGCGTCCCGCGGTCGTGCTGTGCGACCCGGCCCTCGCGGCGTCCCAGCCCGCCGAGGCGCTGGCCGGCAGCACGCTCAACGCGCTCGGCCATGCCGCCGAGGCGACGGTGACCACGCTCGCCAACCCGGTCTCGACGCTCGCCGCCTTCGAGGCGGCGCGCCTGATCGCCTCGGCCTACGCGGCCGGCGAGCCCGACCGCGACACGCTCGCACTCGCCGGGCTGCTGGCGGGATACTCGATCGACTCCGCCTGGTACGGGCTGCACCACGTGCTCAGCCAGACGGTCGTGCGCCTGTGCGGCGTCGCCCACGGGTCGGCCAACGGCGTGATGCTCCAGCACTCGCTCGCCGCGCTCGCGTGGCGCTTCCCCGACCAGCACGCGCGCCTGCAGCGGGCGCTGAAGGCCGAGCCCGTCGAGTTCGCCGCCGCCGTGTGCGCACGCACCGGCGCGACGACGCTCGGCGCGCTCGGGATCACCGCCGACCGGCTGGCCGCGTGCGCGGACGCGGCGGCCGGCCGTCCAGAGCTCGAGCTGACGCCCCCGAGGGCCGACCGCGCGGAGATCCTCGCGCTCTACGAGCACGCGCTCTGAGGGGGGACCACCGGCTCGCGCCGGGCGAGCTCGCGCAGGTTGCGCGCGGCACGCACGACGAGCGCCAGGGCCATCAGGACCACGAGCCCGCCACCCACGAGGTCCAGGAGCCCGAGGCCGGTGCCGGCGAGGGTCACATGGGGCGTGACGCCGAGCGCGAGCAGCGTGTTGACGCCGATGAGCAGGAGGCGGATCTCGGTCGGGCCGACGAGGCCGTAGCCGAGGTCGAAGGTCCCGAGCGCCTGTGTCTCGAGGTAGACGTTGATCGACAGCAGCAGGTAGGCGACGACGACGACGGCCCCGGTGATCAGGAGCATGTGCGGCGAGAAGCCGAGACCGAGGCCGATGCACGCGGTCGCGATCCCGTCGACGAGGTGGTCGAGGTAGTAGCCGTAGCGCGGGCGCTCGATACCGCGCACGCGGGCGAGCGTGCCGTCCAGCGAGTCGCCCAGCCAGTGCACGACGAGCAGGACGCTGGCCGCCCACAGCCACGCGGGGGAGTCGTTGGAGAGCGCGTAGGCGGCGGCGATCGCGACGGCGGCGACGACGCCGAGCGCCGTCAGGTGGTCGGGCATCACGCGGCCCGGCAGCCGCGCTGCGAGCCAGCGCAGGACGCGGCGCTCTGGGCCGGCGAGCAGGAACTGCAGGTGACGGGGGGCATCGACGGACATCTGTCTCCTCGCTTGTTGACCGTTGGTCAGGTTGAGATACGCCGCAACCGGCGGGCGGTTACGCTGGAGCGCCATGGGCGTCCCGACGATGACCGAGCTCGCCGCCCTCGCCGACCGCGCCGCGGGCCTGCTCGTAGGGCCCGGCCAGGTCGCCGTCCGCTGGGAGCTCGGCAGCCCCGCGCGCGCGACGTTCACCGCCGTGCAGGACGGGCGGGGCGCGCGCGCGGAGACGAAGGAGCTCGACGACGCCGGGCTGCGCCGCGCCGCGCGCGCCGCCGCGCTGCACGCGCGTCAGGCGCGGGCGTGGCCCGTCCCGGCGCTGCCCGAGCCGGCCCCCGGCCGCGCCCACGACGGCTTCGACCCTGCGGTCGCCGCCGGCCTGAAGGCGCCGGCCGCGCCAGAGGGTCTCGAGCTCGACTGGCGCCCCGGCGCCGCCAGGCTCGCCGTCGCGTCGACGACCGGCGTCCGCGCGAGCGAGGCGCGGTCACACGTCGTCGCCCGCCTGCGCGGCGTCCGCGCCGACGGCCGCAGCGCCGCCGTGACGCTCGCCGCCGTGGGCCCGCCGGAGCTGGCGGCCGCCGCGGGCGACGTCCGCGCGCTGCTCGGGGAGGGCGACCCCTCCAGCGCGTTCGCGCTCGCCGTGCCGGCGCGCCTGGTCACCGCCCCCACGGGTGACGTGCCGGTCGTGCTCGGCCCGGAGGCCGTGGCCACCGTGCTCGCCGGGCTGCGCCGCGCCTTCGGCGTCGACCTCGCCCTGGGCGGCGGCCCGCTGGCCGCTCGGCGCGGCCGCACCGTCACCGCCGGCGCGGTCAACCTCTCGGACTCCGCGCAGCACCCCACCACGCTGCCCCGCTCCTACGACGACGAGGGCGTCCCGCGCCGGCCCGTCGCGCTGATCGAGGACGGCGTAGCTGGGCGCCAGGTCCATGACTGCTCGTCGGCGGCCCGGGCCGGCGAGACGACCACGGGTCACGCGACGCGGGCGCTCGCCCTGGCCCCACTACCGGACAACCTCGTGCTTGCCGGCGGCGATGCCGCGACGGTGGCCGAGCTGTGCGCGGGCATGGGCCGCGGCGTCTTTATCCCCGCGCTCGAGCGCACGGCCGGCGGACACGCCACGCTGGGCGCCGCGGCGGTACAGGCCGGGCGCGCCACCGGCGCCCTCGCGCGCACCGCAGTCGAGGTCGACCCGATCGCCGTCCTCGCCGGGGTCCAGGCGCTGACCGCGGCGCAGCGACTCGTCGCGCTGCCGCCGGGCTGCCCGGGCGGCAGCGCCTCCGCGGTCGTCCCGGCACTGCGCGCGGGCACCGGGCTGCGCCTGCGCCGATGACGCTGGGCGGCGTGATCCTGGCCGGCGGCCGGTCACGCCGCATGGGCGCGCCGAAGGCCGCGCTGGACTGGCACGGGACGCCGCTCGTCGCGCACGTGGCCGAGCGCGTGGCGGCCGCCACGCGCGGGCCCGTGCTCGTCGTCTGCGCTGCGGGGCAGGCGCTCCCGCCGCTGCCGGCGGGCATCGCGGTCACGCAGGACGCGGCGCCGGGTCGCGGCCCGCTGCAGGGCCTCGCCGCCGGGCTCGCCGCGCTGCCGACCGAGCTCGCCTTCGTCTGCGCGACCGACCAGCCCTTCGCCCACGCCATCCTTCCTGCGCTGCTCGCCGAGCTCTCGGACGCCGACGACGCCGTCGCCTACGCCGGGCAGCCTCTCGGGGCGCTGTACCGCACGCGGCTCGCCGTGCTCGCCGAAGAGCGCCTGCGCGGCGGCGATGCGAGCCTCCGCGGGCTGCTCGGCGCCTGCGCGGCGCGCGTCGTCGACGCCGCGCAGACCCCGGCCGCCCTGCGCAGCCTGGACACCCCGCGAGACTACGAGGAGGCGCTCAGATCTTCAACAGGACGAGCGTGTTGACCGCGAAGAGCACGGCGAACAAGATCGTCCAGCGCGTCAGGTTGCGCTCCATCAGGGACCCGCCCGAGGTCCCGCCGGCGGCACCCACGCCGAACGCGCCCGACATCCCGGAGTCCTTGCCGGAGTGCAGCAGGATGGTGAAGATCAGGGCGAGGGCGATGAAGACCTGGGCGACGGCGAGCACGGAGTACATACGACCGAAAGGGTAGCCGAACCCGCCGTCGCCCTGGAAGGCCTCAGGCCTTCTTCTTCTTTCTGACGAACTCGCCGCAGAGCACCGGATCGGTGCCGTTGGCGGCGTAGACGACAGCGAAGTAGGTCGTGGTCTTCGAGAAGCTGAAGTGCTTGGAGCGCCCGTGGGCCCTGCCGCGGCCCTTCTTGTGGATCTTCAGCGGCTTGTAGGTGAAGTTCGCGACCCGTGGGCCGGTGCAGCCGCCGGTCGTGATCGCCCACTGGCTCCTGGTGTTCGGCACGAGGCCGTGGACGCGGATCGAGACCCTCGCCCTGTGGCGCTTGACGACGAGCCGGGCCCTGCCGCCCGCGTTCGTGTAGGCGGCTGCGTCCGACGAGACCGGGACGAGCGAGGCCTTGAGCACCTTGGCGTGGCGGTGGTGCCGGTGGTGATGACCGCGATGGTGGCCGTGACGGCCAGGCTTGGCGGAGGCGGAGGAGGCTGCTCCGGCGACCGCCATGGCGAGGACCCCGAGGACGAGGAGAAGACGTGTCATGGCCGCTTCAACACACGACGGGCGCAGAAGTCACGGTCACTCGGCGAAGGCGTCGAGGCGGCGCAGCAGCTCCATCGCCTCGGCTCGCAGCGAGCGGTCCACCGAGCGCCAGTCCTCCTCGGAGAGCTTGCCGGTGCGATGGTCGAGCTCGGCGTCGCGGATCTCGCGGTACTTGGCCTCCTTGAGCGCCTCGAGATCCTCGCGCGCAGACCACTCGGCGTCCGCGGTGCGCTGTAGATGCGTGCGGCTCAGCGGCGCCATCACGAGCCAGACGACGAGCGCGAGGACGACGAGGACCACGACCACGCTCACGCGCGCCGGAGCTCGCGTGCGAGCCGCGCGGCGTACCCGGCGCTGACCATCCGCTGCGCGGAGCGCGGCCCGGGCCAGATCGCGATCAGGCCCCCCGCGAAGACGAGGATCGCACCGAGCCAGATCCAGGTCACGAGCGGAGAGACGATCAGGCGAAACTCGGCCGGCGGCGGATTGCGCGCATAGGTCGTCGCCAGCGCCTGCAGCGCCGCCGCCAGGAAGGCTCCCTGCTGCTTGGCGTCGAGCTGGGCCGGGCCCGTGAAGACCTTGTCGCCCTGGGCGATGGCCGGCTTGAGCGCAGACAGCGACGGACTCACGACCGTCCAGATGTCGCGCAGGCCGCCGGCGCGCAGGCCGACCTCGCTCGTCGCCTCACCCTCGAAGAACCTCGACACCGGCCCGAGCGTCGGGTCGTCCGTCGGGAAGTAGGAGCGCTTGGTGGTGATGGTGTCGACGAGCCGGCCCCGCTTGCGCACCTCGAGCACGGCGCCGAGGTCGATGCGCTCCAGGCGCCCGTTGGTCGCCGCGACGACGCCGCTCGTCGGCTTGACGTAGGTGATGTCGTAGCCGCCGACCGGCGTGGTCTGCCCGACGCGCATCTGCACGTCGTCGGCGTGCTGGAAGGCCGAGGAGGCCGCCACCCCGACGAACAGGGTGATGACGCCGAGGTGGACGAGGTAGCCGCCGTAGCGGCGCCGGTTGCGCCGCACCAGCGAGACGAGCGCCACGGGCACCGTCTCGCGGGTCATCGCACGCCGCGCATGCACCCCGCGGACGTACTCCTGGACGAGCACCGCGGCCGAGAAGGCGGCGAAGACGAAGAGCAGGTCGGCCTTGGCGTCCCGGACGCCCGTCGCGATCAGGGTGACCAGCGTGACCGCCGCGACAAGCGCCGGGATCGTCAGCTGCCGGCGCAGGTTGGCGCGCGTCGCCCGCCGCCAGGCCAGGGCCGGGCCCAGCCCCGTCAGCAGCACGAGGAAGATCGCCAGCGGGCCGATGAAGCTGTTGAACGTCGGGGGCCCCACGGAGCGCTTGGCCCCGAAGAGCTCGGAGATCAGCGGCCAGAAGGTGAACCAGAAGATCACCACGCACATGGTCACGAGCACGAAGTTGTTGAGCAAAAAGATCGACTCGCGCGACAAGAACGAGTCCAGCCGGCTGTCGGAGCGCAGGTCTGCCGCGCGCCAGATCACGAGCGCGGCGGAGCCGGCGATCAGGATGCCGATCAGCACCAGGAACGGGGTCCCGAGCGTCGACGCGCCGAAGGCGTGGATGGACTGCAGGATCCCCGAGCGCACGAGGAAGGTGCCGAGGATCGCCAGGATGCCCGTGGCCAGCACGAGCGAGGCGTTCCAGACCTTCAGCATCCCGCGCTTCTCCTGGATCATCACCGAGTGCAGGAAGGCGGTGCCCGTCAGCCAGGGCATCAGCGAGGCGTTCTCCACGGGGTCCCAGGCCCAGTAGCCGCCCCAGCCGAGCTCGGTGTAGGACCAGCGGGCGCCGAGCAGGATCCCGACGCCGAGAAAGCCCCAGGCGGCGAGCGTGAACGGCCTGGTGGAGCGGATCCAGTCCGCGTTGAGGCGCTTGGTGACGAGCGCGCCGACGGCGAAGGCGAACGGGATCGTGAACAGTGTGTATCCCGAGTACAGCATCGGGGGGTGCACCATCATGCCCGGGTGCCGCAGCAGCGGGTTCAGGCCGCTGCCTTCGACCGGCACAGGCGACAGGCCCTTGAAGGGCCCGGCGAAGAAGACCAGCAGCCCGACGAAGAAGATCGCGAAGCCGCACAGCACGGCGGTCGCGTAGGGGGCGATCTCGCGCACCTTGTTCCGCGTCAGGTACAGCACGAGGCTCGACCAGACCGACAGCAGCATCGCCCACAGCAGCAGCGAGCCTTCCTGCGAGGACCAGATCGCCGTCGCCTTGTAGAAGTCCGGCGTCGTCGTCGACGAGTGCGTGGCGACGAGGAAGGAGTGGAAGTCCGAGCGCAAGAACGCCGACTCGAGGATCGCGAAGGCCGCCACGAGACAGGCCGCGAGCCCGTAGACGGCGCGGCGGCCGGACTCGATCAGGCCCCGATTGCCCTTGATCGCGCCGTACAGCGACGCCCCGGCGCCGTAGACGGCGACGAGGAGTGCCACGACGAGCAGGAACTTCCCG
Source organism: Solirubrobacterales bacterium (assembly GCA_038318085.1). Lineage (GTDB taxonomy): Bacteria > Actinomycetota > Thermoleophilia > Solirubrobacterales > Solirubrobacteraceae > DATLGB01. The sequence goes on from JBBQBV010000050.1 coordinate 11,400, forward strand.
GCGACCAGCATCAGCTGGATCCTAGGTCTGCGGAGCCTTCGTCTGGAACTTCGACGGGCACTTGGTGATCAGCGAGTCCTTCTCGCCCACGTACATGTCGCCCTGCTTGCGGACCGTGACGACGATCTCGCGCCCCTCGCGGAACGGGTCGGGCACCGCGCCGGCGTAGCGCACGGGCACGGACTCGCCGCCGGTGCGATCGCGCACGCGGAACTCGTTGACCCCCCCGCGCCGGCTCCAGGAGCCGGCGGCGACCTTGCCCGTCAGCTCGTAGTCCTGGCCCGGCGTCGGGACCGCGGACAGCAGCTGGCTCGGCGTCTTGGTCTCGGTCGAAGCGGTGAAGCTCGTGTAGACGAGCGCCGCCGCGAGGACCACCGCGGCGCCGAGGGCGACGATCAGACGGATGGTGCGCTTGCGGCCGGGGTCCATCGGGACCCAGTATCGCAGGCACGACCCTTCCCCCTGCGCCTGGTGAGATCTAAAGATTGTGAGCGCGGGCGGGCGAAAAGTTCCAGATCGCATCGAAGTGGCGAAAGCCCGAAACCCTGGTGGCGTCGTGGGGTCTTAGACCTACAGACACCATGGCCGTTGCCGCCCCCTCCCTCACCCTCCGCCTCGCCGGCGATCAGTCCGAGCACGATCGCGCCAGCGCGACCGACCTCGCTCGCCGCGGCGGCGGCCCGCAGGACAGGGCCCGCTACGAGTGCTCCTGCGGCACCGTCTTCACCGCCGCCGTCTCCACGTCGGTCGGCTGCCCGCATTGCGGCACCGGCCAGGCCTGGTAGGCCGCCGTAGAGTACGGCCATGACCTGGCAGCGCTCCGCCGCCCGCCGGGCCGCGATGACCGTCGTGCTGCTGATCATCGGCATCGTCCTCCTCGCGGTCATCTCCGGGCCCGCCCGCTTCGTCGGCCTCGCGGTCACGACCCTGGCGCTGATCGTCGCCGTCGCCCTGATCCACTACGAGGTCGGACTCAGCGAGGATCGCGAGCGAGCCGGCAGGTGATGACCTGGAAGCGCGCCGCGCTGCGCCGCCTCGCCGTCGTCGGGGCGATCTTCGTCGTGGGCGCGGTGCTGGCGGGCCTCACCCACGGCACCGGCCTGGTCATCGGCGCCGCGATCATGGGCGCGGCGCTGATCTTCGCCGTCGCGCTCGCCTTCTACGAGGTCGGACTCAGCGAGGATCGCGAGCGGGCCAGGCGGCGCTGAGGCCGGCTCACACGAACGCGCCGACACCGGTGATGTCGCGCCCGACGATCCGCGTCCGGATCGTCTCGGTGCCCTCGTAGGTGTGGATGACCTGGATGGCGGCCTCCGCCTCCTGCCCGCTTCTGCCGATAGTGACCGGACGATGACCGACGAACGACACGGCGCCCGGCGCCGCAGCACGGAGGACCAGATGGCTCCACCCGCCGATCAGTCGACGGTCGCCGCACGCGGCGGCGGATGTCCATCCGCCCACGCGGCGTCGATCGTCGCTCGCCGCGGCCTCGGACTGCTGGCGCTCGCGCTTGTGCTCGTGGCGGCGCTTGCCACCAGCGCTCAGGCGGCGTCCGTCGGCCTGGGAAGCGCCGGGGGCTTCAGCGTGCTGGGCGCGACCACGGTCACCAACACCGGGCCCAGCAGGCTCACCGGCGACCTGGGCGTTAGCCCGGGCACGGCCATCACCGGGTTCGGACCCGGGACCGTGAACGGCACCACCCACACGAACGACGGCTTGGCCATGCAGGCACAGAACGACCTGACCACGGCCTACGTCGATGCGGCCGGGCGCAGCTCGACGGCGACGGTCACCACGGACCTCGCCGGCAACACGCTGAGCCCCGGCGTCTACACGTCGGCGACCGCGCTCGGGCTCAGCGGCGATCTCACCCTCGACGCCCAGGGCGATCCCGACGCGGTGTTCGTCTTTCAGGCCGGCTCGAGCCTGACCACGGGGGCCGGGAGCCGCGTCCTGCTCGTCGGCGGCGCGCAGGCCTGCAACGTCTTCTGGCAGGTCGGAAGCTCCGCGACGATCGGCACGACGAGCGCCTTCGTAGGCACCATCCTGGCCCTGACGTCGATCTCTCTGACCACCGGTGCCACGGTGGACGGGCGGGCCCTGGCGCGCAACGGCGCAGTCACGCTGGACACCAACGTCGTGACCCGCTCCGCGTGCGCGCCGACCGCCGGCACCATCACGACCACCCCGCCCGGGGGCACCGGCGCAACCGGCGGCGGCACTGCAACGACCACGGACGGCGTTGGGAGCACCACGGCCGACGGCGGCGGGAGCACCACGACCGGCGGCGCCGACCGCCCGGGGGCCTCCGGCGTCACCCCTGCCCGGCCGACGGCGGTCACCACGGGCCGGGCGTCGCTTGCCGATTGCGATCACGCTCGCCTGGCGGGCTGGGTGCGCGCCGGCGCCGGCGCCGCCCGATACCACTTCCAGTTCGGCAGGACCAGGCGCTACGGCCGACGCACGAGAAGCGCTCACCTGGCCGCGAGCCCGGACGCGGTCCACGCGCACGCGCTGATCCGCGGGCTGCGGCGCGGGACCTACTACCACTACCGACTTGTCAGCGTCAGCAGCGCCGGCCGGCGAACGCTGGGCGCCGACCGCCGCTTCCGCGCCTGCGAGCGCGGTGCCGGCCCATCGCGCTCACCGACGCGCCCTCCTCGCTCGAGTCCGGGGTTCACCGGGTGACCGCGGCCCTCAGGCTGGCGGCCGCGCTGGCGGCGTGCGCGACCGCCGTCCCGGCCGCGCCCGCGCACGCCGTGCCGGCCGTCCAGCGGCTCGTCGTCCTCGAGCGCTCACACAAGGTCTTCGCCCAGCCCGATCGCAGCTCGCCGCGGCTGGCGACGGTGGACGGGCGGCGTCCGATCACCCGCGTGCGGACCGTGCTTCCCGTCCTTGCCGCCAGGACCGGCGCTGACGGGCGCGAGTGGGTCGACGTGCGCCTGCCGGGACGCCCGAACGGCCGCTCCGGCTGGATCTTGCGACGCCGCACACGCACGGCGCAGACCCCGTGGCGCCTCCGTGTCAGGCTCTCCACGCGCACCGTCACGGCCTATCGCGCCGGCCGGGCCATCAGGCGCATCCGCGCCGTCGTGGGCAAGCCCTCGACGCCCACCCCGCGGGGGCGCTTCTTCGTCGAGGAGAACGTCCGGCTCGGCTCCGCCGCAGCCGGGGAGCCGTTCGCACTGGCTCTCAGCGCCCGCTCGGACGTGTACTCGGAGTTCGACGGCGGTCCCGGACAGACCGCGCTGCACGGGACGGGCAACATCGGCGGGGTCCCCGGCACGGCCGCCTCGCATGGCTGCGTCCGTCTGGGCCGGCGCGCCATCAGCTGGCTCGCCGCCAGGATCGGGCCGGGCGTGCCGGTCAGGATCATCGCCTGACGCACTCGCCTACGATCCGTCGGAACGTCTAAGGGGAGAACAAGATGGTGCGGGTAGTGACGGTGGCTGTGGCGCTCGTGGTCCTGTTGTCGGGCTGTGGCGGTACGTCTGACAACGACAAGATCAAGGCGGTCATCCACGACTACACGCAGGCGATCGTCGACAAGGACTTCAGCAAGGCCTGCGCCAAGCTGACCGCTACCGCCAAGCGCACGCTCGTCAAGGCGGGCTCCACCCTCGGCGGGGGAGACTGCAAGAAGATCCTCGCAAGCGCCCTCGACAGCCTTCCCGCAGCCACCAAGGCAAAGCTCAAGGGCCTGGACTTCAAGGTCAAGCAGATCAAGGTCACCGGCAACACGGCAACCGCGACGCTCAGCGAGAGCCTCGACGGCAACAGCACGAAGACCCACCTTCGCAAGCAGGGCGGCACCTGGCTCGTGGACCAGAACTGACGCTCACGCGGTGGGGCGCAGGATCTGGAGGGAGTCCAGGACGGTCCGGACCGCCGGCGTGCGGGCGGCGGGCCGCGCGGTGCGGTTGAAGACGGTCACCGCATACGTCCGGTAGCGGCTGCTCAGGGCCAGCACGAGCACCTCCAGGCGCCGCCGGCCGCGCCGATCGCGCAGCAGCACGGACTGCCGGGCCGACACGCCGCCGAGCACCGCGCGGCGCCGGAGCAGCAGTCGCAGCGACGGTGTGCTGCGCACCACCGCACGCTCGGTGTCGTGCTGCAATCGCGCCAGGCCGACCCGGTGCGGGGCGGTGACGATCACGAGGCCGAGGCGCCGGCTGTCACTGCGCAGCCGGATGACGCCCTTCGCCCCGTCCGCCGTCCATCTCACCGGACGGACGAGCCGCAGCCCCTGCCGCGGGTACGACAGCGGGTCGGTCGCGCCGATGGCTCCGGAGGCCGCGGCCGGCACCGCCGAGGCGACGCCCACCGGGGGCCCCCCCGTGTGACGCAGGACGACGAACACCGCGACGGCCGCGCCCGCCATCAGGGCGAGCAGGGCCGTGCGGCTTCGCCTCCGCGGTCGCTTCAGAAGACGCGCTCCGGGCGTGTGCGCGTGCGCGAACGCAGCCCCAGGCCGCCGCCCAACAGCAGCAGACCGGCGATCATGATCAGCACCACGTCCACGCCCGTGAACGGGAGCTGTCCGTTGTCGGGGGCGGAGCCGAGCTCGCGGGCGCCGCCGCCGTTGGCCTCGTTGTCGTCGTTGGGGTTGTAGGAGTCCGGGTTGCTGGCATCACCGTCGGAGTGACAGCCGGGATCCTGGGCGTCGACCTTGCCGTCGCCGTCGTTGTCCCTGCCGTCGGAGCACTGCGGCTTGCCGCCGTTTGACTCGTTGTCGTCCTTCGGGTTGTAGGAGTTCGGGTTGTCGGCGTTGCCGTCGGTGTGACAGCCGGGGTCCTTGGCGTCGACCTTGCCGTCGCCGTCGTTGTCCTTGCCGTCGGAGCACTGCGGCTTGCTCGTCTCGGCGTTGGTCTCGTCGTCGTCGTTCGGGTTGTACGCGCCGCCGGGGCCGCTCAGGCAGCCGGGGTCGTTGGCGTCGATCTGCCCGTCGCCGTCGTTGTCCGCCTTGTCCGAGCACTGCGGCGGCGGTGGGACCGCGCGGGACTCGCTTCCGGCCGTCGAGGTCTTCAGGACCGTCGTGCCGCCGAGGTCGAGCGCGAACACGCTGAGGGCGTCGCGCACGCCGTAGGGCGCGGCGGCCTGGGCGCCGTTCTGGTCGTCGGCGTTGCAGACGATGGGAGCGACGACCGGGATCCCCGTCAGGACATCAGGCGTGCCGTTCGCGCATCCGGGATCGGGGATGGGCACACCCACCCCGCCGAGGTTGATGACCTTCGAGGTGTTGGTCTGCGTGGGGGCCTGGCCCTTGCAGGCCTTCGAGTCGGTCGTGGACTGCGCGGCGTCCGCCGTGGCCACTCCGCCGGACTTGACGCCGGCGACGCTCGCGTCGCTGTGGGCGGTCTGGCAGGCGGCGTCGTTTGAGATGTTGCCGTCGGACTCGGCCACGCCGACGTCGAGCCCGGCCGCGCCGCCGAGGGTGGCGTGCGCCGTGGAGTAGTGGTTCGTGGTCCCGGTCGCCGTCGTGCTGGAGTCGGCCGTGACCGCCGAGAGGCAGACCTGGTTGCCGGTGCCGTTGCAGAGCGGTTGCAGGACGCCGTTCTGCACGGCGCTCAGCGGACCCGACGCATTCTGGCCCGGGGCCGTGTCGACGCCGAGGATCTCGTTGCCGAACAGGCCGACGATCGTGATGTGGCCGTGGTAGGAGCCATCCGCGTTCTGCATGCCACGGGCGCGGCCGATCACGATCTCCTCGCCGGCGTCAGAGCCATTGGGGTTGCCGCCCTGCGGCCGAGCGGCGCTCGGGGTGGTGTCGACGACCCCGACCGTGCCCTGCGCATGCGGGTCGGTCCCGTGCAGCGGCGGGTCGGTCTTGGCGTCTTCGGCCTTGAGGCGCTCGCGCTTGCGGCGGGCCTCCTCCGCGCGCAGCAGCTCGGCCTTGCGCGCCTGCTCGCGGGTGGCGGCGGCCGGGTCGGGGGTCGCCGGCGCCGGCTTACCGGCAAGCACCGTGCCCAGCGCGGACTGGAGCCTGTGCTTGAGCTCGGTGACCGGGTTGGTGTCGCCGGCGCTGCTCAGCGGCAGCGCGCCGAGCGTCACCAGGCCGACCGCCAGACCGATTGCCGCATGCCTGAAGCGCCGCACGGCACCATTGCGCCTTCCCTGACCAGTCCCCATGCCTTCTTACGCTCCTAGATCGGCCACCGTGCCCCCCACGGCGGAGTTCCGGCACCCTAGCTCAATATCTGAGGTTTGGGCGCGCTGTTGCAGCTGGTCTGACACTGCCCCTGCACCGGTCGGCGGTACACGCCGTCTCCCCCGGGATTCCTGCGTCCTGCAACCCGAAGTGCAGCTGCGAGGTGATCGACCGGGCATCCTGAGCGGCGCCCGTGCCCGTCCGCCGCCCACTCGCTCTGCTCGGTCTCGCCGCCCTCGCCGCCACCGGGCTCGGCTCCGCCACCGCGGCGGGAGACGTCCAGAGCTCGCTCGACGCCGCCCGTGGGGCGACCTCGCACCTGCGCTCGGGCATCCAGGCCGACAACGCGGAGATCCAGCGCGATCAGCCCCGCCTCGACGACCTGCAGCAGCGCCTGACCGGACTGCAATCCAGCCTGAACGTCCAAGAGGGTCAGCTCTCCGTGGTCCAGGGCCAGCTGCGCGAAGCCCGCGCGCGCGCCGCCAACCTCCGCGTGGAGCTGGCGCGTGATCGCCGGCTTCTGGCCACGCAGCTCGTTGCCCAGTACAAGTCGCCTCAGGCCGACATGATCGGGGTGATCATGCGCGCCCGCGGCTTTGCCGAGCTGCTCGAGACGGGACGCTCGCTCGCGCGCATCCAGCGTCACAACGTCAAGATCACGCGCCAGGTCGGGGCCGAGCGGAAGGCGATCGTCACCCAGGCGCGGCATCTCGTGAGCCTCGAGGCCCAGCAGCGGGCGCAGACCGCCGCCGTGCTCTCAGAACGCGATCAGGTGGCCGCCCTGCACCAGTCGGTCCTCGAGCACCAGAGCATCTTCGTCCGCTCGCGGGCGTCGAAGCAGGCCGCGCTGCGCCGCATCGGGGCCCGGCGCGCGAGCCTCGAACGCCGCCTCGCCAGGGTCCAGGCCCAGGCCACCGGCTTCTCGGGCGCCGTTCCCTCGATCACGGGCGGCTACGAGGCCCACAGCGGCGCCTACGGGTTCTTCCCGGCCCCGGGGACCAACTACGCGGTCGGAAGCGAGCCGAGCCTCGCCGCGCACCTCGACGCGCTCGGCAGGGCGCTGCGCCTGCACCTGATCGGCCTCTCGGGCTACCGCAGTCCCCAGCACTCCGTCGAGGTCGGCGGCTTCGCCAACGACCCCCACACGCGGGGCGGGGCCTCCGACACCCCCGGCGTCGAGGGCGTCCCCGAGGCGACGCTCAACCGCTTCGGCCTCACGCGCCCGTTCGGCGGGGCCGCCGAGGCCGACCACATCCAGCTCTCCGGCTGAGCGGGGAGCGCCCGAATCCAATAACGGTCAACGCAGCCGCCAAAACCGGTCAAGACGTCGCCTGCGTGTGCAGATAGGTTGAGGAGGGACCTCAAGAAGGAGCAGACCGTGCGCAGGACGACCGGCCGGAGCCTTATACCCCTGGTGCTTGTGTGCGGCGCCTTCCTCGTCAGCGGAGCGCCGTCGGCGTTCGCTGGCCACGGCCCGTGGACCTTCGGCGGCGATCTCTTCGCTCAGAAGGCCACGACTGCCAACGGGGGACCGGTCCCCGGAAAGGTCGCCGAGGAGTGCGTTGTGCCGGGCGACCACTCCACCTGCGGAAGAGGGATGTTCGGCGGTGCCAACCGCCTGGGCACGGTGCTGTTGAACAGCCTCGACGAGGCGGCCACCAGCCCGTTCGCCTGCCCGGCGTCGGCCACCTCCCGCCTCCCGCGGGGCGGCACCACCACCGACCGCACTTCCACCGCCGCCCCGCGGGCGCTCGTGTTCCTGCCTGGGACCTACGTGGGCGGCAAGAACGCGTCGGGCAACACCTCGGGGGAGACCGAGTGCTACGACGCCTACAACCAGTCGAGTCCCAGCGCTGCCACGCCAGGCATCAACCAGTTGGGCAGGACCTGGCAGGCGGCGCCCACCGACAGCTGCGCCGACGCCACGAGCTGTGTGCGCCGGACCTACGGCGTCGCCTTCTACGTGCGTGACTCCGGCGCCGTCCCAGCGCGCCCGTGCGACGGCAAGGTCGTCTACGCGGGGGGTGAGATCGAGGGCGCGACGGGTGGAAACTCCTTCAAGAGCACCGAGTACTACGACCCGCATCCCACGTTCCGCGGCGTCGTCAACCCGAACTTCAACACGTGGGGCCCGGGGCCGGCCATGACCTTCGACCGCCAGACCTCCACCTGGGTCAAGCTGGCCAACGGCAGGATCCTCATGGCCGGCGGTCAGAAGGGCTCAGGCGATACCGGCGCCGAGCTCGACACCTACGAGCTGTTCGACCCCACGACCTGCTCGTTCCTGGACACCTCCGGGTCGCGGATGACCCAGGCCCGCTCCTACCACGGCATGGGCGTGTTCGGAGCCGGCACGCCCCTGGCCGGCCAGGTGCTGGCCTGCGGCGGCTGGGCGTCGTTCAACGCCGGCAGGGCGCTGAAGTCGTGTGAGGTCTTCAATCCCGGCGCCGGGCCCGTGGGAACCTGGACCCCGTCCGGCAATCTGTCGGTCGAGCGCGGCTCTCCGGGCTTCGCCGTCCTGCCCAACGGCAGGATCCTGTTCGCGGGAGGGGCTCAGAGCAACTTCGCGGCGACGAACCTCGACTCCGAGGAATGCGCAGGTGCCGCGGGTCCGGTGATCACCTGCGACCAGAACCCGCGGAAGATGAACGGCACCGCCGGGACCGACAGCCACATCTACCCCAGCGTCGTGCGGGTGGGGAAGGACATCACCGGCGCCACCACGTCGGCGTACAAGGGCCTGGTGCTGCTGTGCAGCGGCTTCCGGGGCTCCAGGCTCTGCGACTACTACGTCCCCTCAGGCAAAGCTGTCCCGGTCGGGCTGACGTGCGTCGGCGGGGTGCGCCTCGGTCCGGCATGGTGCAACGGCCCGGGCACCCTCATGCGACGGGAACGGGCCGACTTCCTGCTTCAGGAGCTGCCGAGCGGCGGGACCGTCTCCACCCCCGGCCGGGTGACGGCCATGGGCGGGACGTACGGCGTCGACAGCCAGGGCAACTACCTGACGCGCAAGAACGTGGAGTACCTCGACGTGGAAAAGTGATGCCCGCAGGCCGTCGAGGCCCGGGCTCGGCAAGGTCGCCTCGATGCAAAGACGGTCAACCGCCGGTCAAAAACGGTCAGTGGCTGGGGCGCGAACGGCGGCTCATACCGGCTATAGGTGGCGGGCAACAGCACGCTCGGCGGGGTGCAGACGAGCCGGAGCACGGGAACCGTGACGGAACAGGAGAGACGATGGGAGCCTTGATGACCGACGCAGCGCAGGGATCGAGCCGCGGGCGACTGCGACTGTCCGTGCTGGTCTGCGTGCTGGCAGCGGCCGCCACGCTGGGCGCAGCCGGTGCGGCACAGGCGGCTCCGACCGTCACCGAGTTCACCGACGGCATCACCCAGTACATGGATCCGTTCTACGGGCCCACCTATCCCGGCACTCTGGGGATCACGGCGGGCCCCGACGGCAACGTGTGGTTCACCGAGCCCTTCGCCGGCCGCGTGGGGCGGATCACCCCGTCGGGCACGATCACCGAGTTCTCCGAGGGGATCTCCCCGTACACCAACGAGTACGGCATCACGCAGACGCCCGGCCCGCAGGGGATAGCGTCGGGCCCGGACGGCAACGTCTGGTTCACTGAGCAGCGTGCCGACCGTGTGGCGCGGATCACGCCGTCGGGCGCGGTCACCGAGTTCTCCGCCGGCATCACCGCCGGCAGCGGCCCGGGGGCGATCGCACCGGGGCCCGACGGCAACCTGTGGTTCACGGAGGGCGGCGTCAACCAGGTGGCCCGGATCACTCCGGCGGGCGTGGTCACCGAGTTTCCGACGGGCGGGACCCAGGACTATCCAGCTGACATCGCGGCGGGCCCGGACGGCAACCTGTGGTTCACCGAGCCCGACAGCGAGCAGATTGGCCGGATCACCCCCTCGGGCACCATCACCCAATTTCCTGACGGCCCGGCCGATAACTCCAGACCCACGCAGATCGCGGCGGGGCCCGACGGAAACATGTGGTTCACCACGGATGGCCAGGGCAGCAGCGTGGCGCGGATCACCCCCTCAGGCGAGGTCACCGGCTTCTCCGAGGGCTTCACGGGCAGCACCGGTGCGATGGGCATCGCGGCGGGGCCGGACGGCAACATGTGGTTCACGGAGTACATCGGGGGGGCCGACTTCGCGGTTGGCCGGATCACCCCGTCGGGGACGGTCAGCGAGTTCACCGAGGGCATCTCCGCAGGCTCCGCCCCCGAGGAGATCACGGCCGGCCCCGACGGCAACATGTGGTTCAGCGAGCTGGATCTCCCGCAGGTGGGCCGGATCACGACCGACGCTGCGCCGGCGCCGGTGGTCAGCACCGGGCCGGCGAGCGCGCTCGACACGACCTCGGCGACGTTGAGCGGGTCGGTGAACCCGGCGGGCTCGCCGGTCAGCGCGCACTTCGAGTACGGCACCGACACCGGCTATGGCTCGAGCACGCCCGTGCAGGCCGTGAGTGGGGAAGCGCCGGTCGCGGTGACCGCCTCGCTGTCCGGGCTGTCGCCCGGCACGACCTACCATTACCGGCTGGTGGCCGCCAACGCGCTGCAGACGAACGCCGGCGGCGATCAGACGTTCACGACGACCACCTCGCCGGCCGCCGAGACACCGCCGGTGAATCCGCCGGCCGGTCCGGTGCCGACCCCGCCTGGCCCGACCGCCACCGCGGACACCTCGGCCCCGAGCATCTCGGGGCTTGGGTTGACCCGCAACCCGTTCGTGGTGGGCGGCGCGCGCACGCCGATCTCCGCCGTCACCACGAGCACCAAGCACAGGAAGGGCACGACGTTGAAGTACTCGCTGTCTGAGGCGGCGACGGTCAGGATCGTGATCGCGCGACGTCGCGCGGGGCGGCGCAGCGGCGCACGCTGCGTGGCGGCCACGCGCAAGCTGCGCAGGGCGAAGCGGTGCACGCGGTTCTCGACGAACGGCACGCTCACGCGCGCCAGCCACCAGGGCGCCAACCGCGTCGCGTTCTCAGGGCGGATCAGCTCAAAGGCGCTCAGAGCCGGCCGCTATCGGGCCAGGATGATCGCCACCGACGCCGCCATGAACAGCTCCGCCCCCAAGACGATCACCTTCACCGTGGTCCGCCGCTGAACGGAAAGACGCCAACCGTGAAGACAGGAATGCTTGGCGGGCGGCCGCGTCCAGCGGCGCGGTATGCGCTGCCCGTGGCGGTGCTCGGGGTGGCGGCGGCGCTGACGCTGGCGATCAAGGACGGGAGCGACTCGGCCGCGCGGGCGGCGCCGGCTGGCGCGCAGGCCCGTCCCGAGGCCGCGAGTCAGGCCCGCGTGGCGCGCGCGTATGCCAGGCTGCCGCTGGCCTTCGAGGAGAATCGCGGCCAGAGCGACCGGCGCGTGAAGTTCTCGGCTCACGGCGATGGCTATCAGCTGTTTCTGACCGCGCGCGAGGCGGTCCTGTCGCTGACCAGGCCGGCTGCACCCGCGCGACCGCGGGGGGTGCCGAGGACGGGGCACATGCGCCGCGGCGCGGTCGTGCGCCTGCGCCTGCTCGGCGCGGCGGACAGGCCGCGAGTCCAGGGGCAGCGCCGCCTGCCCGGGGTCAGCAACTACCTGATCGGCCGTGACCGCTCTCGCTGGCACCGGGGTGTGCGGCGGTATGCGCGGGCGCGCTACAGCGGCGTCTATCCGGGCGTCGACCTGATCTACTACGGCCA
>JBBQBV010000051.1:0-22908 GCA_038318085.1 Solirubrobacterales bacterium
GACCGTGCCTGGCGCTGGGCCGCCGACCTCGCCGCCGCGTTCGCCCGGCTCGCCGCGCTGCCGCCACCCACACGCTGAACAGGCCCAGCGACGAAGCGACACAGCGACCACGACCGCCAGGCCCCCGGCGCGACCACCCCCGGCCGCGATCAAGACCGCACGCCGCTCAAGACACCCTCACACTCGCGAAGCCGCCCAAATCCCGGACTCCTCCGACCGATCACACCTCAAATCCATGCCCATCACCGACAGCGACGCCCGAACACTCACATCACCCGCCCGATGCAAGATCCAGGCTAAGGGGTCTTCTTCTTCGGCAGCGCGGAGCCCGCGAGCAGCCGCAGGACGATCGCCTCCGCGACGGCGTCGGGATCGACTTCGTAGCTGGTCATGTTGATCTGCGTCACCTGCGCCTTCCTGGCGATGGTCCTCGGTCGCGAGCGACCGCCGCCGAACGTCCCGTTCCGGCTGCGTGTGCTCTCATATCGGCTCACTGTGGTGGTCACATGATCAGGATCGGCGCTGGTGGGCTCACGTTGATCGGGTGTGGACCCCGTTTGGATCCGGAGCGCCTGCGGTAGCCGGGCAGACCTACCCAGCCCGGCTGGTAGGCGCGGAGCCCCAATCAGCCCCAAGCTCCAGTTCTAGTAGAGCGTGTTGGAGGGCTTGGCCCTGATCTCGCGCGCGAAGACCACGATGCGCTTGGCCGCCGAGTACAGCGGGTGGCAGGCCGTCAGGACGAGCCGGTCGTAGCTGCGGCGGCCGGTCACGTAGGTCGCCGTCGGCGGCACGATCCGCAGCCGCTCGACTGCGTAGGTGACCTCGGCGTAGGGCATCCTGAGCTCGATCCGGTCGCCCCGCTTGAGCTCGTCGACGTGCCGGAAGGGCGCGCCGTAGGTGGTCCGGTGTCCCGCGATCGCGACCGTGCCGGGCGCCCCGGGCAGCGGGGTGGCCGGATAGTGGCCGGGACCCTTGGGCAGGATGTCGGTCGTCGTGCCGTCCACGATCACCTTGTCGAGGCCGATGCGCGGGACCAGGATGCGGCCGATCGGCTGGCCCGGCTTGATCTTGCGGTCCAGCGCGCGGGCGGCGAAGGCGATCCGGCCCGCCGCGTCGGGCAGCGAGGCGAGCGCCTTCTTCTCGACCGGCGTGGGCGCCAGCGACCCCTTGAGGTCCCCCTCGAGCTGGACGGACAGGTCGCTCTGCTGGAAGTGGTTGTAGAGGGCCGACAGCGGCTCCTGCCAGAAGATCGTCAGGCCCGCGTCGGTGAGCAGGAGCACGCCGGAGACGATCAGGACCGTGGACAGGGCGCGCAGCAGCGACCGCACGCGGCTGCCGCGGCGCGGCGGGGCGCTCGGCTCCTCGACGGCCGTCATCGGCGCAGCGCGGACTCGGTCCCGCCCAGCGACCCCGGGCCGGCGTAGCCGCGCGGGCCGCGCGTGCGGACGTCCTCCTCCGGCGCGGCCTCCTGGACGCGCCGGCGCGCGCGCAGCACGGCGATCGTGGCGCACAGGCCCGCGGCGAACAGGCTCGTCGTGAGCGCGGCGACGATGCCGAGCGTGCCGCCGGAGACCAGGCCGAAGCCGCTCCAGAGCCCGTCGGCGGCGCCGAGGCCCCAGGACCGGAGGTAGTAGGCGACGATCCCCAGGGGGAGGACGAGTCCGGCGGCGACGGCGGCGATCGCGACCGTCCGCGGCGGCCGGCGCTCCGGGGCCGACACGAGCAGCCAGGCGTGGGCGGCCGGCAACAGCACAGCCGCAGCGTAGGGATTGACCACCCAGACCGCGAGCACCAGCACGCTCAGCATCAGCCCCGTGGCGCCGGCGCCGGCGCCGGAGGCGACGCCGGAGGCCCGGGCTCTGACGGAGAGCCGGCGTACCAGCAGCGGGCGCAGCCCGAAGGCCGTGCCGGCGGCGACCACGGCGACGGAGGCCATCGAGAGCCAGCCGGCCGACGTGATCGGGAGCGCTCCCGCCGCCACCGGTGCGGGGAGGGCGGTGACCGCGTCGAGGGCGTCGAGCAGCCGCGCCCACCCCCAGGCGACTCCGAACGGCAGCCCGAAGCTGAGCGTCCACAGCGTCCACGCGCCCATCGGAAGCCCGCGCCGGCGCACGCGGAAGTAGGCGTCGAAGGCGGTGATCAGCGCCGGAAGCAGCAGGGTGAGCACGAGCAGGCGCACGGCCCAGGTCGGCACGAGCCGGCGCAACGCCACGACGCCGTCGCCCTGCCACAGCGGATCGGAGCCGTGCGCGTCCAGGGTCGCGGTCAGCGCGCGCAGCGTCGCCCGGCCGAACCCGGCGAAACGCGCCTGCCGGATCGGCTCGTCCGCCGCCGGCCGCCGCTCGCCGGAGTTCGAGATCAGCACCGCCGGCAGGCCGCCCGCGTTCACGGGGCCCTGCTCGCCGAGCGTCAGCGGCACGGCGCGGCGAATCGCCTGCACCGTCGCCCGCACCCGTCCGGGGTCGGCGTCGAGCTCGGAGCGCAGCGCGACCTGGGCCGTGCGCTCGAGACCGTAGGGCGCCGGCAGTCCGCCGTCTGACCACGGCACGACGAACGGCCGGCGCTGCGTCGTGCCCGCCACGTCGCCAAGGACGAAGACGGCGTCCACCGGACCCGGCGCGGTCTGCGCGAGGCGCTGGGCCCCGGCGAAGCCCCCGCTGCCGCCGGAGACCGAGGCGAGCACGACGGTCTTGGCCAGGTCGCGATCGGCGAGCAGCCGCGCGAGCTCCATCACGGCCGCGGTGCCCGACAGCTCCGCCGCGGCCGGCCCGCGCACCGCGTCGCGGTGGGCGAGCACCACGACCGAGTGGTTGGACAGGCCCTGGCGGACGGCGACGACGTTCTCGAGCTCCGTGTCGCCGCCGACGGCCTCGGCCCCGTAGCGCCGGCGCTGGACGCCCGACGCCTTCGCGAAGCCCGTCGACTCAAAGTAGGCGGCCACGCGCTCGGCGAGCCCGGAGTCGCCCGGGCTCCCGGGCCGGCGGTCCGGGAACGCCCGGGCCAGCTCGCGCAGCGAGGTGAACGCCCGCGGGGCGTCGAAGGCCAGCGGCGGAAGGCGGGTCGTGCGCGGCTTCGGCGGATCGGACAGCGAGAAGGCGACGACGAACAGCGCCACGAGGGCGGGGAGGAAGGCCGCCCGGTAGACACGGTGGTCCAGCACGCCCCCCATGATGACGCGCGGCGGATCGTCCGCTGCCGCGGGCCTAGCCTTACAAGCCCGCAGTGCCCGATCGCCCCCCTCGCATCCTGCTCGTCGACGACGAGCAGCCCATCCAGACGCTACTCTCGTTTCCCCTGCAACGAGACGGCTACGAGGTCGTCACGGTGGCCGACGGGCGCGAGGCGCTGACGCGCTTCGACGAGCAGCACTTCGATCTGGTCGTGCTCGATCTCATGCTTCCGAGGATGGACGGCCTCGAGGTCTGCCGGCGGCTGCGCGGGCGCCTCGGCAACGGCAAGACCGTGCCGATCATCATGCTCACGGCCCGCTCGGAGGTGATCGACAAGGTGCTCGGCCTCGAGCTCGGCGCCGACGACTACATCACCAAGCCGTTCTCCGTGCGCGAGTTCCGCTCGCGCGTGAAGGCCGTGCTGCGGCGCGTCGCCCTCGCGCGGACCGACCCGGCCGACGAGGGTCCGTTCGGGCTCGGAGATCTGGTCATCGATCCCGTCAAGCGCTCCGTCGACGTCCGCGGCTCGAGCGTCCAGATCACCTTCGTCGAGTTCGAGATCCTGAGCGCGCTCGCGCGCAGCCCGGGCCGCGTGTTCACGCGCGACATGCTCCTGACCCGCGTCTGGGGCGACTCGGCCTACCGCGATCCCCGCACCGTGGACGTGCACATCCGCCATCTGCGCGAGAAGCTCGAGATCGACGCCAAGGATCCCGAGTACCTGTTCACCGTGCGCGGCGTCGGCTACCGCTTCCGCGACGTCGAGTGATCATCCGCTCGCTGCGCAACCGACTGGCGGCGCTGTTCGGGCTGATCGTGACGGGCGCGATCGCCGTCGTGTACCTGTCCGTCGTCCCCCCGCTGGAGGGCCAGCTGCGCGACCAGAAGGTGGAGGCGCTGGCGCAGTCCGCCGTGGTGCACGTCGAGCCGCTGCGCGCGGTCGTCGGGCGCGACGTGCCCCAGGCCCGGGTGGCGGCGCGGCTGCGCGTCGCCGCCGCGCGCTCCGGCGCCCGGGTGACCCTGCTCGACGTGGCGACGGGCACGCAGGGCCGGCGCCTGACCGTCAGCGTGGACTCCCAGCCCGAGGCCGACCGGGCCGACAGTCGCTTCGTCCTCGCCGGTGAGGCCGTCCGCGCCGCGCATGTCGCAAGCGGCACCGAGCCCTCCGCCAGCGGGCGCGTCGCGGAGGTGGCGATCCCGCTCTCCGAGGATGGCGCGGTCACCAAGGTCGCGGTCTTCACCGACGGGCTCGAGGGCGTAGACGCAAACGTCGCCTTCATCCGCCGCCGCGTCCTGTCGTGGGGACTCGTGGCGCTCGCGGTCGCGCTGGTGGCCGGCTACGTCGTCTCCCGCGGGGTCACGGCGCGCGTGCGCCGGCTCGAGCGGGCCGCGCGCCAGGTCGCGGCCGGCGACTTCTCCACCCGCATCCGCGTGGACTCCGACGACGAGCTGGGGCGGCTGGCCGCCGCCTTTGACGACATGCAGCGCCAGCTGTCGGAGCTGCAGACGGCACGCGAGCAGTTCATCGCCACCGCGTCGCACGAGCTGCGCACGCCGATCTTCTCCCTCGGCGGCTTCCTCGAGCTGCTCGCCGACGAGGAGCTCGACGAGCAGACGCGCCGGGAGTTCCTCGTCCAGGTGCGCGGCCAGGTGCAGCGGCTGACCAAGCTCGCGACGGAGCTGCTGGACCTCTCGCGCCTCGGATCGGGCGCGCTGGCGCTCCATCCGGAGCCCACGGACCTCGGCGGGCTCGCGCGCGAGGTGACGGCGGAGTTCGCGCCCGCGCTGCTCGGCCACCGCTCCGAGCTCGACCTGGCGTCCCCTCGCGACCGGGTCGAGGTGGAGTGCGACCCGGAACGGGTAGCGCAGGTTCTGCGCATACTGATCGACAACGCCCTCGTGCACACACCGCCCGGAACCCCGATCCAGGTCAGCGCCGATCAGCACGGCGCCGAGGCCCGGCTGGCGGTCACCGACGGCGGCCTAGGAATCAAGCGAAAGTCCATGCCCCATATCTTCGAACCCTTCTTCACCGCCTCCGACGACGGCTCTCGCGGCGCCGGCCTCGGCCTGGCGATCGCCTCCGAGCTCGCGGCGCGCATGGGCGGCCTCCTGGAGGCCGCCTCGCGGCCCGGCAGCACCACCTTCACCCTGGTGCTCCCGGCATGAGACGCACCGGCGCGCTCCTGGCCGTGCTCGGGCTGCTGCTCGCGGGCTGCGGCGGCGGCTCCAAGTCCAAGGACACCAAGACCACCACGACCAGGGTCGAGGTCCTCAAGGGCTCCGCCTCCGGCTCCGCCGCCTTCGACCCCCAGGCCATCTACAAGCGCGAGGCGCCCGGCGTCGTGACGATCTTCTCGGTCAGCGGCGCCTCGACGGGCCGCGGTGGGCTCGGCTCGGGGTTCGTCCTCAACGGCGAGGGCGAGATCGCGACCAACACGCACGTCGTGACCGAGGGCAAGGGCCAGGCCATCAAGAGGGTCGGCCATGTGTACGCGGAGTTCTCCGACGGCAACCGCGTGCCGGCGAGGATCCTCGGCATCGACCCCGACGCCGACGTCGCGCTGCTGAAGATCGACCCGGCCGGCCTGACCCTGCATCCGCTGCCACTGGGCGACAGCGACAAGGTCGACGTCGGCGAGCCCGTGGCGGCCATGGGCTCCCCCTTCGGCGAGCAGCAGTCGCTGACGATCGGCGTCGTCTCCGCGATCGACCGCTCCGTCGAGTCGCTGACGAAGTTCCAGATCCCGGGCGCGATCCAGACCGACGCGGCGATCAACCCCGGCAACTCGGGCGGTCCGCTGGTCAACGGGGCCGGCGAGGTGCTGGGCCTCAACCAGCAGATCCAGAGCCAGTCCGGCGGCGGCGAGGGCGTGGGCTTCGCCGTCCCGATCGACCTGGCCAAGCGCTCAATCGGCCAACTGCGCGAGCAGGGCAAGGTCGACTACGCCTACCTCGGCGTCTCGACCTCGCCGGTCTACCCCCAGCTCGCCCAGCACTTCAAGCTGCCCGTCAAGCGTGGAGCCTGGGTGCAGACGGTGACCGCGGGCGGCCCCGCCGAGAAGGCGGGCATCCAGGGCGGCAGGCCCGGCGTGGTGGTCTTCCAGACCGAGAGGCTGCGCGCGGGCGGCGACGTGATCGTCAAGGTCGGCGACCAGCCCATCGCGGACTCCAGCGACCTGGCGGTCGCCGTCGCCCGGCTGCAGCCTGGCCGGACCGTTCCGGTGGTCCTGTACCGCGGGTCGCAGAAGCGCACGATCGACGTGAAGCTGGCAAAGCGACCCGAGGCGCTCCGGGTCACCGGCGGATAGCGTGGGGCGCGTGGACGACGACGAAGACCCCGGTCCCGTGAGCGACGACAGCGCCCCGCCCCTGGTGCTCGTCTCCAACCGCGGGCCGGTGACCTACCAGGACGACGGCACGGTCCGGCGCGGCACGGGGGGGCTGGTCACCGCCCTGACCGGGCTCGCCTCCCACCGCGACGCGACCTGGATCGCCTCGACGATGAGTGACGGCGACGTCCGGGTCGCCGAGGAGGCCGGCGGCAAGGCCGTCGAGGTCGACTCGCTCGACGGCAGCACCTACCACGTGCGCCTCGTGGCCTCAGACCCCGAGGCCTACGACCGCTTCTACCACATCTTCGCCAACCCGATGCTGTGGTTCATCCAGCACTACCTCTGGGACCAGAGCAACGCGCCGGACATCCGCCGGCACGAGGTGGAGGCCTTCGAGGACGGCTACAACGTCGTCAACGAGGATCTCGCGACGGCCGTGCTGGACGAGATCAACGGAACCGAGGAGCCGGTCGTGATGGTCCACGACTATCACCTCTACACGCTGCCGGCGATGGTGCGCAAGGCGCGGCCCGACTGCTTTTTGCACCACTTCATCCACATCCCGTGGACGCAGTCGGACGCCTGGAGGGTGCTCCCCGCCCGCATCCGCGAGGCGATCTTCACGGGCTTGCTGGCCAACGACATCGTCGGCTTTCACACGAAGTCCTACCGGCGCAACTTCCTGCAGTGCTGCGTCGACCTGATGGGCCTCGAGGTCGACATGGAGCGCGGCGTCGTCCACTCCGACGGCCGCGAGGTGTGGGTGCGCGCCTACCCCCTCCCGATCGACTACGAGGCGACGCGGGCGCTGGCCAGGCGCGACCGCGTCGCGGAGTTCGAGGAGAAGCTGCTGGCGCGGCGCCGCGACTACGCGATCCTGCGCGTCGACCGGGCCGACCTGTCCAAGAACATCCTGCGCGGGTTCACCGGCTTCGACATCTTCCTCGACCAGCATCCCGAGTTCTCCGAGCGCATCACCTTCACCGCGCAGCTGATGCCGTCGCGGACCGACGTGCCGGAGTACGCGGAGTACCTCGAGCGCATCGAGGCGCTCGTGGCCGTGGTCAACCACCGCCACGGGACGACGGACTGGATGCCGATCGAGCTCAAGCTGCGCGACGACCTCGAGGAGGCCGTCGCCTCCTACAAGCACTACGACGTGATCATGGTCAACGCCATGTTCGACGGGATGAACCTGGTGGCCAAGGAGGCGGCGCTCGTCAACGAGCGCGACGGCGTCTCCATCCTGAGCGAGAACACCGGCGCCCACGAGGAGCTCGGCGACTTCGCCCTGACCGTCAACCCCTTCGACGTGCAGGAGCTCGCCGACTCGCTGTACACCGCCCTGACGATGGACTCCGACGAGCGTCACCGCCGCGCCGCCGGGCTCAAGGAGATCCTCGTGTCGCGCGATCCGGGCGACTGGGTCGACGAGCAGATCCGCGACATCCGGCGCAAGGCGCACGGCGAGGACGCCACCGTCGTCGAGCCGGGCTACTTCTCGAAGCCGAACTCCGGCTCGACGGGCGGCGGCGACACGTAGGAGCGCGTCGGGGGCGCGGGCGGCGCGGGGCGCGGGCGGCGCGGTGCGGGTCGCGAGCGGTCCGGTGCGGGCGGCGCGTGCGGCGATCGGTCCGGCGCCGGCGCTGTCCGGTCCGGCGCGGGCGGCGATCGGTCCGGCGCGGGCGCTGTGCGGGGCCGGGCCGGCGTGCGGCGCGCGCGGTCGCGCCTGGGCCTGGGCCTGGGAGAGCGAGGGCGGAGCTCGAAGCCGCCGGGGACGTCGCGCACCGCGCGCCGCGCCCGCAGACGCCGTGCCGGGGTGGGGGTCGGGGTGGGCGTGCGGCGTGGGAGGTCGGACGGGGGCCCGGCCCGCGGCGGCCCTGGCGGCAGCGCGGGCGGAGCGGGCTCCAGCAGCGGCCAGGCGACCACCAGCCCGAGGATCGCGACCACTGCGAGGGCGGCCGCCACGTTGGTCCAGCGCACGCGAGCGAGCATGTTCAGCCCTAGCCGCGGGGCCGGGACAGCTCGCCCCCGCTGCTACTCTGCACCGCCGCATGGCTCAAGCGGCGCCCGTCTACGACCTGACCCTCCTGCTCGATCCCGAGTCAGACGAGGAGCGGCGGACCAAGATCATCGTCGACGTCGAGACGCTGATCGACCGTCACGGCGGCTCGCTGGTCGGGCGTCACGACTGGGGCGTCCGCGCCACGGCGTTCGAGATCCGCAAGAAGCCCGAGGCGGACTACCACCTGATCCAGTTCTACGCCACGCACGAGGTGCTCGAGGCGCTCAACCACGCGCTGAAGATCACCGACGGCGTGCAGCGCTTCCGCGTGATCAAGCTCCGGCCCGGGACGCCCGATCCGCCGGACCTGCGCGCGGCCGCCGCCGGCGCCACCGCCGGCGACTCCCCCGACGAGTAGCCGGGCCGCCGGTTCCCCGCGGCGTGTCAGGCTCGCGCGCTTCGTCACGACTTCGTGACGAAACCGCCGTATTTCCGTGCACGCCCGGGGACGCCGCCGATCCCGGATCTAGACTCGGCGGCACGTTTTCCATGTTCTGTGTTCCCCGGCCCTTGAAAGGAGCCGCAGATGGCTGCCGCCAATATCAACCGCGTCGTCTTGACCGGCAATCTCACGCGTGACCCCGAGATGCGTGCGACCCATGGCGGCCTCGCCATCTGCTCGCTGCGCATCGCGACCAACACCCGCCGCAAGGACAGCCAGTCCGGGGAATGGGTCGACAAGCCCAACTACTTCGACGTGACGATCTTCGGCGCGCAGGGCGAGAACTGCGCCCGCTTCTTGTCCAAGGGCCGCCCGGTCTGCGTCGACGGCCGTCTCGAGTGGCGCGAGTTCACCGACAACGCGGGCAACAAGCGCCAGGCGGTCGAGATCATCGCCGACGCCGTGCAGTTCCTCGGCAGCCGGGACGACAACGGGGGGGGCGGCGGCGGGCCGAGCTTCACCCCACGCAGCGACGTTCCCTCCGACATGTCGGACTTCCAGCAGCCGCAGCCCGCAGCCGCCACGGTCGCCAACGGCCAGAGCCAGCCGGCCGACGACGACATCCCGTTCTAGGCCGGTGACCGGCGCCGGCGCGCCGCACGGGAGCGCGGCCGGCGCCGGCGCGCAGCCGACCGGTAGACGTGCCCCGCTAGACTTCCCCGTCCGTTCCGGGGTGCCCGGCGCGTCTTCGCGCGGCGTCCGCAGACCGACTTCCACAGGGGTTCACGACATTGGCTAAGCAGCGCAGCCGGCCGACAGCGCGCCGGCGAGAGAAGATCAGGGGCGGTGGCTCAGGCCGGCGCAAGCCGTGCGCCTTCTGTCGCGACAAGGTGGACTTCGTCGACTACAAGGATATCGCGACCCTGCGCAAGTTCATCTCCGATCGCGGGAAGATCCGCTCGCGCCGCATCACGGGCGCCTGCCGCCGCCATCAGAACCAGGTCGCGACCGCCGTCAAGCGCGCCCGCGAGCTGGCCCTCCTGCCCTACGTCGCCGAGTCCACGGGCAACGACCGCGAGGGCGGCCGCCGGGACCGCGGCGACCGCGGCGACCGGGAACGCTGATGCCGCAGGCGATCCTGCTCCAGGACGTCGAGCAGCTGGGTGACAAGGGGGCCGTCGTCGACGTCTCCAAGGGCTACCTGCGCAACTTCCTGATCCCGCGCAAGCTCGCCGAGCCTGCCACCAAGGGCTCGATCGTCGTCGCCCAGCGCCGCCAGGCGGCGGCCGAGCGGGCAACGGCCGAGGCCGCACAGAGGGCCGAGGACAACGCGGCCGTGCTCAACAAGACGGTGCTGACGATCACCCACCAGGCCGGCGAGGACGGGCGCCTGTTCGGCTCGGTCACCACGGAGGACATCTCCGAGGCGATCCGCGAGGCCCGCGGCCTGCGCATCGACCGCCGTCACGTGCACCTCGAGGAGCCGATCAAGACGATCGGCACCCACCTGGTCACCGTCGAGGTTGCGCCGGGAGTCACGGCGTCGGTCAAGACGATGGTCGTCGAGCAGATGTAGCCCGAACACCGTCAGCCGGCCAGGCCAGATCCTGCCGACAGCTTGCCCTCGCAGCCGGCGTTCGCGCCCCAGCGACGTTCGTCACAACTCTGCGCAAGAAGCGGCACCTTCGCGCAACCTCGGCGTCCGGCCGCGCTGCTAAAGCCTACGCTCGCGCTCCGATGGCAACCCCCGAACGCACCCTCGCAAATGGCCACCCCGGCGGCCCGGCGGCGCCGGCCGGACAGCTGCCTCCGCAGAGCCTCGAGGCCGAGCAGTCCGTCCTCGGCGCGGTGCTGCTCTCCGACCAGACGCTGTACGCCCTACGCATCGAGATCAACCTCCGCCCGGAGGACTTCTACCGCCCGGCGCACGCCGCGATCTACGACGCGATGCTCGGACTCTACGAGCAGGGCGAACCGGTCGACAAGCTCACCGTCACCGAGAAGCTCAAGCAGACCGGCCAGCTCGAATCCGCCGGCGGCGCGGCGGCCATCGAGGCCCTCGCCGCCGCCCCGCCCGTCGTGGGCAACGCCAAGCAGTACGGCAAGATCGTCAAGGACGCTGCGCTCGTCCGCGGCCTGCTGACGGCGACCTACCGGATCCAGCAGGAGGTCGCCGAGCACGCGGGCAACCCGCTCGAGCTGCTCGACCACGCCGAGCGCACGATCCTCGAGATCGGCCACGACGACCGCCGCAAGGACTTCCGCGGCATCTTCGAGGTGCTCGAGACCGAGATCGAGAAGCTCACCAAGCTTGCCGAGGCCGGGCAGGAGGTCACCGGAACGCCGTCGGGCTTCCCCGACCTCGACGAGATCACCGGCGGCTTTCAGCCCGGGAACCTGATCGTCCTGGCAGCACGACCGTCGATGGGAAAGAGCTCGCTGGCCGCCAACTTCCTCGAGAACGCCGCCGTCCGCCACAACCGGCCCGCCGTCATGTTCTCGCTCGAGATGGGCGAGTCCGAGCTCGCCCAGCGCTTCATCGCCTCCCAGGGCTCGATCAAGGGCAACGACCTGCGCAAGGGCAAGGTGAACTGGTCGAAGGTCACGACGGCGGTCAAGACGCTCGGCGCGGCGCCGCTGTGGATCGACGACTCCAGCGACCTGTCCGTGCTCGACATCCGCGCGAAGGCGCGCCGGCTCGCCCAGCAGGTCGACGGTGAGCTCGGGCTGATCGTGGTCGACTACCTGCAGCTGATGCGCGCCGACAGCCGCTCGGACAGCGTCGTCGAGCAGATCGGCGAGATCTCCAAGGGCCTCAAGACCCTCGCCCGCGAGCTCCACGTCCCGGTCGTCGCGCTCTCCCAGCTCAGCCGCGCGGTCGAGCAGCGCCACGACAAGCGGCCGATGCTCTCAGACCTGCGCTCCTCCGGCCAGATCGAGCAGGACGCCGACCTCGTGATGTTCATCTACCGAGAGGAGTACTACGAGGAGGACTCCGAGCACCGCGGGGAGGCCGAGCTGCTGATCTCCAAGCACCGCAACGGCAGCCTGGGCAACGTCCCGCTGGTCTTTCAGAACGAGTACCCGCGCTTCATGCCCGGGATCCGCGACGCGGACCGCTACGGATGACGCGCTGCCCCTACGACGAGTGCGACGGCTCGGGCTTCGTCGTCGACCTCGAGGCCCGCACGACGCGCGCATGCCGCTGCCGGCCGCAGCGGATTGCCGAGGCCAAGGCGCGCCGCCTGTCCGCCGTGATCCCCAAGCGCTTCGCCGAGGTCTCGTTCGACCGTCCCCCGATAACCCAGATCGACTCGCACGTCGTCGAGGAGATCCGGCGCTACGTCGCGGCGCTCGACGAGCGGCTTGACAGCGGCCGCGGGATCTGGCTGATGGGGGACGTGGGCACCGGCAAGACCAGCCTCGCGATGCTGATCTCCAAGGCCGCGCTCGAGCGCGGGCGCAGCGTGGCGATCTACTCCCTGCCGAAGCTGCTCTACGAGCTGCGCAAGACCTACGACGACTCGTCCGAGATGACCTACCTCGGGCTCGTCGGGTCGCTGGCCTCCGTCGACCTGCTGCACGTCGACGACGTCGGTGCCGAGCGCTCCAACGAGTGGGTGCTCGAGCAGCTCTACACGATCATCAACGCGCGCTACGAGGAGGAGCGCTCGGTCGTCATCACGACGAACCTCGAGCCGGCGGAACTCGAGGAGCAGATCACCGAGCGCACCGTCTCGCGCCTGACGGAGATGTGTGGGGACCCCCTGCCGCTGTTCGGGGAGGACCAGCGCAAGGCGGTCGATCTTCCGAGCCGCCGCGCCGTCGGCGCCCCCCTGCGCTACGGCGAACTCCCCTCATAGACTGACTCAGACATGGCGGGCATCGTGATCATCGGCGCGCAGTGGGGCGACGAAGGCAAGGGGAAGGTCACCGACCTGCTGGCAGAGCAGGCGGACGTCGTGATCCGCTTTCAGGGCGGCAACAACGCCGGGCACACGATCGTGCGCGGCGAGGACGTGTGGAAGTTCCATCTGATCCCTTCCGGGATCCTCTATCCGGGCAAGAAGTGCGCGATCGGCAACGGCGTCGTGATCGACCCCGTCGTCCTGACGGGCGAGATCAACGGCCTGCGGGCCCGCGGGGTCGACCTCTCCGGGCTGCGCATCAGCGCCAACGCCCACATGATCAGGCCCTACCACCTGCTGCTCGATACGGCGGGCGAGACGCGCCTGGGCTCCAACCAGATCGGCACGACGCGGCGCGGCATCGGCCCGTGCTATTCCGACAAGGCCGCCCGCCTGGGCATCCGCGTCCAGGACCTCCTCGACGAGAAGATCCTCAAGAAGAAGATCGTCGCGGCGATGGAGCCCAAGCGGCTCTCGCTGCGTCCCTTCGCCCGCTCCCCCGAGCTCGACCTGCAGAGCATGACCGAGGCCTACCTGACCTTCGGCCACGCGCTCGAGCAGTACATCGCCGACACGCCGAAGCTCGTCTGGGAGGCGCTGGACCACGGCCACAACGTCCTCTTCGAGGGCGCGCAGGGCACGCTGCTCGACATCGACCACGGCACGTACCCCTTCGTGACCAGCTCGAACCCTGTCGCGGGCGCCGCCTGTGCCGGCGCGGGCGTCGGCCCCCGCGACCTGCACGAGGTCTGGGGTGTCGTGAAGGCCTACACCACGCGCGTCGGCGCCGGGCCGTTCCCGACCGAGCTCGACGACGAGTTCGGCGACAGCATCCGCGAGAAGGGCGGGGAGTTCGGCACGACCACGGGCCGGCCGCGGCGGGTCGGCTGGCTGGACCTCGTCGCGCTGCGCTACGCCGTGCGGCTGAACTCGCTCTCCCACCTCGCCGTGACCAAGCTCGACGTGCTGTCGGGGGTCGGCGACATCCAGGTCTGCACGAGCTACCGCGGCAACGAGCGGGTCTTCACCGACTTCCCCTACCACCAGTCCGTCCTGCACCACGTCGTCGGCCAGACCGAATCGATGCCGGGGTGGGACGAGGACCTCACCGGCGCGCGCAGCGAGGACGACCTGCCGCAGGCCGCCCGCGACTACCTGGAGCTCGTTGCGGACTCGATCGGCGTGCCGATCGCCCTGGTCGGGGTCGGACCCGCGCGCGACCAGACGATCTGGACGGACTCAGGTCGCGGCAGCGCGCTGTTCGACGCCGCCGTCTTCGGCTAGCGCAACCGCCTCCCCGCGGCGCATGGCCCGCAGGGTGAGCGCGAGCGCGCCGAGGCCCGCCGCCGTGCCGAGCGTGACCTGGACCGAGAGGATGCCCTCCTCAGACCAGTAGACGTCCTCGAGCTCGATCAGCAGGGCGGCCTCATCGAGCGTCAGCGCCGCGCCCACGCCGAACGGAATGGCCAGCAGCTTGTCGAGCTCCTCGTTGCGCGAGACGATGGAGGCGCCACCCGACAGAAACGCGAGCACGATGCCCGGGAGGAAGTGGTGGATGTGGCGCCCGCCGACCGTGCGGTCGCGGAACGGGCCGAACGTCCCGCGCGCACGGATACTGTAGGTGCTTGCGCGCACGAGCAGGGCGGCGGTGGAATACGAGATCAACAGGTTGAGCAGCGCGTTCTCGCGCGGCGACGCCAGCTTGTAGCCCGTCACCGCCACCTCGACGGTCTCGCGCGCCGCCTCGGCCCCGGCCCCCAGCACATGCTCGGTCTCGGCCGGCAGCGGCGCGCGGCCACGGCGCCAGACGTGCGCGTACTCCAACGCGACGGCGGTCGCCGTCAGCCCGACGGCGGCGGCGGCGAGCCCGTAGGTGCCCGTCGGGCGCCTCATCGCCAGCGCTCGATCAGGTCCTCGTCGCCGACCTCGCGCACGACCCGCGCCGGGACGCCCATGACGACCGCGCGCGGCGGCACGTCGCGGATGACGACGGCGCCGGCGGCCACGAAGGCCTCCTCCCCGACCTCGACGCCCGGGCACAGCACGGCGCTCCCGCCGATCCGGCAGGCGCGACGCAGGGTCGCGCCACGCAAGGCGTACTCGGAGCCGTGGCGGCCCATGGTGTCGTCGTTGGTCGTCGAGGCGCCGGGGCCGACGAACACGTCGTCCTCGACCACCGAGAAGGCGGTCAAATAGCAGGAGGTCTGGACCTTCACACGCGCCCCGATGGTCACGTCGTTGTCGACCGCGCTGCCGCGCCCGATGACCGTCGAGACGCCGATCCGCGCGCGCTCGCGCACGTAGGCCTGGTCGCCGACGATCACGTGCTCGGCGAGCTCGGCGCCGGCGAGCACGACGGCGTTGGCGCACACCACGCAGCCGGCGCCGAGGCGCAGCGGCGGCAGCGCCTGCCTCGGCGCCGAGGAGGTCCGCGAGAGCTTGGGCGGCTCGCCCAGCACGGCGCCGTCCTGGACCACGCAGTCCTGGCCGAGGACCGTGCCAGCGTGGATGACCACGTGCGCACCGAGCGTCACCGACTCGGGCAGAACCACGCCGTCGCCGAGAACGAGCCCCGGCGCCCGCTCAGACGACGGCACGGGCCTCCCGCCGCGACGCGTCCAGGGTCGCCTGGGCGGCCTCGAGCACCCGCACGACGCGCAGGCCGCTCGCGCCGTCCGAGCGCGGCGTGGCGCCCGTGCGGACGCACTCGACGAAGTGCTCGCACTCGATCCGCAACGGCTCGCGGTTGGGGATGCGCGGGCTGAAGATGTCTCCGGAGCGCGTGATGTACTCGCCGTAGCCGACGGTGGACTCGTCGAAGCCCTTGTCGTAGACGGTGATCTTGCGCTCGAGGTCCATGTCGTCGAAGGTGGCCATCCGCTTGGAGCCGACGACGGTGAAGCGCCGCGCCTTGTGCGGATCCAGCCACGAGAGGTGCATGTGTGCGGCCCGGCCGGAGGCGAAGCGCAGGTAGCAGAAGACGACGTCCTCGATCGGCGGCCGCATGTAGCTCTCGCCACGCGCCTCTACCGCTGCGGGCTCCTCGTTTGAGAGCAGGCGCAGCATCACCGACACGTCGTGGGCGCCGAGCGACCACAGGGCGTTCTCGTCGGCGCGCAGCTTGCCCAGGTTCAGCCGGTGCGAGTAGACGTAGTGCAGGTCGCCGAGCTGGCCCGAGTCCGCGATCGCCTTCAGCGCCTCGACGGCGGGGTGGTACTCGAGCAGATGGCCGACCATCACGATCCGGTCGGCACGCTGGGCGGCGGCGACCACGCGCTCCGCGTCGGCCACCGTCGTGGCGAGCGGCTTCTCCACAAAGCAGTGCAGGCCGGCGTCGAGGACCTGCACGGCGAGGTCTGCGTGCGTGGGGACGGGCGTGGCGAGAACGACCGCGTCGACGGTGCCGTCGGCGAGCACGTCGGCAAGGTCACCGGTGCGCCGGGCGGTGGGATGCTGGGCGCCGGTCCGCGCGAGCGCGCCGGGCACCGCATCGCACAGCCACGCGACCTCGCAGCCGGGCAGGCCGGCGAGGTTGCGCGCGAGGTTCGGGCCCCAGTGGCCGAGCCCCGCCACGGCGACGCGGACGAGGCGCTCGCTCATCGGGCCAATCCTAGGAGAGCGGCGACCACGCGCTCCCCCGCGTGCCCGTCCCCGTACAGCGCCGGGCGCTGGGCCGGGACCGGGCGCTCGAGCACGGCCAGCGCGGCGGGGGCGTCGAGATCGACCAGCGCGTTCCAGCCGGCGTCCACGGTCTCCACCCATTCCGTCGTGTCGCGCAGCGTCACGCACGGCACGCCCGCGAGGTAGGCCTCCTTCTGCACGCCCCCCGAGTCCGTCAGCACAGCCCGCGCGTGCAGCACGAGCGCGCTGAAGTCGAGGTACCCGAGCGGCCCGATCAGCTTCAGATCCTCCAGGCGGCCGAGCAGCCCCGCCGCCTGCAACCGCGCGCGGGTGCGCGGATGCAGCGGCAGCACGACATCGAAGGGGATCGCCAGCAGCAGCTCGACCAGGCGCGCCAGGCGGACCGGGTCGTCGACAGTGCCGGCGCGGTGGGCGGTGGCGAGCGCGTATCCGCCGCTGGCCACGCCGAGGCGCTCGAGCACGTCGGTGCGCTCGCGGGCCCGCGACCCGACGAGCTGCGCCACGTCGACCATCACGTCGCCGACCACCTCGATCCGCCCCTGTGCGCGCTCGGCGCGGAGGTTCTCCGCCGAGACGGCGGACGAGCACAGCAGCAGCTCCGCGGCGTGGTCGGTGAGCACGCGATTGAGCTCCTCGGGCATGGCCCGGTCAAACGAGCGCATGCCCGCCTCGACGTGGGCGACTGGGACGTGCGCCTGACCGGCTGCCAGCGCGCCGGCGAGCGTCGAGTTCGTGTCGCCGTAGACCAGGACGGCGTCCGGCGCCTCGGCGCGCAGCAGGTCGCCCACGGCCGTGAGCATCGACGCCGTCTGCTCCGTGTTCGACCCGCCGCCGAGGTCGAGACGGTGCTCGGGGCGCGGCAGGCCGAGCTCGTCGAAGAACACGCGCGACATGTCGTCGTCGTAGTGCTGGCCCGTGTGGACCATGACCTCGGTCGCCGCCTCGCGCAGCCGCGCGGACACGGCGGCCGCCTTGACGAACTGCGGCCGGTTGCCGATGACCGTGAGGACGCGCACGCCGTCAGCGAGCGGCGAGCGCGCCCTCGACGTGCTCGCGGAAGGCGGCGGCCGCCGCCTGGGTCACGGGCCCGGGCGCCGCGGGCAGCGGCTTGCCGTCGATGGCGCTGATCGGCAGCACCTCGCGCACGGACGACGCGATGAAGGCCTCCTGCGCCCCGGCGAGGTCGTCGAGGGTCGTCACGCGCTCCTCGGCATCCGTGATCTCCATCAGGCGGTCGCGGGTGATGGAGCGCAGGATGCGATCGCTCAGCGGCGGGGTGTGCAGCCGGCCGTCGGACACCCAGAAGAAGGTCCACGTCGGGCCCTCCAGGACGCGGCCGTGGGGGGAGACGAACAGCGCCTCGTCGGCGCCCGCCTCCTTCGCGATCCGGCCAGCGAGCATGTTGCCCGCGTAGGAGAGCGTCTTGAGCCCGTCGAGCACGCGGCCCGGCGCGAAGGTCACCGTCGCCACGGTGGCGGACGCCGGGAAGCCCGGCAGCGGCTCGACCAGCGCGATGCGCCGGCTTCCGCGCGTCAGCACGATGCGCAGCAGCCCGTTCACCGCGCCCGCCTCCTCCAGCAGCGCCGTCAGCTCGCGTTCGAGCGCGACGACGTCGAACTCCAGCCGCAGGCCCTCGCAGCTACGCCGCAGCCGGGCCAGATGGTCCTCCAGGGCAAACGGGCGGCCCGCGTACAGGCGCAGCACCTCGAAGGCCCCGTCGCCGCGCAGCAGACCCTCGTCGGTGACCGGGATGACGGCGTCCTGCGCGGGCGCGAGCGCCCCGTTGACGGATGCGAGGTGCACGGTCATCCCGGGCAGCCTACGGTGCCGCTCACCGACGAGCCGGCCACGCTCCGGCGTCGCCGACCCGATGGACGGGGGAGGCAGACGAGCGCGGCGAGGGCGTGCCCTCAGGCGCTGCGTCTCCAGTGCTCTCATTGCGTCAGCTCTGCGGCTGATGAAACCGCCGCGTCCCCGGCTGGGGCGCGGCGGCGACGTCCGCGGCGAGCGCGTCGGCCCGTCGGTGGGGGTCGTCAGGCGGCGCCAACGACGTCGCGACGATAGACGCCCCGGCGCGTGCGCTGCAGCTCGCCGGCCTGCACCAGGCGGCGCAGGTGCTGGTGCAGGTTGTCGGCGTTCGTCTTGACGCCGCGCGCATCGAGATGCTCGCGCAGCGCGTCGGTCGTCAGCTCGGACTCGCCGGACTCGAAGGCCTCGAGCAGTGCCGTGCGCAGCGCACCCGGAGGACGCCCGCGCGTGCCGCTCCTCTTGGCCGAGGCCGGACGGCGGCCGGGTCTGGATCTCGCCGCCGTCGCGCGCCTGGACCGTGCCGGAGCCCCGTCGGCGCGCTGCGCGCCCTCCACGCTGAGGTGGCGGATCACGACATCGACTTCGACACGGTGCACACGAAACGGCCCCTGAGCGTGCGCCAGGCGTTCAAGCGTCCCGTCAATCGACCGGCGCGCCTCGTCCGTCAGCATCTCGCGGAGGGTGCTCTCGAACGACTGGAAGGTCTGGCTCAGCTTCTTCTGAGCCGCTGACTGTTGAGGTTCAGGCATAGTCAGAATAATGACACGTATCGCGGCTATGTGCGTAACGCATCGAGCGCCCCGGTTTTCGCGCGGACATCGGACCGGACGTTCCGGGGTCCAGGTTCTCACCGGACGGCTCGAGCCGACGACCCCGGCGAGGGCGATCTGCGGCGCCGCGCACCTCGGTGCTCACGAGCCGAGTTTGTCGGTCAGCTTGGCGAATCCGCCCTTGGGCTTGGGCTCGGCACCGAGCTGCCGGAGAATCCCGAGCTCGTCTGTGCTGCCCCAGCGCTCGACGATCTGCGCGTCCACGAAGCGTCCGATCTGCAGGCCGCGCACCTCGATGCGGTTGCCGGTCGCGGGGATGCCGTGGAACTCGCCCTCGTGCGTGCCGCTGAGCGTGTAGGCGACGCAGACGTGCTCGTCGTCGGCGACGAGGGTCTCTGGCTCGATCTTGGCGTCCGGGAACGCGGCTGCGAGCGTCTGAAAGAACGTGCGGATGCCGTCGCGACCGGGGCCCTGCCCGTCGGCGGGATCGTGATCGAGCGCGTGCAGCGCAAACGTCTCGACGGCGGCGTCGACGTCGCCGGCGTTGATGTTCTCGGCGAGGTGCTCCTGTGCGGCGATGTTGGCTTCACGTGACATGGGTGGGGATCTCCTTGGGGGGGTTTTCAGGAACGGGCGCGGTGCGTGGCGCGGTCGCCGGCGTCCGCGGGTCTGCCGTGAAACGGATCGCCGTGTCCCGGCAGCAGCGTGTCAGCTGAGAGGTCGGCGAGGATGTCGAGCGACTTCCGAGTCCGCTGCGGATCGGCATTGAGCGCGTCTGGCATCAACTGCGGGCCTTCGCTTCGTGTCAGGACGTTGAACGTGGCGATCGCGTCCCCGGTGACCACGACGCCGCGGTCTTCGAGCAGGAACGAGACGTGGCCCGCAGTGTGCCCCGGCGTCGCCACGACGCGGGGACGCCCGGGCACGTCCAGGACGGCATCCGTCGTGAACGGCGTGACGTCCTTGACCCACGCGGCGGCCCCGAGGGGATCCGGATGGCCGTGCGTCAGCACGATGGCGATCACGTCGCCCGCGGTGCGTCCGAGCTCCTTGATCGCGGCCTCGACGCGCGGCCAGCTCCTCGGCCAGTCGGCGTCATAGATCGCGACCTCACCGCCATCGTCTACGAGGTACCAGTTCACGAGCCCGTCGGCGACGCGATGGACGCCGTCGGTGATCTGCTGCGTCAGCGCCATCAGCGGCCGGGCGGATGCAGGATGACCTGGCGGGATGTGGGTGAGGGCATATCTCGGTGCTGTCCCGCGAGCCGCGCTGCGAACCCGTGGCGGGCGCGATCGCGCTAGTCGATGACTTAAGCTGTCAGCGACCTGACCGACTCCGCCGCGGCCGAAGACAGGCATAGGTGCAGCATGGGTGTCGAACACCCAATCAGCTACCATGGACTCAGTGAAGACGATCCAGATCCGCAAGGTGCCCGACGCCGTCCACAGTGCGCTGCGTGCGCGCGCCGGAGCCGCCGGCGTTTCGCTGTCGGACTACGCGCTGGCAGAGCTCGAGCGGGTCGCCGAGCGTCCTGCGATCAGCGACGTCCTGCGCCGCGCGCGCTCGCGATCTGGTGGCGCGGACTCCGGTGAGATCGTCGCGGCGGTGCGCGCAGGACGCGACCGCGCCTGACCCACCGGTGCTCGTCGTCGACACCTCGGCGCTCCTCGACGCACTGGCCGGACACCCGCCCGACCCGCTTCTCGTCGACCGCCTCGCCGGTGACGGCGACCTGCACGCCCCGCACCTCGTCGACGTCGAGCTGCTGCAGGCGCTGCGGCGCCTCACGCGCCTGGGCGCGCTGAGCGAGGATCGCGCGCAGGACGCGCGCACCGACTTCGGCGAGCTCGCGCTCACGCGCTACCCGCACGAGCCCCTCGCTGATCGCGTCTGGGAGCTGCGGCACAACCTCACCGCATACGAAGCCGTGTTCGTCGCGCTGGCAGAAGCGCTCGCCGCGCCGCTGATCACCTGCGACGCCGGCCTCGCCGGTGCACCGGGGCTGCTCACCCCCGTCGAGTTGTTCGCGGAACCCAACTGAGCCGCGTTCGGTTCGGGCCCGACTTCCGCTCTCGCGTGGCGGACGTGGCTTTCGCCCGTACGCGCTGTGCCCGTACCCCGGGGGCAATCAGCCGGCTACTCGAGCCCGAGGGTCAGCTGCGCCGCGTCTGCCGGGTCGTCGAGGTTGGTGACGGTTATGCCTATGAGCGTGAGGCCCCCGCGGCGCACGGCTGGCATCGCCTCCGCGAGCAGGTTGCGGGCGGCAGCCAGGATGCTCAGCGGCTGGGCGGTCGCGCGTGGGAGCGTCTGGGAGCGCGTAGCGCGGGAGTAGTCGCCGAAGCGCAGGCGCAGGACGACGGTTCTCCCGACGCGATGGCGCGCCTGCATGCGCGTTGCGACGCGCTCGGCGACGCGGGTGAGGGCCGCGTCGAGCTCCTCCGGCGCGCAGCGGGGACGCCCGAGAGCGGACTGCGCACCGAAGGAGCGGCGCCCGCGCCGCGGCGTTGTGACCGGGCGCGTGTCTCGTTGGTGGGCGAGCCAGTGCACCTGCCGGCCCGGGCCGCGGCCGAGAATCGTCACGAGGTCGCGCTCGTCGGTCTCCGCAAGGTCGCCGACCGTGCGCAGACCCGCGGCATGCAGCTTGGCGGCGCTGGACGGGCCGAGCCCCCACAGCGCCTCCAGGGGCAGCGGGAGCAGGAATGCGTCTTCCATCTCGGGCTCGAGGACCAGCAGGCCATCCGGCTTGGCGGCCGACCCGGCCATCTTGGCCAGCAGCCGGGTGCGCGCCACGCCGACGGTGATCGGCAGGCCGACACGCTCCCGGACCTCGCGGCGCACCCGCTCGGCGAGCACCTGGGGCGACACGTCGAGTCCCGAGGCATCGAGGAACGCCTCGTCGATGGACATGGGCCGGACCACCGCTCCGGAGGCGTCGAACACGGCGCGGACCGCGCGGCTCGCAGCGGTGTAGGCCTCGAAGTCACACGGCACCGCCACGAGGCCAGGGCACAGCGCGCGGGCCCTCCGGCCACCCATCGCAGAGCGCACGCCATACGCCCGCGCCTCGTAGGACGCCGCCATCACCACCCCCACGCCGACGACGACCGGCCGCCCGCGCAGCGCCGGCTCGTCGCGCTGCGCGACGGAGGCGAAGAAGGCGTCCAGGTCCGCATGGAGGATCGTCGCTACCACGAACACATGTTCGCACGACTGTCCAACTTCCGCTTCGCCGGAGACGGGCGGCGCGCGCGCCCGTGTACTCGGGGGGCTCTGCTGCCCGCATGACCGAGTGGCGGGACAGCTCGCCGCCCCCGCGGCGCCAGCCCGCGGTTCGGGCCTCGCAGTTGCGGTCGTTCATGCCTACAGGTACACGACTCGATCACCGAGGCGCTCGGGCCGCACTTTGACGACCGCGGCGACGAGGCCGGCGCGTCCACCAGGGCGCCGGGAGAACCGCCAAGAGAGGGCGATCAGGAGGCCCGGGTGGTGTCTGCCCGCCGTGAGCCTGTCGGCGGAAATGCGAGCGAAGTCGGCCACGTTCTCGGTGAGGAGCACGTAGCCCCCGGCCGCGGCCGCATCCAGCACATCATCGTCGGACCTTCCCGCGAACCCGAGCTCAGCAACGGTGAGGGCCTCGATGCCTGCCGCCCGCAGAGCGGCGGCCAGCACCGCTGGATACATCTCGTCCAAGAGGAGCCTCAACGCTTATCGGCGTCGGCGGTGGCGCGGCGGTGCAACTCGACCCGCGCCTCGATCTCCGCCGGGTAATCCGCGCGGTATGCAAGAGCGGCGTCGATCTGCGGGAAAGTGACGATGCCGTCGCT
>JBBQBV010000052.1:0-22766 GCA_038318085.1 Solirubrobacterales bacterium
CCTCAAGCGGCTGCCGGTGTCGACCGTGAAGATCGACCGCTCGTTCGTCACGGGCATGCTGGACAACGCGCCCGACGCGCTCATCGTCGAGTCGACGATCGACCTCGCCCGCAACCTCGGGCTCGCGGTCGTGGCCGAGGGGATCGAGGACGACGCCACGCGCCTCGCGCTCGCCGCGCTCGGCTGCGACGCGGGACAGGGCTTCCTGTACGGCGTCCCCGCCGCGGCCGACGCGCTCAAGACGCCGCCCGCCGCCCCGCGGCGCGGCGCGGGCGCTACCGCACGCGGCGCTTTCACCGTCCGCCGCTGAGGACACGACCGTCGGTCGGCCTCCTGCTCGAGACCGAGGTCGCGGGCCACATGGTCCAGTCCAAGACGTCGCAGTTCAGCGAGGGCCAGCGCGCCGCGGCCGGAGCGTGGGCCAACCGCATGGACCCGACCACGGCGCCGTCGACTGGATCTCGGGGGCCAAGCCCTGAACGCCGCGCGCCCGCCGGGTCAGGGCGGGCGCGGGTGCATCTGCTCTTGGGGGAGCATGACCAGCCTACAGGGCCCTCTGCTTGGGTCCGTGCCCGAGCACGCAAAGTGGCCGCGGGATTGGGCGATCGGGCGCGGGCGGAAGTGCCGGGGTTCGCACGGGGGCCGGCACCCCGGCGGCCCGGACAGGGCCCCGTAGCCGGCCGGCCACTCCGGCATTGCCCGCGCGCGATGCAGAGTTGCTGACAGGAGCCACCGACGCGGCACTTCCAGCTCCGGCGCCCCGCGGATCCGTTGCTGCTCCCCCGGCCCCACCGGCGTGATAGGGGTACAGCCAAGATAAGGCCGAAAAGTCCATCAGCTGGCTCGATTCGCTCGCCGCAAACTTCAGAGAACTAGCATTCTCTGTAGTAACCTCCGGGTGTGGCTACAGAGAACACGAAACTGCGACGGCCCCCGGGAGCCGCAACCACTACGGAGAACACGACGGCACCTGCCGGGCGGCGACGCGGCCCCGCAGCGATCGCTCTGTCGGCGTCCTACATCGAGGTCCTCGATGGCTACGCCGCGGCTCTGCGCACCGCGCCGCTGTCTGAGCAGACGCGGCGCACCTACGCCTCCAAGGTCCGCCAGTTCCTCGCCTGGCTCGCCGGCGCCGACCTCGACGAGGACCCGCTCGCCGACGCCGACGGCCGCGACTGGGCCGTGCGCGACTACCGCACCCACCTGCAGGCCGTGCTCAAGCGCAGCCCGGCGACCGTCAACAACGCGCTCGCCGCCGTCGACGACTTCTACATCCGTCGCGGCCTCGGACCCGCCAGCGCCGCCCGAGTCGAGATCACGGCCGCGGCGCCTCGCGCGCTCGACCAACGCGCCCAGCTGCGCTACCTGCGCGAAGTTCAGCGCTGCCCCTCACCACGCGACCAGGCACTCGCGCTCGTCCCCTTCTACGCCGGTGTGAGGATCAGCGAGATCGTCGCCCTCGACGTCGACGACATCGCGCGCTCCGCCCGCAAAGGCGTCCTGCGAATCCTCGGCAAAGGCCAACGCGTCCGCCACGTCCCGATCCACCCGCAACTCCGCACCGCCCTCACCGGCTGGCTCGACGAGCGCGACGACTGGCCCGGCGCCCAAGACACCCCCGCGCTGTTTCTCAACCAGCGCGGCCAGCGCCTCAGCGTCCGCGGCGTCCACGAGATCGTCACCGCCATCGCCGCGGCCGCCGGCCTCGACGACCACGCAACCGTCCACGTCCTGCGGCACACCTTCGCGACGACCCTCGTACGCGGAGGCACCGACCTCGTCATCGTCGCCGAACTCCTCGGCCACGCCCGCCTCGAGACGACCCGCGGCTACACCCGCCCGAGCGCAGAAGACCGCACACGCGCTCTCAACCTGCTCCTCGTCGACAAATAGCCGCGATCAGCGTCGCTCTGCGGCACCAATGGACTTTTCGGCCTTATCTTGGCCGTACCCCTACGCGGACCGGGACGCTGCGCGGGCGCTGAGCGCCGGGCCGATCCGCAAATTCGGGTTGCCTCGCCCGGCACGCCGGGATACGGTCGACCAATGGCCATCGATCGCTTCGCCGAGGCCCTGCGCGTCTACCGGGCCGCCTCGCCGCCGGGGGGGATCGAGCGCGGCGCCGCTCTGGAGGACGAGGCCGGCGTCGCCCTTCCGGTCGACCGCCTCGTCGCCTCTCAGGAGCTTGAGCACGCGGCGGCGCGCGACCTCGCCGCGGGCGACGCGGACGTGCGCGAGGCGGCGGCGCTCAAGCTCCTTGCGCTCGCGGCGCTCGACCTCGCCGACGCGGTCGACGCGCTCCCCACCGACCGGGCGGCGCTTGCTGCGGACGACGGCCCGAGCGAGTGGGAGAAGACGTACGAGGTGGTCGCCGACGTCCTCGAGCGGCCCGCCGCGCTCGGGGTACCCGCCCGCGTCGTCCCGCCGTTCGCCGCCCTGGGGGCCGACGACGTCGACCCGGCCGCGGCCGCTGCCGCGCTGCGCACCGCCGCGGGGAAGGCGATCGACGCCATCGGCACGGACGCCGCCACGATCGCCGACGACGCGATCGGCGGGCTCCTGAAGATCCCCGAGGACGCGATCTTCCAAGCCCTCGGGCAGACGGCGGATCGCCTGCTGACGCTCGCGCGCGACCGGGCGTCCGCGGCCCTTAAGGCGACGCTGCGCTTCGTGAGCAAGGCGGCGTCCAAGCTCCTGCGGCTGCTCGGCCCGCGCGAGCCCGCGGCGCGAAAGTTCCTCGAGAAGCAGCTCGGCGGGGTGACGCGGGAGAAGCTCACCTCCTTCGCCGTGGCTCGCGTCCTCGACGCCGACGAGGTGCGCGCCGCCGTCGACACCGCGATCGACACCGCGGGGGTCGCCGCGGCGCCCGCGAGCCTGCAGGCGGGCGCCGCCGCGGTCGAGCAGATCGGGGCACGGTTCAAGAGGCACCGCGAGGTCGTCCATCTCCTCACGGCGCTCCTCGGCCACGTCCAGGGCGTTCTCCTCAAGCTCGGCGGCTGGGCCGCCGCCGCGCTCGCCGGCGTGTACCTCCTGGCCCTCGCGTATGGCGTGTGGGTGGCCGGGGACTTCCTCGACTGGAAGCGGACGACAGAGGACGGCGTCCTTGACCTCGTGGACGGCGTGCGCTCGACGGTCATCTGGTCGCTCACCCCGGCGACGCCGTGAAGCGGCCGCCCCCCGAGCGCTTCATCGCGATCCGCCGCCGGGACGCGCGCGGCGGCCGCGGCCGTCCTCGCGCGGCGCGCGCCGCCGGTCCGGCAGCGATGGCCGCGCTGCGCGCCGACGCCGCCGCTCCGATCGCCGCCCTCGAGTTCGCCGGCCTGGAGGAGGCGCCGGCGCTCGAGGCGCTGCCGCCCCAGCCCGACCTGGGCGGCTTCGTCCACGTCCCCCACACCGCCTCTATGATCATCGAGCCGCCGGTGGGCACGTCCGTCGCCGCGGTGCGCGACATGGTCGGCGACGAGTACCTCGTCATGCCCGACGTCGAGCTGACGCTGCCGGTGACGAGCGCGGCCACGACGATCGCGCCGAGCAAGGTGCGCAAGGCCACCACCGTCTTGCCGAAGGACGTCGGCGTCGCGCAGGCCCACCGGGCGGGCGACCGCGGGGCGGGCGCCGTCGTCGCCGTCTTTGACACCGGCTGTGACGCCGACCACGACGAGTTCGCGGACGGGCGCGTCATCGACTTCGGCTTCGTCGCGCCGGGCGGCTCGGAGATTCGCGAGCGCCGCGGCTTCGATACTGCCACCCACGGCACGCACGTCTGCGGGACGATCGCCGGGCGCCGCGTGGGCGTCGCGCCGCAGGCCGACCTCATCGTCGCGTCGGTCATCGAGAGCGAGAAGATCTCCACGTCGGCGTCGCGGCTGTGGCAGGCCCTCGGCTGGCTCGTCGAGCGGACCGGCCGGCCCGCGTACAAGGACAAGCCAGTCATCCTCTGCATGTCGCTCGGCTTCACCCCCGACCAGGTCGAGGCGGCCGACATGAAGAGCACGATGTTGGCCGTGCGCGAGCTGCTACGCGAGTGCTTGATGGAGGACGACATCCTCCCGATCGTCGCGATCGGCAACGAGGGCGACGGGCACGTACGCGCCCCCGGCTACTACCCGGAGGTGCTGTCGGTCGGGGCCGTCGACTA
The DNA here is from genome assembly GCA_038318085.1 of Solirubrobacterales bacterium. Classification (GTDB taxonomy): domain Bacteria; phylum Actinomycetota; class Thermoleophilia; order Solirubrobacterales; family Solirubrobacteraceae; genus DATLGB01. The sequence continues at coordinate 4,139 of JBBQBV010000052.1, forward strand.
CGCGCAGGCGGTGTGGCCGAAGAGCGGCGGCGGCGCCGGACCGGCGGGCTTTGAGCAGGAGCGCAGCCCCGACCTCGCGGGGTTCGGGGTCGGCGTCGTCTCCGCCTTGGACCGCGACGCGGCAGGCCAGAGCCGTTACGGGGCGAAGAGCGGCACGAGCATGGCGGCGCCGTACGTCGCGGGCATCGCCGCGCTCGTCGCCGCGCAGACCGGGCTGCAGGGCGTCGCGCTGCGCGACACGCTCCTCGAAACAGCGCTGCCGCTCGGCGGCGGGGCAGCGCGGCGCGCCGGCGCCGGGCTCGCGCGCTGCCTTTGACGCGGCCCTAGAATCGGGACATGGAACCGGACTGGAACGAGGCGCTCGTCGTCTTTCACGACGGTGACGCCGACGCCATGTCCGCGGGCGCCGACCGCGCCGAGCGCCACCGTATCCGCAAGCGCGCGACCGATCAGCACCGCTCGGAGCTGATCCACCTGCTCGCGAAGGCCGGCCTCGACAAGGAGGTCGAGCTGCCCTCGGCGACCCCGCTGTCGTCGCTCATGGTCAAGGGTTCGCCCCGCGCCCTCGCGGAGATCGATCGCTCCCCGAGCGTGAAGGAACTCCTGCCGGTCTCAGACGCCGCGAGCCTCGAGATCCTGAGCGACGACGCGAGCTGAGGACGCGGCCGCGCCCGCGGCGTGTGGTCCCGTGGGAGAATAGACTCCACTGGACCGCCCGCTGGCGTGGTCATTCGCCGCTGAGCGCCGCCCGGAGCCCCGGCGAGGCGAGCGCCGCCAGCCGCGGGTGGCCGGTCACCAGCGCGGGCGCCTCCTCTAGCGCGGCGCTGTCGCGAGCGGCCGCGGCGCCGGCGGCCGGCGCCAGCACCTCCGCCCGGACGTCCGCGTGCTCCGCCATGCGGTAGAGCAGCTCGGGGCCGTGCGCGGCGATCACGGCGTCGTCCTCGCCGAGCGTGGCGGCCACCCGCGCGGCGGCGTCGACCGTTCCCGGGGCGAGCGCGGCGGCCCGCGCGAGCGTCCACGCCGCCGTGTCGGTCCGCGGCGCCGACGGCCGGGCGGGCTTGCCCACCGGGATGTCCGCGAGCTTCAGCTGCAGCAGCGCCTCGGCGTTGAGGATGCCCGCGCCGTGGTGCCGCGTGTCCCACCCCGGCGGCACCGTCGCGGTGTGGCGGACCGCCCACCGGAACGCCCCCTGCAGGCCGGCCGCGCCGAACCGCTTGATCAAGACGTCCTGGCCGTGGTGCGCGAGCCACAGCGCCGCGCTTCCCGCGACAAGCGCCACCGCGAACGACGTGCCGCTGTGCGCGGCGACGTGGTACTGATCCGGGCTCGGGTGGTTGCCCGTCGCCGCGACCCACACCTTCTTGGCGGGCGCCGAGACGGCGACCTCCTCCCCCCGCGCCGAGAGCAGCCAGGGCTCGCCCGCGGACGTCGTCCCCCCGACGGCGATGCACTCCGGGTAGCTCGCCGGCTCCACGACGAGCGGCAGCGGCTGCCCGGCCGCCGCGAGCACGATGACGCCGTCGGCGACCGCCCGGCGGATCGCCGCGCGCAGCGACCCGGGATACAGCACGCCGCCCATCGAGATCGAGATGACGTGGCAGCCGATCGTCCGCGCGTAGTTGACGGCGATCGCGAGCTCCGCGTTGCGCACATGGATGACCGTCGGCGCGGTCCGGATCGGGACGACGGTCGCGAGCGGCGCGGCGCCGGTGATCTGCCCGGGCTCGCGGCTGGCCAGGACGCTCGCGGTGCAGGTCCCGTGGGACGGGAACGCCGCGGGCGGGAAGCCGCGCAGCACCGCGTGCGCGTCGGCGGCGCCGGTGAGGACGTCGAGGTCGCGCAGCGTGTCGAGCGCCCCGATCAGCTCCGGGTGGTCGGTGTACCCGGTGTCCGGCTGGCCGATGACGACGCCCGCGCCCTGCGTCAGGCGCCACGCCTCCGGCAGCCGGCACGCCTTTAGCGCCCATGCGACCGGCGGGAGGTCGTCCTCGAGCGCGGCGCCATCCTCCTCCGGGTCGGGGACCGAGACCGACGACGGGACGTCCGGCTCGACGGTCCACGCCGGGCCGAGCGACGCGAGCGCCTGCGCGAGCGCGAAGGTCGCCGCGGGGGTGTCCGTCCCGGCGACGTCCGGCGCCGGGCCGCTGACGAGCTGGAACCGCGCTAGCTCGCGGGCCGACCGGTCGGGCGGCCCGAACAGCGGCCCGACCGTCCAGGGTCCGCCGGCCAACGCGGCGACCGCGTGGTGCAGCTCGCGCACGGCAGCGGGGCCGGAGCGCGGCGCGTGGACGACGACGCGCACCGCGTCCGCCGGCTGCGGCGGCGCCGCGCCCGGCACGGACGCCGTGACCGCCGCGGCGACTGCGACCGCAACGCCGCCCGCCGGCCCGCCACCTTGCGGCGCGCCCGGCGACGCGGCGCTCGCCGGTCCCGCGACGTCGATCGGTACCGCGAGCGCCTCGTCGTCCTCCGCGTTGTACGCGGCCAGCTCGACCCGGTACGGCCCGTCCCCGAGCGGCCGTGCCAGCAGGACGCTCCCCCGCAGCGCCGCGACGTCGAACCGCCCGACCGACGGCGGCCCGGCCACACCATGGATGGCCACCTCAACCCGCACCGGGTCGGTGGCGCCCTCCGCCACGGCCGGGAAGGCGTAGTCGACCCGCAGCGCGTCTCCGGCGAGCGCGGCGGCGACCTCCGGCGTCGGCGGCCCGGCTACCACGGCGGCTTCGGCCTCGAGCCCGACCTGGACCACCGCGTCGACCGCCTTGGCGTGGAACTCCTCCGGGCGCTCCCAGCGCTCCTTCTGCATCGCCGGTCCGGCCGGGCTGTGGTCGATGAGGTTCTTCGTCGCGCCCCACGCCCCGGGCCACCGCAGCCACGTGTCGACGTCGGGATCGAGGAAGCGCGGCGCCGGCCGGACAGGCGCCAGGCCGTCAGACGTGTGGTCCTTGCCGAGGCCGAGCGGGATGTCTGACCGCGGATGGGTCCCCGCGTCGAAATACGACGCGTGCGACCCCTTGGCGACGTAGACCACCGGGTGCGTGCTGTCGACAACGGTGACGTCGCCCCAGTCGCGGCGCGCGCCTCGCTCGTGCTGGGCGTACGTCACCCAGAGCGGCCGGTCGTGTGCGTCGACCGCGATCTGCACCATCTCCCAGTCCCCCTGGTGACGGCCGATCGGCCCGACGTGGAACGGGTTGTCGAGATAGAAGAGCCAGTACTGCAGCCAGCGCCGCCCGGCCGTCCCGTCGACCACTCGCGCGTAGGTGACGTTCCCGTAGGCGGGCAGCGCGTGCAGGCGCTGGGCGTCCTGCACGAGCGTGCCCTCGTGCGCGGCCAAATAGTCCGTCTTGGACGCCTTGGGACCGCCCGGGTAGTACTGCTTGCCGGCGGCCGCCGCGAGCAGCGCGAGCGACAGGCGCGGCGTCCCCGGAGTCGGCGCGGACCGCGCGATGACCCGGTCGGGGTCACGGCTGCGCAGCTCGTTGGAGTAGCCACCGCGAACGAAGCTGTCGGTGAGCTCGGCGCACGAGTCGGCCCGGTAGGGCTCAAGCACGTGGTAGCGGAGCTCGGGCGCGTGCCGCTGCAGCAGCCGCTGGTCGGCTTTCGGGACGGACATGGCGGGATGCTACGCGACCGATCCTGGCCCCGCCACACGGTTTCCCCCTTCAGCGCGCGTGCGCCCGGCCGGCGACCTATCGCGGGCGACCGGCCGGCGTCACCGGCGCAGGCGAGCACGACGCGGACGGCTGTGTCGGGACGGCCTTCTGAGCTGTACTTCTGGGACGCATCTCCCGCCGGCACCAACGGCGCCTCGCATCGGCCGCCGCGGACGTCTCACAGCCAAGGAACCGAGACGGTCGAATCGCGCACATGATGAGTGGCGATGCAAATCAGGGACCGCCCGTTGGCCAGACCCGTCGCCAGTCATCGAGCTCGCTGGCGCGAGGAGCCCGCCTCCGTCACTCTCCTCGCATGACCGGCAACGTGCCTCTTGCTGCAGGGAGCGACTCGATCCCAGTGATCGTCGCGGTGATCGCAGGGATCGTCTCCTTCATAGGCGCGGCGATCACGGTGGTTGGCACGCAACGGGACCGCGAAGCGAAACTACAGGCAGACCGACGTGAGCTCTATGCGCGCCTCATGACCGCTCTGGTGACCAAGACCGTGCCGAAGGCCGAAGCAGGGAACGAGGACGACGCGGTTGCCCTCACGCTGCTGATCCAGCGCGTCAGGCAGGCGAGTCCCTCGATCCGCCGCGACATCGATCCCATCTTGTGCCCGCACAAGGAACACGGGTTGGACTGGACCTGCGGGGAGGATGAGCTCCAAACGCTTCAGCGGGCGATCGACTACCAGCTGAAAGCGTTTCTTTTTCGCAACTTCCCCGGAGTCAGATCGCGAGCCAGACTCGCGTCCACGGGCGCCGCAACCGGCACCGGCGCTGAGGAAACCCCCGCCATCTAATTCTCAAGATCACACCTGGCGGCTGCCCCGCAGCACACCGGTAGACGTTGACGAGCGGGACCAGCGCCAGCGGAGGGCCGCCGCGCGGGTCGGGCAGCGCCTCCCACGGCAGGCGCGCCAGCGGGCCCGGGCAGACGACGCCGAGCCGCACGGACTGATGGGCGAGCTTGCTTTGGGCGAGCTGCGCTCTGAGCACCTTGGCTACAGGCTTCGGCAAGAACGACTCGGCGAGCAGGCGTCCGGTTCGCTCGAGCGTCAGCTCGCCGGGCGCGACGTCCGCGCGCGGCGCCGTCGCGCGCGCCCCGCCCGCCAGCGCGCGGGCGCGGCGCACGTCGTCGACCGCGCCCCGCAACCCTGAGCGCACGCCCTGATGCGGCGCCGCCACGTCGATCCCCGGCCCGGACAGGCGCACATCGTCCTGCCCGATGTCGAGCACGAGGTCGACGGCTCCCGCGGGCCGCGACGCGTCCACTGACCGAGATCTCGGCGAGGCCGACGCACAGCGACGCCAGGCGCTCGGACCGCGCGACCCACACCGAGTGCGCAAGCCAGCCGTCCGCGGTGTTGTAACGGCCCGACACGACCCCGACGACGAGATCGCCCACCAGCGCACCGGACCGGCGCCCCGCTCATCCCCGGCACGACGTCACCCGAGCGCAGGCGCCCGAGGGGAAGCTGCTCGTCACGCGAGTAGCCCACGACGGACTCGGGGGTCCGTCGTTGTCCGGTAACAATGGTTCGCGGACACTCCTCACGTGTGATCGGTCGAGCCCACCGTTGCTGGAGCGATACTTGTAACGCTTCCCGTGTCCGCGCCAACGTAACGCGCACCCAGGTTCGCGTGCGCTCCTCGGACCCATCGGCTCGGCGAGCTGACTGCCGCAAGCCCCTGATCACCAGAGAGGCCGGGCAGCTAGCCAGAAGAACGTACGACAGGCCCTTCCCCCGTCACTCCATCGGTTTGACTCTGGCTTCAATGAAGGCAATCTCCTTGGAGTCGAGCCCGTACTTGGTGTAAAGCTGCTGTTCGATCTGCGGGATCGGCTCGGACCAGTCGATGTCTGAAGCAGAGGAAAAGTCCTGCAGTGGGACGTACTTCCAAACCTTCGCCGGGTTGTCCTGGGTGCTCTTCAGGACGCCGAGGAGTGCACGGGCGAATTTGCTCTTCACGTACTTGAGGCATGCATCGGCGGCGGCTTTGCTGTCGAAGCATCCGACAGTGATGAAGGTTTGAGTAACCGCAACCTGCGGGGCGATGACGAGCGGGGTCGACAACGCTTCGCCAAAGGCTCCGGAACCGTTCGCTTTTGGGAGCGCGACTTTGTAAGCAGCAAGGCTTGCCGGACCCGTTAGGTAGCCGGTGCTAATCCAGCGATACGCCCGATCTCGGCCCACGAGCCCAAGAATCCTCGAGTGACTGCGTCCGTCGTCAGGGCGATCGGTGAATAGAACCTCGTCGAACTGCGCGAACGTATTAGTGCTGATCAGGTACTCGTTGCCCTTTGGGCGCAGCGACCGGAGCGTTGGGAGCGCCGCGTACAACTCTTCTGTGTATCGGTACGATCGCGAGCTGGTGACCTCGCGAGCGAGCGACCCCCCCTGTCGGGCGACCACCTTGTCGAGGATCCCGTCGAGCTCCGGGGCGCTAGTGAAGGTGAGAATTGGATCACCAACGAGGTCCTCATCTCGGTAGGTAACGACGATCCCGCCCTTAATGCCCGTGCCAGGGAAGAGCTCGTCGCTGTTCGACTCGTAGTGCGCGACGGTCAGGTGGGGGTCGGCGAGCATCTTGGTATTCCAAGCCCTCGGGGTGAAGCCCCCGTTAAACAGGAAGCGTGCCGGCGTGATCAGCACGGCCTTCTTCCCGACCTCATAAGCCGCATCCATGAACAAGTGGTAAACCGGGGTATCACGGGTACCGCCGCCTTGAGCCTCTGCCTGGTAGGGCGGATTGCCGATGACGACGTCGAATTTCTTGCTCATGTTCAAAGTCCTCCCGTCAACATCCGGTCGACCATTTCCTCGCGCTCCGTTGGGGTCATTCGGGCAACGTTGCCGACCTCGAAGTGACCGGAGTTCTCGACCCAGGCCTTGCGCTCCGGGACGCCGCCGGAGACGGCCTCGATGGTGATCCGGTGCAGGATCTGGTTGTGGCTCATCTCGAACACCTGCGTGGTCAGGATGTGCCGTAGCCTGTCGTCCTGATCGGGGAAGGCACCCGCGAGACCCGTGTTAAGACGGCGCACCAGTTCCATCAGGAAGAGTCCGGCGGTGGAGAACACATCCGCGAAGGTCTTGGACGGGTCGGTGAAGATGCCTGGGTTCTTGGCTTGGAGGGTGTCGACCATCATCTCCACCACGGGCTGCGGGGTGAAGACGAGAGACGTCTTCTGCTGCGGGATGTAGGCGAAGATGTTTTCGGTCTGCGCGTCGTCGAAGTAGTCAGCGAGCGCCTCCTTCTTGTTCAGGAACTCCTGGACGGACTCATCGAAGACCGCCTCGTCGAACAGGCCCGGGATCTTCGTGACGGTGCCGTTCTCTTCGGTGATGTCCTGGCCGTCGCGTAGGAGGCGGAATTCGGCTTCGGTGATCCCTGTGATCTCCTCGAACACGTCGTCGGGCGTGTAGTCGTCGAAGTTCGATAGGCGCATGCCGCGGTCCCCATACGCCATGAGGAACATCGGGATAGTGCGAGCGAATCCGCGCAGGTGGGAGCGGGCGTCGTCCATCGTTTGGTTCGCGCGCTTCTGCTCCTTCTTGGTCTCCTCGCGCGTCACCAGCTCGGGTACGAGCGCGCCCATCGTCTCCTCCACGATGGCGAGGATGTTCGTCTTGAACGCCGTCTCTTGCTCGGCCTTCTTGGCCTCAACGACATCGGCCTCGGCCTCGGTCGCCGCGTGCTTCAGCTCGTCTTCTAGGTGCTTGCGGGCGATGCTGTGCTCGGCGTAAACGCGTGTTACCTCATTCTCCACAGCCTGTTCGGTGCGCTTCTCGTCGCGCTCGACCTGCCTGGCCGTAAGCCCGTAGACCTCCTTCAGTTCCTCGCGCTTGTCGCGGCTCTGCTCAGTCAGCGCCCTCGCGATCTGCGTCGCCGCCACGTGCGAAGGGGCATCCGACTCCACCGTCGGGATGTCCTCGATCCTGTAGACGGGCGGGCCGAGCACTTCGACCTTGGGGTTGATGACGGTCTCCGCGTCGACCCTGACGTTCCCGTCCGGGTCGGTGACCGGCGGCGGCTGCGGTATCTCGATGGGCTGCCCGGTGGTGACCTTGCCCTGCTTCGCAGTGGGCAGCTTGTCGAGTATTTCCTTGACGTGTTCGGAGTACCGAAAGATGCCGGCGACATTCGCGAAAAGCAGGTTCGACAGGAACCCGCGGCGCACAACCTCACGGGCCTTGAACACCTGCGGGAAGGTCAGGACCTGGGAGGCGTCGAGCTCGATCATCCGACCCTCGGCGTCCTCGCCCAGGACCGGGAAGAAGTTCAGCAACCGGCGGATGTTCTCCTGCCGCACGCCTTGATCGCCCGAGGGGTTCTGGTGCAGGTTGTTGGCGAAGGCGTCGAAGATCGTCAGTGTGCGCTCAGGCGCGAAGTCAAAGATGTATGCGTTCTGCTTCTGGAACACACGGCCGGCACGTTCGAAGGTGCAGGGGTTCTGCGCCCGGAACGCCGCCTGCATGTACTGGGCCGGGGAGGACAGGTCGGTCAGCATGATGACCGCGGTCCATTCGGGCACCGTGACGCCCGTGGTCAGCTGTCCGACCGACAGGGTGATGGTCTTGCCATCCGACTTTTCGGCCTCCGCGATGGCCGTGCGCACCTTGTCGAGAGACTTCCCGGCCGCGACCGGGTCAGTGTCATCGTCAGAGCGGCCGTCGCCGGCGGCCAGGATGACCGTGTAGTCCTTGAAGACGTCGTGCTTCTTGAGCAGCCTCTCGAGTGCCTTCGCCGAGGCGACGCGGTTGAGCAGCCAGAAGGAGTGGCGGATCTCGTCTCGCAGCTCAGGTGTAGAGAACGGGTACTTCTCATTGGTCGTCAGGCAGTCAACGAACCGGATGATCTCGGCCTCGTGCTTGAAGAACCCACTGTCCTTGGTCGCGAAGAACTCGTTGAGGTCGAACGTGTAGTCGATGTTCGCGTCGTCCTCGTCGATGGCGACGCCCTCGGCGAGGCGGTCCGTGATCATCCGCGAGAGCTGATAGGTCAGCAGGTTGAGCGGCGGCAGCGCCTCATACGGGTTCTCCTGGCCGTTGTCGCCCCACTGCTGGCGCGCGGCCTGCTCATCCTCGTATGTCCAGTTGAAGATCTGGTCTTGGTCGAACTTGCCGGCGGCCAGCGCCTTGAACGGCGTGCCGGAAAGGTGCAGCGTCCGCCTGCGCTTGATGTGGTTGAACGCGACGTCGGTCTTGGTGGTGTCGATGCCCTCGTGGGCTTCGTCGATCACCAGCAGGTCCCATTCGAGCTGAGCGATGTGCTTGAGCTTGTCGTGAAAGCCGCCGAAGTACTGCGAACCCTTGAGGTCCTGCAGCGAGAGGAACTCCACAATGCGCGGGTCCTCATTCAGGTGGTTGATCGAGAAGTCACGCCATTGCTTGCGAGTCATGGGCGAACGGCCGCCCAGTGAGGGCGACTCCGAGACGAACCGGTACGTGGTCTGATGACCGATGAAGCGCGTGAAGTCGTCGAGCCAGGAGTTTGCGATGGCCGGGCGGTTGGTGACGATCAAGACCCGCCGGACATCCAGGGTCCGCACGAGGTCGTACGTCGTCAGCGTCTTACCGAACCTCGGCTTGGCGTTCCACAGCACCTCGGCCTTTTCGGCCTCGAAGGCGCCCACGGCCTGGTCGACGGCCGCCTGCTGCTCGGGACGCAGAACGTAATCGTCTTCCCCACCGCTGCTCGGGAGGGTAGGGAAGTCCTGGCCGGCGAAGTCATGGAAGTACTCCAGCGACGTCCTCGGCGCGATGTCGAAGTGATGCCACTCGGTCCGCTTCGGCGTGGTCTCGCGCTTCACGTTCTGCTGGTGCAGGTAGGCGTGGAAGTCCTTATCCGTAAAGCGCCCACCAGCCTCAGACGTGAACAACGCCCGCCGCACCCACAGTTTCCGCTTTTCGACGGACAGCTGTGACGCCTGCTGCGCGATGCGCGCGTCGGCTGTCTCCTGCTCGGTGTACCCGATCTTCTCCCACCCGGCGTACTTGGGGATATCGGGCGTCATCCAGGAGTAGATGAGCGGTTTGATCTCACGGAACGTGCTGATCTTTGGACTAGGCATCGGCCCTGGCTCCTTCTTGCACCTTGTCGATCCTGCAAGCCCGGTAGCTCTTGTAGACGGCGAAGTCAAAAGCGTCGTCCCGCAGCGAAGCGAGCGCAAACGGCTCCCGCTGAACCATCCCGGAGGCCCCGGCGATCCGATTCCACCAGGAGAACTGGATCGCCTCGCCTCGCCAATCCAGACCGGCCAGAGTGTCGCCACGAACGACGTTCGTGGCTATGAGGAAGGCGGCGGCTTGTCGCAGGCTCGTATCGGGGCCGCATGGGACGCCATGTTCTTCGTGGAACTGCAAGAACTCGGCGAGCACGGCCTCCTTAGCGTCACGGTGGTTGTCCTCCAGCAGCTCGATGCCGTAAATGGAGGCGAGAGCGAACAGGGACGTCTCTGGTAATTCTCCGAGCGGGTAATTCTTCTCGACCGCGCGAAGCTTGCGGTGCAGGATCGCGACCAGGAAGTTGCCGTGCCCGGCTGCTGGCTCGAGGAAGGTCTTGTCGACAAAGTCGGGGCCGGTCTCCAACTCCACACGGACCAGATCGAGCATCCGATCGACCATGTGGCGCGGAGTGAAGACCTCACCGTAGGTCTTGACACGGTGGCGCGACTTCACAACTTGCTCCTCGACGATCGTCTGCGTCACCGTCACTGGTGTCCCCTATGCCGCCGATGACGAGCAACGGAGCCCGAGGTGGCGGGTCCATTTGACGACCTGTCGCGCGAGTCGGCAAGTCGGTCACCTCGTGATGGTGATGGCGGCATATGCACTCCAGTTCTCCAAGCCGACGCTCCGAGTCACGCTACCGGTACGGGCCGACGGCGCCGATCTCGAGGACGCGACGCGGCGTGGCCGGTGGCCAAGCTTCTTTCGGAGGCGAACGGGGATAACTCGCCCGATCTTGCGTGATAGATCGCGAGACGTTCGTGGCGGCGCCGAACACTCTCTAAACCGTGCGTACAACCGGCGTTATACGCGGGCGTTCCGTCCTCCCCGAGCAGGAGATCGCCGACACGTTCGGCGTGCCGCTTGAGCAGGTCAACGCCCGGTTGCTCGACGTCGCCGAGCGGCTGCTCGAATCGTAGCCGGCGCCTACTGCGGGCCGTAGCTCGCGACGCCCGGGCGTCCGCGTGAGCGTGCGTCGTCGGTCGAAGCGGGCCCCCTCCCCCACTCTCCGCCCGGTGTCAGAGGTTGGTGAGGCCGATCGGGACGCGGGCGCCCGCTCGTTGTCCGGCTTGGTGGACGGCCGGGTCCCAGGCCGGCCACGCCCGCTCGGCTCGCGCATGCCGGCGGGGTCGGCGCGGCGGTGGTGGTAGGTCGGCGAGCAGATCGCTCAGGTCGACCTCCTCCCCCGCCTCTTGCTCGTCGTGCAGGTCGGGCTTGGCGGGGGCTGGTGGGTTGCGGTGGTGTTGGAGCTCGGCGAGGCGCTGGCTGACCTCGTCGATGGCCGCGGCGAAGTACGCCGCCTGCAGACCGTGCGGGTCGGCGTCGACGGTCGCGACGTGCCCGCGCACGAGCGCCTCGGCGACCTGGGCCGCGGCGGCCGGCCGCAGGGCGAGGACGTCGGCCACGTCGAGGACCAGGCGCTCGGTGGGTTGGTAGCGCAGCTGGGCGAGGATGTCGGGGTGCAGCCCGGTGTCGGGGTAGCGGGCGTGCAGGTAGCGGTGGGCGCGGCGCGCGGTGAGGTCGGTGTGGCAGGTCAGGTGGTCGTGGGCGTCCTGAATCGCGGTGAACGCCTCCGCGTGCGCCCGCGCGGCATGCGCGACCAGGCCGGCGGGGCCGTGCAGGACGCGGGTGCGGTGGGTGGCGTGGCGCGCGGTGACGTCGAGGCGGTGGGCGACTTGGTCGAGCAGCATCCCCGACCACACCGTGTGCCTCTCCCCCAGTTCGATGAGCAGCTCGCCGGGTTGGCGGTCCAGGCCCTCCTCGGCCAGGGAGATGAGCTCGTCGAGGTCGAAGCCGTGGCGGTCGGCGAGCGTCTGGGCCTTCGCGCGGGCCACCTCGCGTTCGGCGGGTGTGCCGCCGCGGTCCTCCTCGGCCAGCGCGAGCAGCGCCCGGATCCGCTGGCGCGCCTTCCCGCGCGCCGGCTCGTCGCGGTCAGCCGGTGCCACCGGGCTCCCCGCTCTTGCTCTTGCGCGTCCGCGCTGCCGGTGCGCGTGCGGGCGGGGGTTGGTGGGCTTCGGCGACGGCCAGGCGCTTCTCCAGCTCGACGACCTGCTGGGCGGCGCGGTCGGCGTGGGCCTGGGCGCGCGTGGTGGCCTGGAGGGCGCGGTCGCGTTCGGCGCGGGCCTCCACCGCGCCCGCGCGGGCTTCGTGGGCGCGGGCCTGCTCGGCGGCGACGAGCTGCTCGGCGGTGTGCGCCACGGCCTCAAGGGTCTCACGACGGGCCCGTTCGGCGGCCAAAAGCTCGGTGGTCTCCCCCAGCCGCTCCGCCTGCTCGCGTGCGTGCTGCGTTAGCTCGGCCTGCTCTCTGGCGCGCTCGGCCAGGCGCTCGTGCGCGCCCGCGAGCTCGCGCTCAAGGCTCTGCAGGCGTGCGGCGAGCTCCTCGTGCTGGGCCTTTAGGGCGGCGTGGGCGGTGGCGGCGGCGCTCTGCTGCTCGGCGAGCTGGGTGGTGAGGATGGCGAGCTGCTCATCGCCCTCGGCCCGGACGGCGATCAGTTCGTCGGTCTGCTCGGCGACACGGTCGGTGAGGTCGGTGTGCTCGCCGCGGATGAGTTCGAGCTCACCGGCCAGCGCGTCCCTGCGCGCAGCGGCCGCGGTGGCCTGCTGCTCGGCGGCCGCCAGGGCGGCGGAGGCCTCCTGCTGGCTTATGAGGCTCTGGGAGCGCAGCCGGGCCAGTTCGAGGTCTGAGGTTGCGCGGACGGCGTCGAGCTCGAGGTCGACGGCGGTCTGATCGGCGACGGTCGCCGCCGCGGCCTCGACGCGGTCGCAGAGCTCGCGCAGCTCGGCCACCCGCGCGGCCATCGACTCCGCCGCGCCATCCAGCGTGGCGGACGCCAAAGCGACCGGCCGGTCACCCGGGTCGATGTCCGGGAGCTGTCCCTCCTCCCGCAACCTGACGCGCTCGCGGCGCGCGGATTCGCGGTCGTGGGCGGGGTCGTCGCAGTAGCTCGGACGCCGCCCCGTGGCCGCCGTCGGCTCGGCGCGCGGTCGCGGGCATCCCGGAAACGCACAAGCCACGGTCTCGATCATGCCCATCACCATATCATGCAACACAGAACCACACAACATGAAACGCGCAACGAAACATGGAACCCGTCCGCCTTGGCGAGATCTCGGGCTCGATCGCACACGGAACCGCCGCGCGGCCGGGAGGCCGGTCCCGACGTCGGGCGGCCGGGGGCGTTCACGGCGTGTCGGGGTGGGTGAGGTGGTGGAGGAAGCGGTGGCGCTCGGCGGCCTGCTGGCGGGCGGCGCGGGCGCGGGCGGCGGTGAGCATGTCGCTGCGCAGCTGGTCGCTGAGGCGCAGGACCTGCGCGACGGTCAGCTCCTCCTCGAGGCGGGCGAGCTCGAGCACCTCTGAGTCCACGCGGGTGGCCTGGGGGTCGTGGCCGCTGGGGTGCGCGTGGCCGCTGTCGCGGTCGCGCATTAGGCGGCGGCCGTCCAAGTGGGCCGGGAGCGGCCGGCCGGCGAGCAGGAACGCGTCGCGCTCGACGAGCATCCTGAAGCTGTCTCCCGCCGGGGGCAGGAACGGGTGGCCCTCCTCGACGGCCAGGCGCTCCTGCAGCCACTCCCCCCGCTGCTTGGCGGCGGGCAGGACGATCGGCCGGCCGTCGCAGTCGCGCTTGACCCAGGCGGGCCAGCGCCCGCCCGCGTCCGGTGTCGGGCGGAAGACGAGTGGGCCGGGAGTGTCGGCGGTGGTGTGGCGGCCCTCTGCGCGGCGCCTGGCTCTGGCGTGGCGCTGGAGGTCGTCGGCGCTGCCCCGGGCGCGCATGCGGCGGGTGAGCTGGTCGAGGCCCTCGATGGTCCCCGCCGGCCACTTGTGCTCCCAGGACGCCGCGGCGTGCAGGAAGGCCGCCCACGCCCCCCTCGGCCAGCCCTCCGGGGCCTCGGCCGCGTGGGCCTCATAGCGCGCCAGGGCGCGCTGCAGCTGCCGCTCCCGCTGCGGGTTGAGGCTGAAGGCGCAGACCGCGCCGCCGGTGGTGGCGTCAGCGCCGTAGCGGGCCACGAACCACGCCTCCCGGATGCGGCCGGTCGGCCACGAGCGCTCCAGCCCACTGGCCGCAAGCTCGCCTGCCCTGCGGGCCGCGCCCGCGGCGATCGCCACCGCGATCTCATCAGCCTGGGCCTGCTCGTCGGCCATGCGCTGCATGAAGACCGCGTCCGCGAGCCGGGCCGCCACCCGCCGCGCCACCTCCTCCCCCAGCTCAGCACCCGAACGCGCCCCGACCGACCCCAGATCCCCGTCTACGCCTCCCGGACGAGCTGCCAGCTGCGGCCCCTCCCCCTCGATGCTGCTGTTCCGGCCGCCTTCCACCGCTCCCGGTGAGCAATCGAAGCAACTCGCTCGCGTACGTCGCGCGCCTGTCGTATGACCACAAGCGTTCGTGACATTCGGGGCGTTTGAGCTGGACGCGGAGTTGCGGGGATCCTTGTCGACGCAGTCGACAGGATCCCCGATGTTCTGCTGTTCGCCGAAGGCGAACGCAGTCCCAAAGGGGGGTGCCGTTTTCGCCTGAGAACCCTGCGCGCGGATCCGGGCCGCGCGGCGCTGCTGAACACGGTTACGCGCCCGCGTCTCACACTCAGCCTTCGACGGCGCCGCGGCGGCCTTGGCGACGTCGCAGATCCCCGTCGTGGAGCCCGTGTTCAGCCCCGGCCCGTACTGGCGCCGCCAACGGGCCAGCTGCGCCCTGGCAGCCTTCAGCTCCTCCGCCGTGACCGCGGGTGGCTCGATCAGCAGCAGCTCGGTGCGCGACTCCTCGCCTTCGAGGTTCACGCCGGCCTGCCACGTCAGCAGGCCGCAGGCGGCCATCACCCCCAGGCGCCGGCGCACCGCGGAGTGATGACGATCGCGGGCCTGGAACTTGTCGCCGCTCATGTCCCACCGCGGATGCAGCCGCGCCAACCCCGCCACGAGCTGAGGCATCGACGTGGCCACATGCGCCGAGGGCGCCTTGGCGTGCGCCAAGCGATGAACGTAGGCGAGCTCGGCGTGGACGGTCTTGTAGACGCGCACGTCGAACAGGCGCGAGGAGTGCAGCTCCCCGGCGTCGACCCGGGCCTGACGCACCCGCGAGACCAGCACCAGGACCTCAGCCGCGGTCGGCTTGCGCGGGATCTGCACCACCGCCACCGCCGGGCACGGCGCCGCGGTGCGCGAGCGGCGCAGACCACGCGCCCGGGCCGGATCGACGCGGCCGCCAGCAGCAGGAGCCGGCGAGGTGAGCGAGGACGACATCGCCAGCCCTCCCCCAGGCCAACACGTCGACGACGAGCGCGGCCAAGGAGGGCTCGCGATGCCGCCGCAGCCGCCAAAGCGCGACACCCCCCGGCCCGCCGGTGGCGGACGTCAAGAAGTGCCGCTACGCTTCGCGGCGCAGCGATTTCACAAGGGATCGTTCGCCCCAGGTCGTGAGGCGTGAGCTGAGCGCGACGGGGCCGTTGAAGACCGGGCAGCCACCCGGTCTTCGTCGTTGATGCCCTCGCGCAGTTGGGCGAAGGGGGCTACAGAGGCAGCTCCAGGAGACGTGGCATGCGCGCACCATGTGGCGCGCCGCTCGTCAGGACAAGGGTGGACCTCGGCCCGCCGGGGGTGGACTTGAGCCCTCCGCCGCGTGTGAGGGGTGGACCTCGGCCCTCCCCAGCGCGCTCATGCACGGTGGACCTCGGCCCTCCTTTGGCGTCGCATGGCTGAGCATGGCCGGCTGAGGGTGGACTTGAGCCCTCCCGGCCGCCAACGCGACGTCATCGTGGTTCCAGCGACAGACGAAGGGCAGCGATCTGGCCGCGATGCCGATCCGTCACGACTGGGAAGGGGGGTG
The DNA here is from genome assembly GCA_038318085.1 of Solirubrobacterales bacterium. Lineage (GTDB taxonomy): Bacteria > Actinomycetota > Thermoleophilia > Solirubrobacterales > Solirubrobacteraceae > DATLGB01. Next base: position 19,858 of record JBBQBV010000052.1, read on the forward strand.
GACTCTGGCCCTCCGGCGTCTCGGTGCTCGGGGTGGACCTCGGCCCTCCCTCAAAACCTGGCACATTTACAACGGTGGACCTGAGCCCCCCAGGGTGGACCTCGCCCCCCCCCGGCGCCCGTATCGTCCGGTCGCGGCCATACGGTCGCGACCGTGGATGAAGCCGGTCGCAGCAGCCTCCCGCGCAGCCGGACGTACGTCGATCCGACGATTGGCGCCGAGCTCCAGCGCCTGCAAGCCGGTGCGGGCTCGGAGCTCGTCGTCGACGGACGTGTTGTCCTAGCCGAGACGTCGGTGAAGATCAGCCGCGCCCTGGGACCGCTGGCCGTCGATGCCTGGCTGGCGATGAACGCGGTCTGGGTCGAGGACGGTCTGGGCGCCGATGGCAGGTGCAGTGCCAGCATGCGGCGCGTGGCGCGGTTGGTCTGGCCCCGGACGCCGACTTCAGGTGGCAAGACCAATCGGCTGCTGCGCCAGGTCTTCGACCGGCTCTACGAGTTCAGCCTCACGGCCGAGGACTTCGACATGGTCAGCGGCACGCTTCGCGCCGGCGCCCTGTCGAAGGCCCGGCTGATCACCGAGCTGACGTATGACCGAGACCTCAGGCTCGGCGAGGGCTCGGTCCCCTATGACGCGTCGGCGAGCGGGATGGCCACCGGCGGGTTACGCGATCAGTCGCTCTCATGGCGCTTCTCCGAGCGCTACGTCGAGCACGCTCGCGACGGCGGTCTGCTTGCCCTCGACCTCGAGCGCCTCAGTGCCCTCGACGGGGTGGCCAAGACGTTGTGGGTGCAGATGAGCACGCCGCGCTTTCCGTTCCGGGCCGTCGACGGCGATCGGGAGATTGAGACGTGCTCGATCGAGCTGACCAGCGGCAACCTCTGCGCGCTCGGAGTGAGCTCTCCGAACCCCAAGCAGCAGCGCCGAACGCTGCGCGCCGCCGGGCAGCGCATCGTGCAAGCCGACTGCGGTTACGTCGAGATCGATTGCGACGTCCGCGCCAACGTTCTCGTCATCGCGCGGCGCGTCGACTACACGACGCCGATGATCTTTCCCGACGGCCAGATCCCCGAACAGTTGCCACGCGGCACCAAGGCCTTCACGCCCGACGGCCTACGTCAGGCCGACGAGGCTCTGCAGCTGTTCTGAAGGTGCGCGCGGAAGCGCGCGCAACCACCCTCTCCCCCAGGCGCCGTCTGCATCCGCTTCCCGAAACGGTCTCGCTAGCGGCATAGCTCCGCCTGCGTCCTAGCGTCGCCTACTGCATAGCTGCGCCTGTTCTCTAGCGGCGCTCGCGTAGTAGCGTCGCCTGATTCATAGCCGCGCCTGCGTCCTAGCGCGGCTTGGGACATAGCTGCGCTAGGCGTGTTCTGTCCGGGGCGGGCAGGACCATGACGCCCACGAGTCGAATGTCCGCCATATCGGCATAGCGGCGCTATCCACGAGCAGAGGGGGGACAGAAGTCGGATGAGACGGGTTTATGCGGTGGCGAATGGCAAGGGCGGCGTTGCGAAGACGACGACGGTGGCGAACCTGGCGGTGGCTGACGCTCAGGCTGGCCTGCGGGTGCTAGTCGTCGATATGGACCCGCGGTTCTCGCTGACGCGGTGGTTCACCGGGCCCGAGCACCTTGAGACGCTCGTGGAGCGAAACGTGGTGACGCTGATGGAGGGCGCTGAGGGCGTCGATGTCGACGCTGCGGCGTTGGTTAGCCGAGTGCAAGGCGTGCGTATCGTCGGGTCGCCGGGTGAGGGGCTGGAGGAGGCCGAGCAGCGCATGGCCAATGCTGACTACCGCGAGGAGATCCTCGCGGAGGCGCTGCGCGATGAGCTCAACGACTTTGACGTCGTCTACATCGACTGCCCCGCGAATCTCGGGCTGCTAACGATGAACGCGCTGCATGCTTGTGAGCGGGTGCTGATCCCTGTCGCGATGGACGACGAGGGCGGCTTCAACGGCGTCACCGGCGTGGTCGACAAGGTCGAGAAGGTGGCCAAGCGCCGGCGCGGCCTGCCGTCGATCGACGCCATCGTACGCACGCGGCTGCACGCCGGCTTGGCGGTGGGGGAGGAGATCGACAGCGCTCTGCCGTCGTTCGGTCTGCCGATCGCTCACACGAGCATCCGCGACAGCGATCACTTCCGTTCGGCGGGGGTCGCGCGATCACCCCTACTGGCGCACCGTCCATGGGCGAAGGCCGGCGATGACTATCGCGAGCTCGCGGCCGAGCTGCGCGGCGCACCGTCGACGGCCGCGAAAGCGGTGGCCTGATGGCGAAGGAACGCAAGACCTCTCTGGCAGCGGTGCCGTCGCCCGTGGCCGCCACTGACGCGCCTCAGCCGGCTCCGTCGGCCGCAGGGCCCGCTGCGGCCACGACGCCGGCGGTCCGGACGCGAGCTCCGCGCAAGGCGCGGGCCTCGGGCCGCGCGCCGGATCCCCGCGAGAGCGGAGCGGCGGCCGCGCTCTACGCGCGGATCCCCTCGAGCACCAAGCGGAACCTGGATATCGCGGCTGCGATGACGGGCGCCGATCTGGCCACCGTCGTATCAGCGATCCTCGGGGAGTACGTCGATCCGCAGGACCCGGGGAAGATGGACACGCTCGCCCGTCTGCTTGATCGCTAGCGCCATAGCGGCGCTAGCGGTCGAGGTGGGCCAGGCCCTGGGATTGGGCGCTGGTTCGTGCTGCTTCCTGAGCAGTGTAGAACGGGAAGCCCGCGAGCGTCATGGACAACCCCTCGAATGAGCGCCACAATCGTGGCCATGAGTACTGAGCCGTTGAGGGCCGTCCGCGATCATCTGTCCGAGGTCGTCGACCGTGTCGAGCATCAGCACGAACGCGTGACCATCACGCGCAACGGCCGCGAGGCGGCCGTGCTGATCAGCCCGCACGACTTGGCCGGCTTGGAG
>JBBQBV010000053.1:0-21976 GCA_038318085.1 Solirubrobacterales bacterium
CCTCGGGGAACTCGTCGGCGTGGTCAAAGTGCTCTGCGTTGGGGATGATCTGCTCGTCGGCGAACTGGCGCACCATCTCGGTGATGTCGCGCTGGATCTCAGTCTTCTCGCTGTAGGCGGCGGTTGCTACTGCCATTTCTCCTGTCCGTGAGGTCGGTTGGGGCGTTCTCCTGGAAGAGGCGCGCGAGCAAGCGAAGGATACCTGTGGCGCTGCGAGAGGATTGAGCTCAGCGGGACCGCGCGGGAGCGAGCGGTGCGGTGCGCAGGATCGCCGGTGCCTGCTCCAGCTGTCGCAGCCTGCGGACGATCCGATCCGCGCGCCGGCCGAAGCTGCGCAGGGTCTCCTCCTCGCGCTCGGCCTCGAAGGCGCGCCGCCGGGTGGCCCGCTCCCTGGCCTCGATCTTCGCCAGTGCCAGCTCTACCCGCTCGGTCAGTTCACCCAGCCGTGACTCGGCCTCGGTCCCGGCCCTGCTGGCCCGCTGCTCCGCCTCGACTGCGACCTCCGCCGAGGCGCGGGCCACATAGAGGATCTGCTGCATCCTGGCCTCTGACTCGTTGCCGGCCAGAAGCGCCCGCTGCTCGGCCGCGGTGGCGGCCTCGGCCGCGGCGCGGGCGAGCGACAGCGCCTCCTCGATCCGCTCGTCGGTGACGGGGGCACCGTTCGTCGCGGCGAGGCTCTCGCGGTCTTCTGGGAGCAGCCAATCCTCGGTGCTGCCGCGATCGTCCATGAAGACCATCCCGGCGCAATCTAGCGTCCGCCCCAGCGGCAAACCGGTGGACCGACAGTCAGTGCCCCAGCCCGGGCTCCCATGTAGATTTCGCCGCTGTGAGAAACCCCAGGGACTTCCTCGCACCAAAGGCGATCGGCGCCCCGGATCCGCTTGCGGAGATACCGGTGAAGCCTTCGCGGATGATCCACTTCCTCGACTTCTCGAACGAGAAGATGGTCGCCAAGGCGCCGGAGATCGCCGCGCAGACCGACATCCTGCTCGGCAACCTCGAGGATGCGATCCCGGTGGACCGCAAGGAGGCAGCCAGGGCTGGCCTGGTGAAGGCTGCGAAGGAGTCCGACCTCGGTCAGACGGCACTCTGGACCCGAGTCAACTCGCTCGAGAGCCCCTGGGTCCTCGACGACCTGACCACCCTCGTGACCGAGATCGGTGATCAGCTCGAGGTCGTCATGGTCCCCAAGATCGAGGGCGCCTGGGACATCCACTACGTCGACCGCCTGCTCGCCCAGCTCGAGGCCAAGGGGAAGGTCGAGCGTCCGATCCTCATCCACGCGCTGCTCGAGACCGCGCAGGGCGTCGCCAACCTCGAGGAGATCGCGTCCGCCTCGCCGCGCATGCAGGGCATGAGCTTCGGGCCGGCCGACCTCGCCGCCTCGCGGCGCATGAAGACCACGCGCGTCGGCGGCGGCCACCCCGGCTATCGCACGATCGCCGACCCGGACCCCGAGAACCCCGAGGGCGATCGCGCCTCCTATCAGCAGGACCCGTGGCATTACTCGATCGCGCGCATGGTCGACGCCTGCACGGCGGTCGGCGCGCTGCCGTTCTACGGCCCGTTCGGCGACATCAAGGACGTCGCGGGCTGCGAGACGCAGTTCCGCTCGGCCTTCCTGCTGGGCTGCGTCGGCGCCTGGTCGCTGCACCCCGTGCAGATCGACATCGCCAAGAAGGTCTTCTCCCCCGCCCCGGACGAGGTCAAGTTCGCCAAGCGCGTCATCGAGGCGATCCCGGACGGGGCGGGCGTGCACATGCTCGACGGCAAGATGCAGGACGACGCGACCTGGAAGCAGTCCAAGGTCATGGTCGACCTCGCCGAGATGCTCGCCGCCAAGGATCCGGAGCTCGCCGAGGCCTACGGGCTGGAGCCCCGGGCGCGCGCGTAGGGGGCCGGAGGATAGGCTCCCGCTGCTCATGCGCTTCTTCGAATACGAATCCCGTGAGATCGTCCGCCGCGCGGGGATTCCCACGACCAAGTTCGGGTTCGCCAGGACCCGCGACGAGGCGCGGACCATCGCCGAGGAGATCGGCGGCCCCGTGGTCATCAAGTCCCAGGTGCTCACTGGCGGCCGCATGAAGGCCGGCGGCGTGCAGTTCGCCGACACGGTCGACGAGGCGGCCGACCACGCCGCCGACGTGCTCGCGCTCGAGATCAACGGCCACACGCCCCGCGGCGTGATGGTCGACACCAAGGCCACGGTCGAGCAGGAGTACTACGCCGGCGTGACCTGGGACGGGACGCGCAAGCAGCCCGTGATGATCTTCTCCGACATGGGCGGGATCGACATCGAGCAGGTCGCCGAGGAGCACCCCGACCACGTCGGGCGGCGCCACTTCGAGAACAACCGCCCGTTCAGCGGGTACATGGCCAAGGAGCTCGTCGCCTCCGTCGGCGTGACCGGCTCCGAGCTCAACAAGCTCGTCCCGATCATCACCCGCCTGGCCAAGCTGTTCGTCGAGCGCGACATGACGCTGGCCGAGATCAACCCGCTCGGAAGGCTGGCCGACGGGTCATTCGTGGCGCTCGACGCGCACATGGACATGGAGAACGAGGCGCGCGGGCGCCAGAAGGCGATCCTGACCGAGCTCGGCGTCGGCGAAGACGAGACCCGCCAGGCGCGCGAGCCGACGGAGTTCGAGCTCGCCGGTGAGGCCGTCGACGCCCAGGACCACCGCGGCGTGGCCGGCAACGTCACCGAGTTCGACGGCGACCTCGGCCTGGTCATCGGCGCCGGCGGCGGCTCGCTGACGCTCTTCGACGCCGTCCGCCAGCACGGCGGCAAGCCCGCCAACTACTGCGAGATCGGCGGTAACCCGTCCGTGCGCAAGGCGGCCGGGCTGGCGCGGCTCGTGCTTTCAAAGCCCGGCGTGGACAAGTTCGCCGTGATGATGTCGATCGTCTCCAACACCCGCGTGGACATCGTCGCGCGCGGGGTGATCAAGGCGTGCCTGGAGCTCGGGCACGACCCCGCCGAGAAGATCACCATCTTCCGCGTCCCCGGCGCCTGGGAGGAGGAGGGCATCAAGATCCTCGAGTCCTACGGCGTCCCATACGCCGATCGCTCGGTGTCCCTCAACGAGGCCGCCCGCCGCGCGGTGCAAGGAGCGAAGGACTGATGTCGATCCTGATCGACGCTGAGACGACCTTCATCGTTCAGGGCATCACCGGCCGCGAGGCGGTCAACCTGACGCGCGAGTGCCTGGACTACGGCGCGGGCGCGAAGATCGTCGGCGGCGTGACCCCGGGGCGCAAGGGGCGCGAGGTCCACGGCGTACCGGTCTTCGACACGGTCGCCCAGGCCGTGGAGCACCATGGCGGGCCGATCGAGGGCTCGGTCGTCACCGTTCCGCCGGCCTTCACCAAGGACGCCGTGCTCGAGGCCCTCGACAACGGCGTCAAGCTGATCGTGATCGTCACGGAGCGGATCCCGCGCGCCGACGTGGCCCAGATGGTCGAGCAGGCCGACCAGACCGGCGCCCGCATCATCGGCCCGAACTGCCTCGGCATCATCGTCCCCGACGTGGTCAAGATGGGCGGCATCGGCGGACCGGCGATCAACGCGTCCCAGGCCTACATGCCCGGGTCGATCGGCGTCCTCTCCCGCTCCGGTGGCATGACGACCGAGATGTCCTCGACGCTCAAGGCCGCCGGCCTCGGGCAGTCCACGGCCATCTCGATCGGCGGCGACGCCATCATCGGCCAGACCTACGCCGAGCTGATGCCCCTCTTCGAGGCCGACACGGACACGGAAGCCATCGTCATCTACACCGAGCCCGGCGGGCGGATGGAGAAGCAGCTCGCCGACTGGGTCACCGAGAACAAGAGCCGCCTGCCCGTGGTCGCCTTCATGGCCGGGCGCTTCATGGACGAGATGCCCGGCATGAGCTTCGGCCACGCGGGCACGATCGTCGAGGGCAAGGAGGACACGGCCGCGGAGAAGATCGCCCGCCTCGCCGAGGCGGGCATCACGGTGGCCGAGCGCATCGAGGACATCCCCGATCTCATCACGGAGAAGATCGCGGAGCGCAAGGAGGCTGTCGCCTGATGCCCGAGACCATGCACGGCGTCTTCATCGGCGTCGAGGTCGACGACGCGGTCGCCGCCGACACGCAGCTGGCGGCCCGGCTGGCGGAGGTCTGCCCGGTGGACATCTTCCGGCAGGGCGGCGACGGCACGCTCGAGATCGTCGAGGAGAACCTCGACGAGTGCGTGCTGTGCCGCCTGTGCATCGACGCGACGCCGGCGGACTCGGTCACGATCCTCAAGAAGTACTCCGGCGAGACGCTGAAGTAAGGAAGCGTCAATCAACAAGAGCACGGTTTGGGCCCAAACCGCACACTTGTTTCTCGACGCCTCCTAAGCCCGGATCCACCGATGATCGGTGGTTTTATGGCGCTGCAGGCCGAGTCAGGCGTCGTCGTGACGCCGCCCGGATCGGTAAATCCAGGCTAAGCTCCATCTCCTCAAGTCACACGCGGGCGCGGCTGGGATCCGGTCGCCGCCGGCGGCAGGACGCCTGCGGAAGGCCAGACGTCGCGTGAAGCGGCGGGTCGGCAGCCCGCGCGCCGCCGAGTGAAACGCCCGCGCCCATGAGCCTCACCGAAACCCCCCGTGTCGTCCGCGCCCCCCGTCGCGGCCGCCTGCTGACCGCCCGTACGCCGCTCGTCGACGTGCTCACCGATCTGCTCGACGGGCTGCCGCCCGAACGCCGGGAGCGCGCCCGCCGCGCCGTCCACGCCCGCATGCTGAGCGTCCGCCGCGGCAAGTGGGACGGCGCCGGGGACGCCGAGGACTACGACTGCCACGGCTTCGTCGTCATCGAGGGCACCCTCCTGCGCGGGGTGACCGCCGGACACCGCGAGGGCGCCGAGCTGCTCGGGCCCGGCGACCTCCTCCAGCCCGCCGACGAGAACGGCCCGGCCACATGGCGGGCGGTGACCGAGGCGACGCTTGCGATCCTGGACACCCGCACGCTCGCCGACGCCGGGGCCGTCCCCGAGCTCGCCGGGGCGATGCTCAGCGCGGTGAGCGGGCGGACCAACGCGATCGCCCGGCAGCTCGTGATCGCCCAGTGGGCGTCGGTGGACGAGCGCATCGTGGCGACCATGGAGCTCCTCGCCGAGCGCTGGGGCATCGTGAGCGCGGACGGCCTCGTGCTGCCGGCCTTTCTCACGCATTCCGTGCTCGCGCCGCTCGTCGGCGCCCGGCGCCCGAGCGTGACCACCTCGCTCAAGCGCCTCGACGCCTCCGGGGCCGTCCGGCGCGCCGGGGACGGCCGCTGGATCGTGGCGCGCCACACGGGCTGACCGGCTCGTAGGTTAACGGCATGCCGGAGCTTCCCGAGGCCGAGCGTGCCCGGCAGCAGATCGAACGGGCGCTCGGTCGGGAGATCACCGCGGTCGACGACCACGACAGCTACGTCTGCCGCCCCCACGCGCCCGGGGCGCTCGCGGCGGCGCTCTGCGGCCGCCGGCTGACCTCGGCGCATCGCCGCGGCAAGTTCCTGTGGGTGCAGACCGACGACGGCGACGGCCCCGTCCTCGGCCTGCACCTCGGGATGGCGGGCCGGATCGCCGTCGACGAGGATCCGGCCCCGCGCAACTGGGACCGCTTCACGATCGAGTTCGCCGACGGCGGCCGTCTGGCGCTGCGCGACAAGCGCCGTCTTGGCCGCGCCGTGCTCGAGCCCGACTACTCCCACGTCGGGCCCGACGCCGGAGAGGTCGGGCCGCAGGCGTTCGCGGAGCGCATCGGGCGCGGCAGTGCGCCGCTGAAGGCTCGGCTGCTCGACCAGGGGCCCGTGGCCGGAATCGGGAACCTGCTCGCCGACGAGGTGCTGTGGCGGGCCCGGCTCTCCCCGCGCCGGCCGGCCGGAGACCTCTCGCGGACCGAGCTCGACCGGCTTCACTGTGCGCTGCGCGGGGCGATCGCGGACGCGATCCGCCTCGGCGGGGCCCACACGGGGGCGCTCATTCCCCAGCGCATCCCCGGGGGCAGGTGCCCGCGCTGCACGGCCCCGCTGCAGCGGGGCCGGATCGGCGGACGCACGACGTGGTGGTGCCCAAAGGACCAGGGCTAACCCCCAGGTCGAAGGTGAGCTATACGTCGCGGCCGGCTTCGTGCTCAAGCGGCCCCTTTCCGGTGCCGAAACCAGAGGGGACGTGCACCGGTCCTCCCTCCGTTCCCTGCTGCAAAAGGTCCTCCTGGCCGTGTGCGTCTACGTGGCCGTGCTCGTGCCCGTGGGCGCGACCGCCAGCAAGCCAGAGTCCACGCCCACGGCCACGCCCGCGCCTGCCGCCACGGCGACCGAGACGCCGACTGCGGCCCCCGTCGCCACGCCCACCGCCACGGCGACCGAGACGCCGGCCTCGACCCCGACGCAGACCGCAACGCCCACGCCGGCTGCGACCAGCTCGCCGCCGGACGCCGCCACGCCCGCGCCGGTCCCCACGCCCGAGGCTGCACCCACCGTCCAGCCGCCGCCGGCCGACGACGGCTACTTCATCGATCTGAGCGGCAAGGGCCCCGGCTCGCGCAAGCCGCACGGCAAGAAGGACGAGTCCAAGGCCAAGGGCGACGGCACGAGCGACACCGGCGGCTCGCACACGATCGCCGGATGCAACGACAAGCGCAAGAAGACCTCGACCTCGACCTCGACCTCGACCTCGACCTCAGCCAGAGTCTGCAGGCCGGAGCCGCAGGACAAGCCGGCCGCCCCGGTTGCCGCCGACGGCACGCCGACCGTCTCAAATCCCTCCCTCTCGCTCGCCGCTCCGGGCGCGGCCCCCATCGGCGTCCCGAACTTCTTCATCGACAAGTTCCGCATCCCGCCCTTCCTGCTCCCCATCTACCAGGCGGCCGGGACCGAGTACGGCATCCGCTGGGAGGTGCTGGCCGCGATCAACGAGATCGAGACCGACTACGGCCGCAACCTCAACGTCTCCACCGCCGGCGCCGTCGGCTGGATGCAGTTCATGCCCGCGACCTGGAAGCAGTGGGGCGTCGACGCCAACAAGGACGGCGTCAAGGATCCCTTCAACCCGGTGGACGCCATCTTCGGCGCCGCCCGCTACCTCAAGGCCGCGGGCGCCGACCGCGACCTGCGGCGCGGCATCTTCGCCTACAACCACGCCGACTGGTACGTCGACTCCGTCCTGCTGCGAGCCCGCACGATCGGCGGCCTGCCCGCGAACTTCGTCGGCTCGCTGACCGGGCTCACCCAGGCCCGCTTCCCGGTCGACGCCAAGGCGCGCTACGCCGGCGCCGTCAGCACCGTCAAGCGGCAGACCGTCCGCAAGGGTCACAACGCCGCCCTGCCGGTCGAGAGCTCCGCGACCCGCCGCAGCATCGACATCTTCGCCAAGAAGGGCTCGCCGGCGATCGCGGTCAACGACGGCCGCATCACGAGCCTCGGCACGAGCAAGCGCCTCGGGCACTTCATCCGCCTGCAGGACGTCTACGGCAACACCTACACCTACTCGAAGCTGGCCGGCGTGGCCACGACCTACCCCGCCCCGCGCGTCAAGCACGTCACCAAGCAGCGCGTCGCCCGCGAGCTCAAGCTGCCCAAGGCCGACCCGAAGCCCACGGCCGCCGCGTCCTCGACCCGCAAGGCCTCCGCCAAGGCCAACAGGAAGGCCCGCAAGGCCCATAAGGCTCACAAGACGCGCGTCGTCAAGCCCGCCGTCCCCGCCCCCGCCCCCCCCGATCCCGTCGCCGCCGCGATCTCCAAGAGCCGCATCTTCGCGCACCCCGGGCGCCCGAGGGCCGCGGCCTCCGGCGGCGACCTCCAGCTCGCCCTCAACGGCTACCAGCCCAGGACCGGCGCGGCGCTGAAGCTCAACAAGCGCGACTACGTCGCCAAGCGCATGCGCAAGGGCGCGAAGATCATCGGCGGCACCATCCTCGGCCGGATCGGCAAGACCGACAAAAGGAAGGCCCCCCGCCTGTCCTTCGAGATCCGCCCGGCGGGCCGCGGCGCTCCGCGCATCGACCCGAAGCCGATCCTCGACGGCTGGAAGCTGCTCGAGTCCACCGCGATCTACCGCGCCGCCGGCCGCAACCCCTTCGTCGGCCCTGACGCCAAGCAGGCCTCGATCGGCCAGATCCTGCTGATGAGCAAGCAGGCGCTGCAGGCCCACGTGCTCGCCAACCCGCGCATCGACCTCTACTCCTGCGGACGCCGCGACGTCCGCCTCGGGCTGATCGACCGCCGCGTCCTGGCCACGGTGGAGTTCCTCGCGGCCTCGGGCCTCAAGCCCTCCGTCTCCGCGCTGGAGTGCGGCCACGGCTTCCTGACCGCCTCGGGCAACGTCTCCGAGCACTCCTCGGGCAACGCCGTCGACATCGCCGCCGTCAACGGCACCCCGATCATCGGGCACCAGGGAGCCGGCTCGATCACCGAGATGACCATCCAGCGCCTGCTGACCCTGCAGGGCACGATGCAGCCGCACCAGATCATCAGCCTCATGACCTTCGACGGTGCCGACAACACCCTCGCGATGGCCGACCACAACGATCACATCCACGTCGGCTTCCGCCCGCTCTACGGCACCAACTCCCGCGCGTCCCAGCGGGCCAACGCGATCCTGGAGCCCGCCCAGTGGATCAAGCTGATCGACCGGCTCGGCCAGATCGACAACCCCGTCGTCGAGTCGGCCCCGTCGAAGTTCGCCCTCAAGGTCGCGCCCAAGCGCGCGACCGCCGGCGACTGAGTCCGGCGCCTACGAGCCCGCGGTCGAAGACCGCTTGGCGCGGTTGCCCGAACGCGGCTTGCGGGTGCGGTCGCGCTCCTCCTGCTTGCGCACGACCTGCTCGATGAGCTTGAGCGTCTGCGGCGGGCCCATGGCGCGCGCGTGGCCGGACTCGAAGGCCTCGCGCCAATGGCGCAGGGTGGGGTTCTCGACAAGCTCGTTGAAGTGCGAGCGCGGGATGGAGAGGCGGACCTTGGCGTCGGAGGCGATGTCCTTGGTGATCCGCGGACCCGGCATCTCGACCCGGTAGAGCTGGACGTCGCCGCGCCCGCGCAGCTCGAGCTCGGCGACGAGCTTGAGCCCGGCGAGGGCCGGGACGAGTCTCACGAAGTCGCCGAGCGCCTTCTCGACGAGCAGCTTGGTGTCGGGCGAAGTCAAACCTTGTGCCGCTGCAGGAGCTTCTTGCCGATGACCATGCGCTGGATCTCCGAGGTGCCCTCGCCGATCAACAGCAGCGGCGCGTCGCGGTACAGGCGCTCGATCTCGTACTCCTTGGAGTAGCCGTAGCCGCCGTGGATGCGAAAGCTGTCCTCGACGCACTCCTTGCCGGTCTCGGAGGCCAGGAGCTTGGCCATCCCGGCCTCGAGGTCCGAGCGCTCGCCGGCGTCCTTCATGCGAGCGGCCTTGAGCGTGACCAGGCGGGCGGCCTCGATCTTGGTCGCCATGTCGGCGAGCTTGAACTGGATCGCCTGGTGCTCGGCGATCGGCTTGCCGAAGGCCTTGCGCTGCTGAGCGTAGACGAGCGCCAGCTCGAGCGCGCGCTGGGCGATGCCGACGCCGCGGGCGGCGACGTTGACGCGGCCGACCTCCAGCGCGTCCATCATCTGGCCGAAGCCCTGGTTCAGACCCGCGTCCTCGCCGCCGAGGATCATGTCGGCCGGGCACTTGTAGCCGTCGAAGACCAGCTCGGTGGACTCGACGCCCTTGTAGCCCATCTTCTTGATCGGGGGCGGGACGTGGAGGCCGGCGAACGCGCCGGTGTTCTCCGCGGCGCCCGGCTCCTTCTCGCAGACGAAGCACGTCATGCCCTTGTAGGGCGGTGAGGCGTCGCGGTCGGACTTCACGAGCGTGAAGACGATGCCCGAGCGCAGGCCGTTGGTGACCCACATCTTCTGGCCGTTGATCTCGTAGGCGCCGTCCTCGAGCTTTTTGGCGGAGGTCTTGATGGCCTGGACGTCGGAGCCCAGCTCGGGCTCGGAGAGCGAGAAGGCGGCGCGCAGCTCGCCCGTGGCCATCCTCGGCAGCAGCCGGTCCTTCTGCTCGTCGGAGCCGAACTTCATCAGCAAGTAGGAGCCGATGAAATGGGTGTTCACGACGCCGGAGATCGAGATCCAGCCGCGGGAGAGCTCCTCGACGATCATCGTGTAGGTCGTCAGATCGAGCCCCATGCCGCCGTACTCCTCGGGGATCGTGACCCCGAAGAGGCCGAGCTCCTTCATCTGCTCGACGATCGGCTCCGGGAACTCGTCGTGGGCGTCGTAGTACTCGGCGTTGGGCAGGATCTGCTCGTCGACGAACTGGCGGACCATCTCGATGATCGCGCGCTGCTCGTCGGTCTTGTCATAGAAGGCGGATGTCGTCGCGGCCATTGCACGCAGGATACCTCCGTGTCCGCGGCCGGACCCGAAAGCGGGCAAGTCCCGGCGTCCGGCTACGTTGCATGCCGACATGCGCCGACTCTCCCCCGTCCTGGCCGCCGTCGCGGTCGCGTTGTGTTGGGCTCCGTCCGCGTCGGCCATCGTCGGGGGGCAGCCCGTGCCCGCCGGCGGCCTGCCGTACGTCGCGAACATCACCGTGGCCGGCACCTTCGGCTGCACGGGCACTCTGATCGCCAAGGGCTGGGTGATGACCGCCGGGCACTGCGCGTCGCTGACCGGCGAGCTCGGCGGCACGCCGCTGGACTACCCGCCGTCGGCGTACACGCTGACGCTCGGGACCGTGAAGGCCGACGGCGAGGGCGGCGAGACGCACACGGTCAAGGCGGTCCACCACGATCCGAACTACCTGATCATCAACGGCACGGGGTCAGACGTCTCGCTGCTCGAGCTGTCGGCGCCGTCTGACATCACGCCGCTGCAGATCGCCGCGCCCGGGGAGCGCTCGATCTGGGAGCCGGGCGACACGATGACGATCGCCGGGTTCGGCACCACCGCCTCCGGCGGCCCCACACCCGACACGCTGCAGGTCGCCAAGGTGCCGATCGTTGCCGACGCCGACTGCTCGAGGGCCTACAACGACGCCACGCCGGTGCTCGGCAACGCCTTCGATCCCAGGACCGCCGTCTGCGCCGGCTATCCACAGGGCGGCGTCGACACCTGCCAGGGCGACTCGGGCGGCCCCCTGCTCGCGCCGCTCGCCGGCGACACGCTGCGCCTGGTCGGCTCGACCAGCTACGGCGAGGGCTGTGCGCAGGCGGGCAAGCCGGGCGTCTACGGCCGGGTCGCCGAGGGCTCGGTCAAGGCCTTCGTCGCCCGCTACGTGCCGGAGGCCTACGCGACGGGCACCGCGGATCCCGGCGCGCCGACGCCGGCGCCGGACGCCACCAGCTGCACCGGGAGGCCGGGCCTCGCCTTCCGCGTGCGGCGGCCGGCGCACGCCAGGCTGCGCCGCGCGCGGGTCACCGTCGCCGGCAAGCGGCTGGTCAACCGCCGCGGCAAGGCGCTGAAGGCCTTCCGGGTCGACATCGCGGCGAAGCTCTCCAGGGCCGGGACCACGACCGTCAAGGTCATCACGCTCAGCTCGAAGCGCATCGAGCGCACGAGCACCCGCACCTACCGCGACTGCCGGCGCATCAGCGCCCGGACGCACACCAAGCGCCTCTGAAGATCGCCCTGGGGAGCCTCGAATAGGCTCCCGCACGTGCCTGTGCAGACGCGCTACGCCACGGCCCGCGACGGGTGCCGGATCGCCTGGAGCGCGATCGGAGACGGCCCGATCGACCTGCTCTACGTCCCCCAGACGGTGTCGGCGATGGAGCACATCTGGGACCACCCGACGGTCATGGGGTTCTTCACCCGTCTGGCCTCCTTCTCCCGGCTGATCCTCTACGACCGCCGCGGCTCGGGGATGTCCGAGCGGCTGGAGACGCCCGCCCCGCTCGAGGAGCAGATCGACGACGTCCACGCGGTGCTCGACGCCGCCGGATCGCAGCGCGCGACGGTCTGCGCGCTCTACGAGGGCGGCCCGATGGCGATGCTGTTCGCCGCCTCGGCTCCCGACCGGGTGGCGGCGCTCGTCCTGTATGCGTCCTTCGCCCGCATGACCTGGGCGCCGGACTACGACTGGGCGCTGCCGCCCGATCTGCGCGCGAAGGTCATGGACGCCCTCGAGGAGGACTGGGGCGTCGGGACGCTGCTCGCCGACGGCTTCGCCCCCGGGTACAAGGGGGACCGGCGACTGTCGGACTGGATCGCGCGCCTGCAGCGGCTCGCCATGGATCCGCGCTACGCGCGCCGGGTCAACGAGGTCAACGGCGCCGTCGACGTGCGCCCCGTGCTCGCGAGCATCCAGGCGCCGACGCTGGTCCTGCACCGCCGCGACGATGCCAACATCAACCCGCGCCACTCCCAGTACCTGGCCGACCACATCCCGCGCGCGCGGCTCTGCGTCCTGGAGGGCGCCGACTCCCTGCCGTTCGTGGGCGACAGCGAGGCCGTCGCCGGCGAGATCGAGGAGTTCATCACGGGCGGGCGGCGCGAGCACGAGGCCGACCGCGTGCTGGCCACCGTGCTGTTCACCGACATCGTCGGCTCCACCGAGCGCGCCGCGGAGCTGGGCGACGCGCGCTGGCGGTCGCTGCTCGAGCAGCACGCCAGCCTCGTGCTCGCCCAGCTCGCGCGCCACCGCGGCCGGGCGATCAAGAGCGTCGGCGACGGCTACCTGGCCACCTTCGACGGCCCCGCGCGAGCGATCCGCGCGGCGAGCGGCATCTGCGCCGAGGTGGCGGGCCTGGGCCTCGAGGTCCGGGCGGGATTGCACACGGGTGAATGTGAAGTCATCGGGGACGACGTCGGCGGCATGGCGGTCCACATCGCCGCGCGGGTCATGGCCACCGCAGGAGCGCGTGAGGTCGTGGTCTCCAGCACGGTCAAGGACCTCGTGGTGGGCTCCGAGCTGCGCTTCGAGGCCCGCGGCGAGCAGGAGCTGCGCGGTGTCCCGGGCCTCTGGCGGCTGTGGGCCGTGACCGCGTGAACTTCGCCACCGACGTCGTCGAGGCCGCTGATGCCGGCGCGCGCGCCCTGCTCGAGCTCGACCGCTGCGGGACGCGCCGCGCATGGACGTTCGGGGAGGTCGCCGAGGGCGCGGGCCGCTGCGCCGGCGCGCTGCATGCGGCGGGTGTCCGGCGCGGCGACGTCGTGCTCACCCTGGTGGGCAACCGCCCGCAGTGGGTGCTGGCCATGGTCGCCTGCTTCCGTCAGGGCTACGTCGCGTTGCCGTGCAACGAGCAGCTGCGTGCGAAGGACCTGCGCCTGCGGCTGGCGGTCACGCAGCCGGCGGCCGTCGTCGTCGACCCGCGCAACGCCACCGTGCTCGCGCAGGCGGGCTGGCGCGGCCCGACGCTGTGGGAGGACGAGGGCCCCGCACCCCTCGCTGCGGACCTCGGCGCCGACGACCCGTGTCTGGTCACCTTCACCTCCGGGACCGCCGGCGAGCCCAAGGCCGTCATGCACGGCCAGCGCTACCTGCCCGGCCAGCGGCTGCAGGCCGAGCGCTGGCTGGCGCCCCACGCGGGGGCGCTGGTCTGGTGCACGGCGGCCAGCGGCTGGTCGAAGTCGGCTCGCAACGTCTTCGTCGCCCCGTGGCTGCAGCGCGCCGCCGCGGTCCTGCACGACGCGCGCTTCGACCCCGCCGAGCGCCTCGAGCTCCTCGAGCGCGAGGCCGTGGACGTCCTGTGCATGGCCCCGACGGAGTACCGCGTGCTGGCCAAGCGCACCGAGCTGCGCCGCCTGCCCGCGCTCAAGGGGCTCGTCGCCGCAGGCGAGGCGCTGAACCCCGAGGTGATGCGCGCCTGGCACGAGGCGACCGGCGTCTGGGTCCGCGACGGCTACGGGCAGACCGAGACGGGCCAGCTCACGGGACACCTGGCGGGGTCGCGACCCGTTCCGGGCTCGATGGGGCGCCCGCTGCCGGGCATCGCGCTCGACGTGGTCGACGGCGAGCTCGTGCTCACCGACCCTCGGACCGACCCGACCTTCTTCCTGGGCTACCTCGGCGACTTGCCGGGCGGGCAGGCCGAGCACCCGTGGCACACCGGCGACCGGGTCACCGTCGACGCGGACGGCTATTTGTACTTCGAGGGGCGCTCCGACGACGTGATCATCTCGGGGGGCTACCGCATCGGGCCCTTCGAGGTGGAGTCGAGCCTCGTGGCCCACGCGGCCGTCGCGGAGGCCGCGGTCGTGGCGGCCCCCGACGACGAGCGCGGCGCGGTCGTCCGCGCCGTGGTGGTCCTGCGCGACGGGTTTGCGCCCTCCGGCGCCCTCGTCGCCGAGCTCCAGGCGCACGTCAAGGCCGAGACGGCCCCGTACAAGTACCCCCGCATCGTCGACTTCGCGGGGGAGCTGCCCAAGACCAGCTCGGGCAAGGTCCGCCGCGCCGCGCTGCGGGGAGAGCGATGACGGCGTCACCGGACGAATGTTGACGCCACCACCGCCAGACTTCCGCCGTCGGCCTCGTTGTGGTGGTTGTGGTCCACGCCTCGACCAGCTCTGTCTTCGACCCCGTCGCCGCTCCGAGCACCTGCGCGGAGACGGTCGGGCGCCTCGGGACCGCGATCCGGATCGGCATCTTGGGCCCCGGAACGCGGCTTCCCCCGGAGCGCGAGCTGGCCGAGCAGCTCGGCATCTCGCGCTCGACCCTGCGCCAGAGCCTCGCGACGCTGACCGAGACCGGCCACCTCGTCGCCGTGCGGGGCCGGACCGGCGGGACCTTCGTCGCCGCGGAGCCGCCGCTGGCCTCTGCAAAGCCCTACCCGCTCGAGCACTGCCGGGCCCTGCTGGACTGGCGCATGGCGCTCGAGCTCGGGACCGTCCAGCTCGCCGCCGAGCGCGTCACCAACGGTGCCCGGGCGCGGCTCAGCGCGGCCGCGGACGCCTTCGGCGAGCAGGCGGACGCCGGCGACTGGGCGGCATTCCGCCGGGCCGACGCGATCTTTCACCTGCGTCTGGCCGAGGCCACCGCGAGCGATCGGCTCGTGGTCGCGATGACCCGGGTCCAGGGAGAGCTCTCGGACCTCTTCGACCGCCTCGCGCCGCCCGTGAGCGCGCTCGCAGGCTCCGACGACGAACATCGCCGCGTCGTGGAGGCGCTCGTGCGCGGGGACGCGGGCGGCGCCCGGGACGCGCTGCGCGAGCACCTCACTGCCACCGAGCGCGTGCTCGCGGGCCTCGGCCTCAGCTGAGCACGTCGGTCGCGTAGCCGCCCTCCGCGAGGGCCGCCCGGACGGCGTCGGCGTGCTCGCGCCCGCGCGTCTCGAGCACGAGCTCGACCGCCGTCTCGCGCACGTGCAGGGCGACGCCCTCGCGCACGTGGGAGACGTCGACGATGTTCGAGCCCGTCGCCGCCACGTGCTCGAGCATCGTTACGAGCGCGCCGGGCCGGTCGGGGACGCGCGTCATCACGACCAGGCGCCGGCCCTCGGTGGACTCGTGGCGGCGCGCGACGGCGGCCAGCAGCCCGGCGTCGACGTTGCCGCCGGAGAGGATCGCCACGGTCGTGCCGCGGCTGGCGGGCGGCGTGCGCCGGCTCAGCAGGGCGGCGACGCCGACGGCGCCCGCGCCCTCCACCACCAGCTTGGCCCGCTCCAGGCAGAGGAACATCGCCTCGGCGATCTCGTCCTCTCCGACCGTGACGAGGTCGTCGAGCCAGCGCTCCAGCAGCGGCTGCGTGATCTCCCCCGGATGCTTGACGGCGATCCCGTCGGCGATCGTCAGGCTGGAGTCGGCCACGCGGACGCCGACGACCTCGACCTCCGGCCGGGCGGACTTGACCGCGATCGCGACCCCGGACGCGAGGCCGCCGCCGCCGACGGGGACGACCACCTTGCCCAGGTCCGGCACGTCCTCGAGCAGCTCGAGGCCGACGGAGCCCTGCCCCGCGACGATGTCGACGTCGTCGAACGGGTGCACGAAGGCGAGCCCGCGCTCGGCGGCGTGCGCGCGGGCCTCGTCGAGGCACTCCGCGAGTGCGGCGGCGCGGCGGTGGACCGCCGCACCCTGGGCCATGATCGCGTCGACCTTCGCGATCGGCGCGTCGGCCGGCACGAAGACGGCGCACGTCACCCCGCGCGCCGCGGCGGCCGCCGCGACGCCCTGGCCGTGGTTGCCCGCCGAGGCGCACACGACGCCGCCGGCGCCGGCGTCGCCGAGCGCCGCGAGCTTCGCCGCCGCCCCGCGGACCTTGAAGGAGCCGGTGCTCTGCAGGTTCTCGGCCTTCAGGACCACCGGGGTGCCCGCGCGCTCGGAGACCGTGCGCGAGGTCAGGATCGGCGTCCGCCGGGCGATCGTGGCGACTGCCGGCCGGGCGCGCGCGACATCCTGCGCCGTGACCATCGCGGTCAGTCCGGCAGCAGGCCGCCGGCCTTCACGGCGTGCGCGTAGGGGCCGACCGCCTCCGGAGCGCCCGGCGCCGTGACGGTCTCGCGATGGTTGGACATGGGCTAGAACCTACGCGATGGCCAACGCGCTGGCGGGCGAGACCTCGCCCTACCTGTTGCAGCACGCGGACAACCCGGTCGACTGGCTGCCGTGGGGCGAGCAGGCGTTCGCGCGCGCCCGCCTTGAGGAGAAGGCGCTGCTCGTCTCGATCGGCTATGCCGCCTGCCATTGGTGTCATGTGATGGAGCGCGAGTCCTTCGAGGATCCCGAGACGGCGACGCTCATGAACGAGCTGTTCGTCTGCGTCAAGGTCGACCGCGAGGAGCGCCCGGACGTCGACGCCATCTACATGGACGCCGTGCAGGCCATGACCGGCCACGGCGGCTGGCCGCTCAACGCCTTCATGATGCCGGACGGCCTGCCGTTTTACGCCGGCACCTATTTCCCGCCGCAGCCGCGCGGCGGGATGCCGTCGTGGCGCCAGGTGCTCGAGGCCGTCGCCGCCGCCTTCAAGACACAGCAGGCGGAGATCGCCGCGGGTTCGGAGCGGCTGATCGAGCGCCTGCGCGGCGCCGTCGGCCTGGACGGGCGCGAAGGCGAGCTCCCCGACGATGTCCTCGACCGCGCGCTGGCAGACCTGCGCAAGGCCTACGACCCCGCCAACGGCGGCTTCGGCAGCGCGCCCAAGTTCCCCGCCGCCTCGATCGTCGAGTTCCTGCTCGGCCGCGGCGAGCGGGAGATGTCGATCCACACGCTGCGCGCGATGGCCAACGGCGGCATCTACGACCAGGTCGGGGGCGGCTTCTCGCGCTACGCGGTCGACGACCGCTGGGTCGTCCCCCACTTCGAGAAGATGCTCTACGACAACGCCCTGCTGGCGCGCGCGTACCTCCACGGCTGGCAGGCCACGGGCGACCCCCTGCTGCGCCGCGTCTGCGAGGAGACGCTCGAGTTCCTGCTGCGCGAGCTGCGCCAGCCCGAGGGAGCCTTCGCCTCCTCGTTGGACGCCGACTCCGAGGGCGTCGAGGGCAGGTTCTACGTGTGGTCGCTCGAGGAAGTCCGCGACGCGGTCGGCGAGGACGCCGCCGCCTACTTCGGCATGACGCAGGAGGGCAACTTCGAGGGCGCCAACATCCTCGTGCGCGCGAAGCCCGACCCGCCCGGGCTGGGCGCGTGGAAGGCGACGCTGCTGGCGCTGCGCGAGCAGCGGGTCCGGCCGGCGCTGGACGACAAGCGCCTGACCTCGTGGAACGCGCTGGCCATCTCCGCGCTCGCCGACGCCGGCGCGGTCCTCGGTCGCGCGGACTTCCTCGACGCCGCGCGGCAGGCCGCCGCCTTCGTCCTCTCCGAGATGCGCGACTCGAGCGGTCGCCTGCTGCGCACCTACAACCGCGGCCAGGCGCGCCTGCCCGCCTACCTGGAGGACCACGGCTACTTGATCGAGGCGCTGCTCACCCTCTACGAGGCGACCTTCGAGGAGCGCTGGTTCATCGCCGCCCGCCGCCTCGCCGACGAGACGATCTTCCGCTTCGCCGACCCCGAGCAGGGCGGCTTTTACTCCACCGCGCACGACCACGAGCGCCTCATCGCGCGGCGCAAAGAGCTCGAGGACACGCCCATCCCGGCCGGCCAGTCGGCGGTGGCGTTCGGGCTGCTGCGCCTGGCCAAGCTCAGCGGCGAGCACGCCTACGCCGAACAGGCCATGACGGTCACGCGCCCGCTCGCCGAGCCCGTCACCCGCTACCCGCAGGCCTTCGGGCACCTGCTGCAGGCGATCGCCTTTCAGTCTGCCCCCGTGCACGAGATCGCCTTCGCCGGCGACGACGCGGGGCCGCTGGTCGAGGTGGTGCGCTCGCGGCACCGTCCCAACGTCGTCCTGGCCGGGGGGCCGGGCAGCGCCGTGGCGCTGCTGGAGGGGCGCGTGCCGGTGGACGGCCGCGCGGCCGCCTACGTGTGCGAGGACTTCACCTGCCGGGCCCCGGTGACCGCGCCCGAGGAGCTCGCGGCGCTGCTGGACGGCTCAGGCTCAGAGGATGCTTAGGTAGCGCTCGAGCTCCCACGGGGTGACCTGGACGCGGTAGTCCTCCCACTCGGAGCGCTTGATCTCGACGTAGCGGTTGAAGACGTGCTCGCCGAGCGCGCGCAGGCACAGCTCGGACTCCGCGGTGAGCTCGATCGCCTCGCCGAGCGTCTCAGGCAGCTGCTCGATCCCCAGCCGGCGACGCTCGTCGGGCGTCAGGTGATAGAGGTTCTTCTCCATCGGCTCGGGCAGCTCGTAGCCCTTCTCGATCCCGTCGAGGCCGGCGTGCAGCAGCGCGGCGAAGGTCAGGTACGGGTTGCAGGCGGGGTCTGGGCAGCGCAGCTCCATCCGGGTCGCGGCCTCCTTGCCGGGGTGATACAGCGGCACGCGCACCAGCGCGGAACGGTTGCGGCGGCTCCAAGCGGAGTAGACGGGCGCCTCGTAGCCGGGAACGAGGCGCTTGTAGGAGTTCACCCACTGGGCGAAGATCGAGCAGATCTCGCGGGCGTGGCGCAGCTGGCCGGCGATGAAGGCCTTGCCGACGTTCGACAGAAAATACTGGTCGTCGGCGTCGAAGAACGCGTTCCGGCCGTCGCGGAACAGCGACATGTGCGTGTGCATGCCCGAGCCGTTCTCGCCGAACAGCGGCTTGGGCATGAAGGTCGCGTGCCAGCCGTACTTCAGGGCGTACTCCTTGACCGTGATGCGGTAGGTCATGCAGTCGTCGGCCATCTTCAGCGCGTCGGCGTAGCGGATGTCGATCTCGTGCTGGGACGGCCCGACCTCGTGGTGGGAGTACTCCACGTGGATGCCGAGCTGCTCGAGGGCGAGGACCGTGTCGCGCCGCACGTCAGAGCCGGCGTCGAGCGTCGTGAGGTCGAAGTAGCCGCCCTCGTCGAGCACCTCGGTCGACTTGGCGTCCTTGAAGTAGAAGTACTCGAGCTCAGGGCCGACCTGGAAGATTTCGAAGCCCATGGCGTGCATGCGCTCCTCCGCGCGGCGCAGCACGTGGCGCGGGTCTCCCTCGTAGGGCTGGCGCTCGGGCGTCTGGATGTCGGCGAACATGCGCGCGACGCCGCCGCCCGCCCCGTCCGGCCGCCAGGGCAGCAGCGCGAACGTCGTCGGATCGGGCACCGCGATCATGTCGGACTCCTCGATGGGGTTGAACCCCGTGATCGAGGAGCCGTCGAAGCCCATGCCACCCTCGAACGCGTCCTCGAGCTCGAGCGCGTTGATCGAGAAGGACTTCAGCCGCCCGAGGATGTCGGTGAACCAGAGGCGGATGAAGCGGATCCCGCGCTCATCCACGAAGGCCATGACCTCGTCGGCGGTGCGGGGCATCTCAGTCTGCTGGCTCACGATCGGCGGAGCCTAACGGCGTGCGCTCATCGGCCCGTTGTCCCTGCGTCCAAGCTGTACCGCGGCCGGTGGGCCGTCAGTCCAGGTAGCGCATGCCCCAGCGGCGCAGCTCGCGCAGCGCGGGCGCCAGGTCGCGGCCGATGCCGGTCAGCTCGTACTCGACGCGGACGGGCGACTCCGCGTAGACGTGGCGCTCGACGATCCCGCGTGCCTCGAGCTCCTTCATGCGCTCGGAGAGCAGCCGGTCCGAGAGCTGCGGGACGGCCTGGCCGACCTCGGAGAAGCGCATCGGCACGCGCCGCTGCAGCAGCACGTAGACGATCGCGCCCGTCCAGCGCTTGCCGATCAGCTCGACCGCCTCGTGCAGCGCCGGGCAGCACTCGCCGGGCGGGGTCTTGGTCGCGACGGCGACGCGCGCAACGGCCATGCGCTCAGGCGCTTCCGGGATGGATCGTGGACGGGCTCATCGGGTGGTTACCCGAAGTAAGTGTAGCCGCGCGACGGACGGGCCGCCGCCACCGGCCGTCAGCCGTGCGCGGTGGCGATGGCGATGGCGATCAGCAGCAGCCCGAGGCCGAACGCCAGCGCCGCGACGCGGTCCGGGCGCGCGCCGATGCGCTCGTCCAGGGTCCGGGCGGCGCGCCGCGGGGGTGCGTCGAACGGACGCTGCGGGCGCAGCGCGACGGCGCCGGGACGGCCCGTGACCGTCACGGTGCGGCGGCCGGTGGGGACCGGGTGCTCCGTCGTCTCGCGGAGGCGAGGCCGGTCGGTCCGGTCGGACACATGCGAGCCGCGGTCGAACCGGCGGCGTCGGGGCGTGCTCGCGAACAGCTCGTCCCCACCCCAGTCTGGGGCGTGGCGCTCGTCGTCGAGCGCGACTTCCTGCTCGTGGTCATACAGGCCCGCGATAGCGGACTCAGAATGGCTCATGGGTCGGACGGAGCTCAGCGGAACGGGCGGGATGGTAGCAAGGGCACCGTCTCCCGCCGCCAAGCCCTACTTCTTGGCCGAACCGACGGCCGTGGACACGAAGTCCGCGACGTCCTGCGCGTCCTGGCCGACCACGATGTCCTTCGCCATCGCGCCGTTTCCCCGCGCGCGGCCGTTGGCGAGCGCGTCGAGGATCAGGCCCTTCGCGGGCGCCAGCATGTCGAGGTTCGGCCCCACCTGGGCGACCGCGCTGGCCGCCTGGAGCGTGTGGCAGACGCTGCAGTACTTGTGAAAGAGCTCGCGCCCGTGCTCCTGGGCGGGCGTCAGGTTGGCGATGTCGGCCTTGGCGTCCTGCCGGCTGTCGCCCTGGCGGCCGAAGCTCGCAGCGATCGGCACGCCGGCGCCGAAGCCGAGCAGGATCACCGCGAAGCCGACGAACCAGTATGCCCGGCCTCCGGCCGCCGTGCCGCCCTGGGCAGAGCGCGAGCGCCGCCCGGAGCGGATGCCGACCATGACCAGACCGAGCGCGACGAGGATCCAGAAGGAGAGAAAGACGAGGACCGCCATGCGGTGCGAACCTTATCCGCTGCGAGCGGCGGGCGGGCGTCACATGGCCGGCGCCCGCGTCATCGTCTGCGCCCCGAGCCGAAGCTCTGCACGGGCGGCGCCACGGTGGCGAAGTCGCGCGCGTCCCGGCGCCCTCCCGCGCCGCCGGCCGCGGCCGCGGCGGCGGGCGCCGGCGCCCACGGGTCCAGCGGCTCGGCGTCGGCCAGCGCGTCCTGGCCGCCGGCCTCGGCGATCAGCAGCGGGATGACGTCCGCGGTGCCGCCCCCGCGGCTCGTGTCCAGCGGGCGCAGCGCGTCGACGACGATGTTGATCGCCCCGGCCGCCTTCGGATGCTTCTCCAGCCGGCCCTCGGCGAACACCAGCGGCTCCCCGCGCACGACCAGGCGGTCGCGGTCGTAGGTCCCCGGCGGCACGACGAGGTTGATCGTCCCGTGCTCGTCCTCGAGCAGCATGAAGACGATGCCGTTGGCGGTCGCCGGCCGCTGGCGGGCGACCACCAGCCCGCCGATGCGCACCCGCACGCCGTGGCGCAGCCGCTCGAGGTCCGCCGACGTGACCACGTCGGCGGGCAGGTCCTCGCGCACCAGCGCCATCGGGTGGGCCCCCGCGGTCACCCCCGTCGTCGCGTAGTCGGCGACCATCCGCTCCCAGGGCTCGAGCGGCTTGAGCTCCGGCGCCTCGGGCAGCTCGAGCGGCAGCGCGAGCTGCGCCCCCTCGCTCGTGCGCGTCGCCGGCGACGCCAC
>JBBQBV010000054.1:0-21797 GCA_038318085.1 Solirubrobacterales bacterium
GAGCTCGACCAGACGCTGCGCCCGCGCCGGCTCGACGAGTTCGTCGGTCAGGAGACGCTGCGCGAGCAGCTGACCATCTCGCTGCGCGCGGCGCAGGCGCGATCGCAGGCGCTCGACCACGTCCTGCTCGCCGGCCCGCCCGGCCTGGGCAAGACGTCGCTGGCGCAGATCCTCGCCGCCGAGCTCGATGTGCCGTTCGTGATGACCAGCGGCCCGGCGCTGGAGCGCAAGGGCGACGTCGCCGCCTTCTTGACCTCGCTGGAGCCGATGTCGATCTTCTTCATCGACGAGATCCACCGCCTTCCGCGGGCCGTGGAGGAGATCTTCTACCCCGCCATGGAGGACCGCCAGCTCCCGATCACCGTCGGGCAGGGGGCGGGCGCGCGGGTGATGACCCTGCCGCTGCCGTTCTTCACGCTGGTCGGCGCGACCACGCGGGCCGGCCTGCTCACGACGCCCCTGCGCGACCGCTTCGGGATCCAGCACCGCCTCGAGCACTACGATCCCGGCGAGCTCGCCCGCATCGTGGTCCGCTCCGCCCGCGTGCTCGAGGTCGACATCGACGCTCCCGGCGCCCGCGCCATCGCCGAGCGCTCGCGCGGCACCCCACGCGTGGCCAACCGCCTGCTCAAGCGCGTGCGCGACTATGCGCAGGTCCGCGGCACGGGCGCCGTCGACGCGACCACGGCGGCCGCCGCGCTGCGCCTGCTCGGCGTCGACGACGAGGGGTTGGACCGCCTGGACCGCGAGCTGCTGCAGGCGGTCTGCGGCCTCTTCGGCGGCGGCCCGGTCGGCCTCTCCACGCTCGCGGTCACCGTGGCCGAGGAAGCCGACACGATCGAGGACGTCTACGAGCCCTACCTGCTCCAGCGCGGCTTCTTGCAGCGCACCCCGCGCGGCCGCGTCGCGACGCCCCACGCCTTCCGCCACCTCGGGCTCACCCCGCCCGAGCCGGCTCCCGCGCTGTTCTGAGGCTCGCGCCCGCGGGCCTGACATCCCCGCGCTCCCGACGCCCAGTCGGCTCGATCCCGCATCCACCGCGAAGCTCTTGCTCGCGGCCGCCGATGCCGTCCGACCGGGCGGCTAGGTTTTGCGGCCCTGATGATCGCCGTCCCGCTCGCACGCCTCGCCGACCACCACCCGACGGGCGCCTCCACCGGCGTGCTCGGGCGCGGTGACGACTGGCCCGGGCTCGTGCGCGCGGCCTGTGCCGTCTCCACCCATGCGGTGGAGCTCGCGGCCCATCGCGCCGAGGAGCTCACGGGGCTCGTGCGCTACCTGCGCGGGCGGCCGCGGCTGCCGTTCCGCCACGTCAGCGTGCACGCGCCGATCAAGGGCGCGGAGAGCGCGGACGCCGAGCGCGTGGCTGCGCTGCTGGCGCTGCCGCTCGACGTCCGCACGCTGATCGTGCACCCGGACGGCGTCGAGGATCCCGCGCCGTATCGCGCGCTGGGGCGGCGCGTCGTCTTCGAGAACATGGACGACCGCAAGCGCGGCGGCCGCACGGCCGACGAGCTGGCGCCGCTGTTCGCGGCGGTGCCGGAGGCGGGCTTCTGCCTGGACATCGCGCACGCCCATACGATCGACCCCACGCTGCGGGTGGCCGCCGAGCTGCTGGACCGCTTCCGCGGCCGGCTGCGCGAGGTGCACCTGTCATCGATCCGGGGCGGCTCGCACACCGAGCTGACGCCGGAGGACGAGGCCCTCTTCGCGCCGCTGCTCAGCCGCTGCCGCGACGTGCCGTGGATCCTCGAGGCGACCCCGCCGGCCCGCTGGGCGATGCCTGGGCGCCTGCCGATGCGCGCCGTCGGCGAGTCGCTCGCGGCCTGACGGGTCGGGCGTCCCCACCTGTAGCGTCCAGACCGTGTCCGTGGAGGCCCTCGCCGATCAGACCGGTGAGGCGTTCGCGCCCATCGCCGCCGCGCGCGCACGCACCGCCGCGGGGCTGGCCGAGCGCCGCGAGCGCCTGAGCGGCGTCCGGCTGGATCCGGACGCGTCCGTGATCCTGCTCGGGTCGTGGGGCCGCCGCGAGGTCACGAGCGCCTCCGACGACGATGCGATCGTGCTCTTCTGCGGCGCGCGCCGCGACGGCACGCGGCCCGCGCCGGGCGAGGTCGCCGCCGTGCTCGGCGGGCCCGCGCCGGGCCCCGAGGGCCTGTTCGGCGCCACCGCCTGGCTGACCGATCTCACAGACAATATCGGGCTCGATCTCGACACCAACACGAACCTCACGCGGCGGATGCTGTTCCTGCTCGAGTCGGTGCCCGTCGCCGGGGACCTCGCGCACGCCGCGGCGCGCGAAGCGCTGCTGGCCACCTACCTGGCCGCCCACGAGCGCGACTACCGCCCGCCGCGCTTCCTGCTCAACGACCTCGTCCGCTACTGGCGCACGATCGCGGTCGACTTCGAGGGCAAGCACCGCGCCCGGGCGGGGGAGGGGTGGGGGCTGCGTCACGCCAAGCTGCGCTTCTCGCGCAAGGTGCTCTTCGCGGGCGGGCTGCTGCCCGTGCTGGAGTGCCACGCGCTCCCGGCGGCCGAGATGCCCGCCTTCCTCGCCTCGAGGCTGGCCGAGCCGCCGCTGGACCGCCTCGCGGCCGCCTTCCTCGGCCACGGGATGGCGGACGCGGGCGCCCGCGCCCTGCGCGCCTACAGCGCCTTCCTGGAGATGCTCGACGACCCGGTCCGGCGCGCCGAGCTGGCGTCGCTGTCGGAGGAGGCCGCGCAGGCCTCGCCGCTGTTCGCCCGCGTTCGCGAGCACGGCGACGATCTCCAGGCCGCGCTGCTCGCGCTGCTCTTCGAGAACCGCGAGCTGGAATTGCTCGTGCGCGACTACCTGATCTTCTAGGCGCTTGGTAGCCTGGGACGCGCAGATGGCATCCCATCTTGACTCCATTCTCCTCCTTCTCCTCCCCCCGCGGGGGGAATAGCTGCGCGTGGCGGCCGCCTGAAGCCGCGAACCAGGACGAAGCAGGAAAGGATCAAGACCTCCAAGGAGCCATCCGATGAACCCGCTGTCCGACCCCAACCGGGTCGTCATCTTCGACACGACGCTGCGCGACGGCGAGCAGTCGCCAGGCATCTCGCTGAACAAGACCGAGAAGCTCGAGATCGCACACCAGCTCTCGCGCCTGGGCGTGGACATCATCGAGGCCGGGTTCCCGATCGCCTCCCCCGGCGACTTCGAGGCGGTCCAGACGATCGCCCGGGAGGTCGAGGGCCCGATCATCGCGGGGCTCGCGCGCGTTCAAGCCGCCGACATCGAGCGCGCCGCCGAGGCGGTACGCGACGCGGAGCGACCGCGCATCCACACGTTCGTCTCGACGTCGGACATCCACATCGAGCACCAGCTGCAGTCCACGCGCTTCGACGTCAAGGCGCAGGCGCGCGCGGCCGTCGCCCACGCCAAGTCCTTCGTCGACGACGTCGAGTTCTCGCCGATGGACGCCACCCGCGCCGACGTCGAGTACACGGCCGAGGTCATCCAGATCGCCATCGACGAGGGCGCGACGACGATCAACGTCCCGGACACGGTCGGCTACACGATGCCGCTGGAGTACGCGGCCTTCCTGGGCCGCCTGTACGAGTTCGTTCCAGGGCTGCGCGACGTCGTCCTCTCCGTGCACTGCCACGACGACCTGGGCCTGGCCGTCGCCAACACGTTCGCCGGCGTCCAGGCGGGCGCCCGGCAGGTCGAGGTCGCCATCAACGGGCTCGGCGAGCGCGCCGGCAACGCGTCGCTGGAGGAGATCGTGATGCTGCTGGAGACCCGCAAGGCCGACATCGGCTTCCACACGCGCATAACGACGCAGGAGATCGCGCGCACGAGCCGCCTGGTCTCGCGCCTGACCGGCTACAACGTCCAGCCGAACAAGGCGATCGTAGGCCGCAACGCGTTCCTGCACGAGTCCGGCATCCACCAGGACGGCGTGCTCAAGGAGCGCTCCACCTACGAGATCATGGACGCGACCTCGATCGGCCTCGACGCGAACTCGATCGTGCTGGGCAAGCACTCCGGCCGCCACGCCCTGCGCGCGGCGCTCGAGGAGCTCGGCTACACGGTCGACGGCGCCGTGCTCAACCAGGCCTTCAAGCGCTTCAAGGAGGTCGCCGACCGCAAGAAGCAGGTCACGGCGATGGACCTCGAGGCGCTCGTCACCGATGAGCTGCGCGAGGGCGCCGGCGGCGCTCCGTGGACCCTCGACTGGTTCGAGGTCGAGGCGTCCAGCCGCCGCCCGCCGCACGCGCGCGTCGGCCTGATCAACGCCGACAGCGAGTCGATGACCGGCGACTTCACCGGGGACGGGCCGATCGACGCGATCTTCCGCGCGATCAACGCCGCCACCCGCCGTGACGCCAAGCTGCGCGACTTCCGCATCGACTCGGTCACGGACGGCCAGGACGCGCTCGGGGAGGCCAGCGTCGTGCTCGAGCTCGCGGGCGAGTCGGCCTCCGGGCAGGGCGTCTCGACCGACATCATCGAGGCGGCGGCGCTCGCCTACGTGCGCGCGCTGGCCAACTGCGAGCGCCGCATCGAGCGCGAGGCGGCGAAGGAGATCGAGCCGGCCGCTACGCCCTAGGCCGCGGCGGCCGCCGTGCCTAGGCGCCGGCCTTGGGCACGCGCGGCGGCGATGACGTACGTGCGGTGGGCGCCGTCCATGAGGTTCGGGCCCATGGCGTCGATCGAGGCCGCGTCCGGCGCCACGATGCGCGTCCGCGACCCGCGGGCGCGCAGCACCTGCAGCTCCGCGAGGCCGGCGGCCTGGCCGGCGGCGCGCAGGAGCCCGGCGGGCCCGTGGCCGACGCCGCGGCCGAAGGTCGGCAGCAGCGCGAGCACCTCGGACTGCCGCCCGGCCGGCGCGGCGTCGAGGTTGGACATGCTCCACACGCCCCCGTCGACGTACTCGCGGCCGCCGATCGCCACGGGCGCGAACAGCCAGGGGACCGAGCACGAGGCCAGCACGGCCTCGGCGACGGTGGCCGTGGGGGCGCCGGGTGAGCCGAAGATGACGCGATTGCCGTTCGCGCGGTCCACGACCGGTACCCGCAGCCGGCCGTCGAAGCCGCCGAGCTCGGCGATGTAGGGGCCGAGGTCGAGGTTGCGCCCCTCGCGGCGCGGCGCGGCGCGCAGCAGCGCGGCGCGTGCGACGGCTCCGCCGGGGCGGGTCGCGCGCAGGGCGAGCGGCACCACCGGGGCCGTGACGGCCGCGGCCAGGCGCCCGCCGCCGCCCGCGAGCCGGCGCAGGCGGCCCGGCTCGGCCGGCTCGTCGGAGATCCGCGGCTCGGCGGACGCGTCGGGCACCTCGCCCGGGTCGGCCCCGTCGGCGCCGGCGCTGCGCCCGGCGGCCAGGTAGGCGGCGACGTACGCGCCGGCCGACGTCCCGACGAAGTACTCGCACTGGCGCAGGTCGAGGGCGGCGGCCTCTTCGAGCCCGGTGATCACGCCGCGCAGCCACGCGATACCCAGCGTCCCACCGGCGCCCAGCACGAGCACGTCGGGGAGGGAGCGGACCGGCCGAGGCATCGCCTTCCGACTCTAGTAACAGTCGCTCGTATGCGATAGCGTACGTGGGCATGGCCGTCACGCCGCTCCCCATCCCCGCCCTCGGCCCCCGCATGCGCGCGCTGCGCGAGGCGTCCTCGCTCTCGCTGCGCGACCTCGCCGAGCGCTCCGGCGTCTCGGCGCCGATGCTCAGCCAGGTCGAGCGCGGGGAGACGAGTCCGACGCTGCAGGTCGCCGCGCGCATCGCGACCGGCCTGGAGCTGCGCCTCTCCCAGCTACTGCGCCTCGACGAGGACGGCGCCGTGTCGGTGGTCCGCCGCGAGGAGCGCCGGGGTGGGCGGCGCGGGGGGCACGCCTACGAGATCCTCACGCCGCCGCTGCCGGGTCAGCGCGCCGAGGTCACGCGGCACACGCTGTCAGCCGGCGCGCGCACGGGCGACGCGCCGATGCACGAGCCCGGATCGCGCGAGACCGTACTCGTCCTGCGCGGCGCGGTCGCCTTCTCCTGCGACGGCGTCCTGCACGACCTGCGCGAGGGCGACAGCGTGACCTTCGACGCCGACCTTCCCCACCACTTCGAGAATGCCACAAAGGAGGAGGCGGTCCTGCTCGGCGTGTTGTCGGCGGGGCTGCGCCGCTCATGAGCCCACACGCACCGACGACGCTGCTGGAGAAGATCTGGGCCGCCCACGAGGTGGCCCCCGATCTGCTCTTCATCGACCTGCACCTCGTGCACGAGGTCACGAGCCCACAGGCCTTCGACGGCCTGCGCCTCGCCGGCCGCGCCCTGCGCCGGCCCGACCGCACGCTTGCCACCGCCGACCACAACGTGCCCACGGACGGCACGCCGGTCGCCGCGAAGATCCGCGAGACGCTCTCCCGCGTGCAGGTCGAGACGCTCGAGCGCAACTGCGAGGAGTTCGGCGTCCCGGTCTACAGCCTCGGCTCCGAGCGCCAGGGCATCGTGCACATCATCGGCCCCGAGCTCGGCGTCACCCAGCCGGGCATGACGATCGTCTGCGGCGATTCGCACACGGCGACGCACGGGGCCTTCGGCGCGCTGGCGTTCGGCATCGGCACCAGCGAGGTCGAGCACGTGCTCGCCACCCAGACGCTCGCCCAGCCCAAGCCGAAGGCGATGCGCATCACCTACACCGGCATCCCGGGTCCCGGCGTCACCGCCAAGGACCTGATCCTGGGGACGATCGGGCAGATGGGCACGGGCGGCGCCGCCGGCCACGCGGTCGAGTTCGCCGGGCCGGCGATCGAGGGGCTCTCGATGGAGGGCCGCATGACGATCTGCAACATGACGATCGAGGGCGGCGGCCGGGCGGGGATGATCGCGCCGGACGAGACGACCTTCGCGTGGATGCGCGGCCGGCCGGGTGCGCCGCAGGACCTCGACGCCGCGATCGCGCAGTGGCGAGCCCTGCGCACGGACGAGGGCGCGAGCTTCGACAGGGAGCTCGTGGTGGACGCCGGCGAGCTCTCACCGCTCGTGTCCTGGGGCACCACGCCGGCGCAGGTCGTGCCGGTCAAGGGCGCCGTGCCGCAGCCGACCTCGGAGTCCGAAAACCGCGCCCTGACCTACATGGCGCTCGAGCCGGGCACGCCGATCGAGGAGATCACGCTCGACCGCGTCTTCATCGGCTCGTGCACCAACGGGCGCATCGGCGACCTGCGCGCCGCCGCGTCGATGCTCGGCTCGCGCACCGTGCATCCGGACGTGCGGGCGATGGTCGTCCCGGGCTCTGACGCCGTCCGTCGCGAGGCAGAGGCCGAGGGCCTGCACGAGACGTTCCGCGCCGCCGGGTTCGAGTGGCGCACCGCCGGCTGCTCGATGTGCCTCGGCATGAACGAGGACACGCTGGCCGCCGGCGAGCGCTGCGCGTCGACCTCGAACCGCAACTTCGAGGGGCGCCAGGGCCGCGGCGGCCGCACGCACCTCGTCTCGCCCCAGATGGCGGCCGCGGCCGCGATCGAGGGCCGCTTCGTCGACATCAGGTCCTGGGACGGTCCCCGGGATGGGGCCGCATCGATCGTGGCGGGGCCGGATGCCCCGCGGAGGTAACCCATGGAGCCCGTCAAGCAGATCAAAGGCCCGGTGTCGGTGCTCGACCGCGCCGACGTGGACACCGACCAGATCATCCCCGCGAAGTTCCTCAAGCGCGTCGAGCGCACGGGCTTCGGCGAGTTCCTGTTCTGGGAGTGGCGCAACGGGGAGGGCTGGGACCTCCCGCCCAACCCGATCCTCGCCGCCGGGCCGAACTTCGGCGGCGGCTCCTCGCGCGAGCACGCCCCGTGGGCGCTGGAGGACTACGGCTTCAAGGCGATCGTGTCCTCGAGCTTCGCGGACATCTTCTTCTCCAACTGCCTGAAGATCGGGCTGCTGCCCGTGCGCATACCGGAGGACGACGTGCGCGCGCTGATGGGGGCCGCCGAGGCCGAGGTCGACCTCGAGGCGCTCGAGGTGCGCTTCGACGGCCGGGTGGTGCCGTTCGAGATCGAGGCGGAGCGCCGGCACCGGCTCCTGAACGGGCTCGACGACATCGCGCTGACCCTGCAGCAGGGCGACGCGATCGCGGCCTACGAGTCCGAGCGAGAGCGGGTCGGCCCCGTGACGACGGCGCTGTGATCGTCACCCTGCCCGGCGACGGGATCGGGCCGGAGATCATGCCGGCCGCCCTCCGCGTGCTCGACGCGGTCGCGCCCGGGTTTGCGTTCTCCGAGCACCTGTTCGGCGGCGCGTCGATCGACGCGCACGGCACGGCCCTCACCGACGAGACGCTCGAGGCGTGCCGGGCTGCCGATGCCGTGCTGCTCGGCGCCGTCGGCGGCCCGAGATGGGACGGAGGCGGGCCGCGGCCGGAGCAGGGGCTGCTGGGGATCCGCAGGGCGCTCGGGCTCTTCGCCAACCTGCGCCCGGTGCGCGCGATCGCCGCCCTGGCCGGCGCGTCGCCGCTGCGCGACGTCGAGGGCGTCGACCTGCTCGTCGTGCGCGAGCTCACCGGCGGCATCTACTTCGGCGACAAGCAGGAGGGGACCGAGCACGCCTCCGACCTGTGCTCCTACTCCCGCGAGGAGGTCGAGCGCATCGCCCGTGTCGCCTTCGATGCGGCCCGCTCGCGCGTCACGAGCGTCGACAAGGCCAACGTGCTCGCCACGTCGCGCCTGTGGCGCACGGTCGTGACCGAGCTGCACTCGCATGAGTTCCCGCACATCGAGCTCCAGCACCTGCTCGTCGACAACGCGGCGATGCAGCTCGTCACCGCGCCGCGCCACTTCGACGTGATCCTCACCGAGAACATGTTCGGCGACATCCTCAGCGACGAGGCCTCGATCCTCACCGGCTCAATCGGCCTGCTCCCGAGCGCCTCGATCGGCGGCGACGGCCCGGGCCTCTTCGAGCCCGTCCACGGCTCGGCGCCGGACATCGCGGGGCAGGGCATCGCCAACCCGCTCGCCATGATCCTCTCCGCCGCCCTGATGCTCCGCCACGGCTTCGGCCTCGAATCCGAGGCCACCCAGGTCGAGCTCGCGGTCGAGGCCGCGCTCGACGATGGCCTGCGCACCGCGGACCTCGGTGGCAGCGCCACGACGGCCGACGCCGTCGACGCGGTTCTGCGGCGTCTTTGAAGGGGAGCAACCTGCTGACGGCCGGCGGTACACTCGCTTGACCTTCAACCTGGGGAGCTCAGAGCGGTGGTCTCAGCAGATTGCGTGTGGATGAACGGGGAATTCGTCGCCTTCGAGGACGCGAAGGTCTCCGTACTCACGCACGCCCTGCACTACGGGACCGGCGTCTTCGAGGGCATCCGCGCCTACGAGACCCCGAAGGGCACCGCGGTGTTCCGCCACAAGGCCCACCTGGACCGGCTCTTTCAGAGCGCCAAGATGTACTTCATGGACATCCCCTACACGCGGGAGGAGCTCAGGGCGGTCACCGACGAGCTGATCGTGCGCAACGGCTTTAAGGCCTGCTACATCCGCCCGCTCGTGTTCCGCGGCGCCGGGCCGATGGGGCTGTACCCGCTCAACTCCCCCGTAGAGGTCTGCATCGCGACGTGGGAGTGGGGCTCCTACCTCGGCGACGAGGGCAAGCAGAAGGGTGTCCGCGCCCGCGTGTCGAGCTGGCGGCGCGTGGACTCCGGCAGCGTCATCCCGGCCGCCAAGGCCACCGGCCAGTACCTCAACTCGATCCTTGCGAAGGTGGAGGCCGACAAGTGCGGCTACGAGGAGGGCATCCTGCTCGACGCCCGCGGCATGGTCTCCGAAGGCACCGGGGAGAACCTGTTCC
The DNA here is from genome assembly GCA_038318085.1 of Solirubrobacterales bacterium. Taxonomy (GTDB): domain Bacteria; phylum Actinomycetota; class Thermoleophilia; order Solirubrobacterales; family Solirubrobacteraceae; genus DATLGB01. The sequence goes on from JBBQBV010000054.1 coordinate 9,798, forward strand.
TGGTCAAGGACGGCGTGATCTCCACGCCGCACTTCACGTCGGACATCCTCGGGGGCATCAACCGCCACGCCGTCATCCAGATCGTCCGCGACCTCGGCTACACGCTCGAGGAGCGCGACATCGCCCGCGGCGAGCTCTACATGGCCGACGAGCTGTTCATGACCGGCACGGCGGCCGAGCTGACGCCGATCCGCGAGGTCGATGACCACGCGGTCGGCCCCGGCGAGCCCGGGCCGGTCACCCGCGAGGTCCAGCAGCTCTTCGAGGACGTCCTGCACGGCCGCGCGGAGGCCTACGCGGAGTGGAACGACCTCGTGGAAGCCCCGGCCCGCGCGACGTGATCGTCTACGACTGCACCCTCCGTGACGGGATGCAGGGTGAGGGGATGTCGCTCTCGGCCGGGGAGAAGCTGCGCGTCGCCCACGTGCTCGACGGCCTCGGCCTGCAGGTGATCGAGGCGGGCTTCCCCGCGTCGAACCCCAAGGAGGAGGAGTTCTTCGGCCTGCTGGCCTCGGAGACCTTCGCCAGCGCGCAGATCGCGGCGTTCGGGATGACCCGGCGCCGCGACGTGGCCGCGGAGAAGGACCCGGGCCTGCGCCTGCTCGCCGACTGCTTCGCACCGGTGACGACGCTCGTGGGCAAGTCGTGGTCGCTGCACCTGGAGAAGGTCGTCAAGGTGGACCGCGACGAGAACCTGCGCATGATCGCGGACTCGGTCGCCTTCCTCGCCGCCCAGGGCAAGCGTGTCGTCTACGACGCCGAGCACTTCTTCGACGGCTACGCCGACGACCCGGCGTACGCGCTGCGCTGCGCCCGCGCCGCCGCCGACGCCGGCGCGGACTGGGTCACCCTGTGCGACACCAACGGCGGCCGCATGCCGCACGAGATCGCCGCGGCGACCCGCGCGGTCGTCGCCGCGCTCGGCACGGGCGTCGGCATCCACTGCCACGACGACGCCGGCTGCGGCGTCGCCAGCACGATCGCCGCGGTGCTCGAGGGCGCCGGCATGGTCCAGGGGACGATGAACGGCTACGGCGAGCGCTGCGGCAACGCGAACCTCGTCACGATCGTCCCCAACCTGCAGCTCAAGCTCGGCCACGCCTGCATCCCGGCGCTCGGCGCGCTGACCGAGGCCTCCCACCTGCTCGACGAGCTGCTCAACCTGCAGCCCGACGCCAACCGCCCCTACGTCGGCGCCAACGCCTTCGCGCACAAGGGCGGCCTGCACGTCGCCGGCGTCAACGCCGACCCGGCGACCTTCGAGCACGTCGATCCGGGCGCCGTCGGCAACGCCCGCGAGATCCTCATCTCCGAGCTCTCGGGCAGGGGCACCGTCCTCTCCCGGGCCGAGCGGACGGGCACCGAGCTCAGCGACGCCGGCGCGGCCCGCGTGGCCGATCGCATCAAGGCGCTCGAGCACGAGGGCTACCACTTCGAGGCCGCCGACGGCTCCTTTGACCTGCTGATCCGCAAGGAGACGGGGGAGTACGAGCCGCTGTTCCGCCTGGAGTCCTGGCGGGTGATCGCCGAGAAGCGCGAGGATGGCCGGGTCTCCACCGAGGCGACGATCAAGATCTGGGTCGAGGGCGAGCGCTACGTGCGCACCGCCGAGGGCAATGGCCCCGTCCACGCGCTCGACCGCGCCCTGCGTGAGGCGATCGGCGAGCGCCACCCGCACCTGCGCGACATCCGACTCGTCAACTACAAGGTCCGCATCCTGGACGAGTGGAAGGCCACCGGCGCGACGACCCGCGTGCTGCTCGACGCGTCCGACGGCGTGCACACGTGGGGGGCGATCGGCGTCCACGAGAACGTGATCGAGGCGTCGTGGGACGCGCTGGTGGACTCGCTGGAGGCCGGCATGCTCCCCGGTCGCCGGTCGCACAGCCGGGACGCCGCCGCGCCCGCGTGACGGAGCCGGTCCCCATGGCGCGCCCCGTCCTCGGCTCCGAGGAAGCGGCGGCTGTCGCCGAGGTGCTGGCCTCGGGCCAGCTCTCGCTCGGCCCGAAGGTCGGCGCCTTCGAGCGCGCCTTCGCGGAGCGCATCGGCGCGGGCGTGCACGCCAGCGCGGTCTCCAGCGGCACCGCCGGCCTGCACCTCGCCCTGCGCGCCGCCGGCGTGCAGGAGGGCGAGGAGGTCATCACGTCGCCGTTCTCCTTCGTCGCCTCGGCGAACGTGGTCCTCTACGAGCGCGCGCGGCCGGTCTTCGTCGACATCGACCCGGACACCCTCTGCATCCCGGCAGACGCGGTCGCCGCCGCCGTGACCCCGCGCACGAGTGCGCTGCTGCCCGTGCACATCTTCGGATGGGCGGCCGACGTGCCCGGCATGGAGCGCCTCGGCCTGCCGATCGTCGAGGACGCCTGCGAGGCGCTCGGGGCGGTGCACGAGGACGGCACGGCCGTGGGCTCGCGCGGCCACCCCGCCGTCTTCGCCTTCTATGCCAACAAGCAGATGACGACGGGCGAGGGCGGGATGGTCGTCACGGGCGACGAGGCCGTCAAGGAGCGCGTCGACTCCGAGCGCAACCAGGGCCGCGCGCCGGACATGGGCTGGCTCGACCACGACCGCCTCGGCTTCAACTACCGCCTGAGCGACATCGCGTGCGCGATCGGGCTCGTGCAGCTCGGCCGCCTGGAGGGCATGCTCGCCGACCGCGCCCGCGTCGCAGGGCTGTACCGCCACGCGCTGGCCGGCTGCGAGCTGCGCCTGCCCGCCGACCGCCGCTCGTGGTTCGTCTACGTCGTGCAGCTGCCGGCCGGCGTCGACCGCGACGAGACGATCGTCGCCCTGCGCGAGCTCGGCGTCGCCGCCAAGCCCTATCTGCCGGCCATCCACCTGTTCTCGTTTTACCGCGAGCGCTTCGGCCACCGCGAGGGCGAGTTCCCCGTCGCCGAGGAGATGGCCGCCCGCTCGATCGCGCTGCCGTTTTACCCGCAGATGGCCGAGGGCGAGGTCGCCCGGGTGACCGAGGCCATCACTGACGTGCTGTGTCGCGCCGGTAGGCCCGTGCCGCGCCCAGCGTGAGCACGGCGGACCACCCGACCACCACGACCCAGCCCAGCAGCGGCCAGCTCTCCCCGCTGACGGCCACGTGGCTGGCCTGCACCAGCCACCACGACGGGAGGTACTGGCCGATGTCGTGGATCACGCCGCTCGTGATCGGAAACCAGAAGCCGCTGATCAGCGCCAGCAGGCCGACGCCGCCGCCGAGCGCCGGGCCCATCGTGTCCGCGCTGAGCAGGTGCCCGAGCAGGATGCCGAGGGCGGCGAACGGCACGAGGCCGAGCAGGATCAGCCCGCTCATCTCGAGCCAGCGGCCGGCAGGCAGTCGCGCCCCCAGGACGAAACCGGAAACGTAGAGCAAGAGCATCACAGCGACGGCCGTGATGTAGGCCACGCCGACCTTGGTGGTGAAGTAGGTGCGGATCTTCAGCGGGCTGATGCGCAGCTGGCGCGTCCAGCCCACCTGGCGCTCGAGCGAGATGCGCGCGCCCCCCGACATCACGGCGATCATCGACCCGTAGGCGGCCATCGAGGTCATGTACCACAGGACCACGGAGACGCCGGACCCGTTGAAGTCCTTCCGGTCGGACTGGGGCCCGGCGATCACCCAGAACAGCACGAGCGGGAAGCCGATGGCGAAGATCAAAAAGCGGCGGTTGCGGACCGTTCGCAGGAGCTCTGCGCGGGTGTAGGAGACGGTGGTCATGACGCGGTGAGCTGGAGGAAGGCCTGCTCGAGCCCGGCGCCGGCGATCTCGATGTCGCGCACCTCCGGACAGCTGTCGAGCAGCGCGCGGATGGCGCGATCGGAGTCCGAGCAGCTGAGGATGATCGTCTCCCCGTGGCGCTCGGCGGCCAGGACGCCGGACAGCTCTGACAGCTCGTCGAGCTCGGCGTCGGGCAGCGTGGCGCGGATCGTCCGGCTGCCGGCCATCGCCTTGATCTCCGTGGTCGGCCCGTCGGCGACCACCTGGCCCTGGGCCATCAGGACGATGCGGTCGGCGTAGGCGTCGGCCTCCTCGAGGTAGTGCGTCGCGAAGACGATGGTCTTGCCGCGGGAGGCGAACTCGCGCATGGTGTCCCAGAAGTCGCGTCGGCCCTGGACGTCCAGGGCGGCGGTCGGCTCGTCGAGCACCAGCAGCTCGGGGTTGGCCACCAGCGCGACGGCGAAGCGCACGCGCTGGGTCTGGCCGCCGGAGAGCTTCTGGGTGCGCTGGCCGGCGATCTTTGCGATCCCGGTCAGGTCCAGGACCTCGTCGACGTCCATCGCGTTGGGGTACAGCGAGGCCATCATCGCCACCAGCTCCGCGACCGAGAGGCCCTCGATCAGCGAGCCGGTCTGCAGCATCGCGCCCACCATGCCGGCGGAGATTGCCGCCTCCGGGGTGCGGCTGAACAGCGTGACCGTTCCCGCGTCCGGCCGCTGCAGGCCGAGCAGCATGTCGATCGTGGTCGACTTGCCGGCGCCGTTGGGCCCCAGCAGGGCGACGGTCTCGCCCGGAGCGATCGTGACGTTCACGCCGCGCACCGCCTCGATCGGCCCGGAGGTCGTGGCGTAGGTCTTGACGAGCCCGTCTAACACGATCATGGGGTCAGTGATAGCGCTTTGAAGTAGGAAACAAAGCCCGGGCCCCCGACGGCGCGCGCGACCCGTTCGTCGGGGGCTCGGCGCTCGCCCTGCGCGACGTAGCCGTTCGCCTCGTAGAGCGCTCGAGCCCCCAGATTCTGGAGTCCCGTGTCGAGCGAGACCCCGCGCAGACGGCCCGCTCGCGCGCGCCGCTCCGCCTCGCGCAGCAGTGCCGTGCCGATCCCCTGCCGCCGGGCCCCCTCGTCCACCGCCAGGGCGTCGATGTACAGCGAGCGCTCGGGCGGCACCGGGATGACCTCCGCCGAGGCGCGCAGGTGCCGCAGCACCGCCGGCCAGTGCCATACGGGCAGCCGGAGCATCGAGAGGGCAAGGAAGCGGCGCGCGAGCCGGTCGCCGTCCTCGGCCGGGAAGGTCACGAGAACCCCGACCACGCGCAGGCCCGCCACCGCGACGTGGCAGGCGTCGTGGCTGGCCGTGTGCGTCGGCCGCTCCCAGACCGTGGCGAGCAGCTTCTGCGCGCGCGCCGCCGATCCCGCGAAGGCGTCGTAGTAGGGCTGCGCGGAGAGGTAGAGCAGGCGAGGGGCGCCTCGATCCTCGACGCGGGCGGGGCGCACGATGGCCGGCATTGGCGGCATGATGCCCGCATGTCGCGCTTCGTCGAGCCCCAGCATCCGATCTTCCGGCGGCTGAACTCCTCGATCGGCTTCGATTGGCGCCTTGGCCCCTATGACATCGAGCAATCGCGGGCGCATGCGGCGATGCTCGCCCAGGCCGGGATCATCAGCCACAGAGATCGCGACGAGCTCCACGGGGCGCTGGATCGCGTGGCGGACGAGCTCGACGCCGGGACGTTTGCCTTCCAGGCCGACGACGAGGACATCCACATGGCCATCGAGCGGCGGCTGACCGAGATCGCCGGCCCCGTCGGCGGCAAGCTGCATACCGCGCGCTCGCGCAACGACCAGGTCGCCACGGACATGACGCTGTTCGTCCGCGCCCACGCGCTGCAGACGATCGAGTCGCTCCAGCGCCTGCAGAGCGTCCTCGTCCAGGTCGCCGACGCGCACGGCGACTGGGCGATGCCCGGCTACACCCACCTGCAGCGCGCGCAGCCCGTCTACCTGTCGCACCACCTGCTCGCCTACTTCTGGATGTTCCGCCGCGACGCCCGGCGCTTCGAGTTCGTCCTGGGCTCCACCGATGAGCTGCCGCTCGGCGCAGGGGCACTGGCGGGCGTGAACTTCGCGACCGACCGCGGAATGGTCGCCCATGCCCTGGGCTTCGGCGCGGTCTCCCCGAACTCGATCGACGCGGTCTCCAACCGCGACTTCGTCCTGGACTTCCTGGCCGCGGCAGCGACGTGCGCGACACACCTGTCCCGGTTGGGTGCGGAGATCGTGCTGTGGTCCAGCCAGGAGTTCGCCTTCGCCGAGGTCTCAGACGCCTGGGCATCGGGCTCCTCGATCATGCCCCAGAAGAAGAACCCCGACGCTGCGGAGCTGCTGCGGGCCAAGGCGCCGCGGATCGTCTCGCGGCTGGTCGCGCTGCACGGTGTCCTGCACGGGCTGCCGCTGACCTACAACAAGGATCTCCAGGAGGACAAGGAGGGCCTGTTTGACACGGTGGACACGCTCGAGCTGTGCCTGGCCGCGGCGGTCGGCATGCTCGAGGGGATCACCTTCGACCGTGATCGCCTCGCCGGCGCCGCCGGGGACGAGATGATCGCCGCCACCGACATCGCCGACCTGTTGGTCAAGCGCGGCGTGCCCTTCCGTCAGGCCCACGGCATCGTCGCGGGCCTTGTCCGCGAGGCGGCCGAGTCCGGCCGCGCCTTGTCCGATCTGTCCCTCTCCGAGCTCAAGGCCCACTCCGACGTGCTTGACGACGAGTACTACGGCGTGCTCTCGCAGGGGTCCTGGCTGGAGTCCAAGGTCTCCGAGGGCGGGACGTCGCTCGCGCGGGTGCGCGAGCAGCTCGCCCACGCCAGGGCGGAGCTCGAAGACCAGCCCGCGTGAGGGCGCCGCTGCCGGCGCGCTTCTACGGCCGCCCCGTGCTCGAGGTCGCGCCGGATCTCGTCGGCTGCGTGGTCGCCCACGGCGATGCGAGCGGTGTCATCGTCGAGACCGAGGCCTACCACCAGTCCGAGGCCGCCTGCCACGCCCACATCGGGCTGACCCGGCGCACGCGGCCGCTGTTCTCGGCGCCCGGGACCGCCTACGTGTACCGCTCCTACGGCATCCACGCGCTCCTGAACGCCGTCTGCGAGCCCGAGCACGTCGGGGCCGCCGTGCTGATCCGCGCGCTGGAGCCGCTGAGCGGGATCGAGCGGATGCGCGAGCGGCGCGGACCCGTGCGCCTCGAGAACCTGTGCTCGGGGCCGGGCAAGCTCACGCAGGCGCTCGGCGTCGAGCTCGAGGTCAACGCCACGAGCCTGGTCGACGGTCCGGTCGTCATCAGCGCCGCGGCGCATGGCTGGGAGGCGTCCGAGCTGATCGCGGAGGAGCGCATCCGGGCCGACCCGACGTGGCAACGCGGCGCCGCGCACCGCTCCGGCGGCAGCGGGCACCCCGAGGCAAGCGTCGCCGAGCACATCGACGAGGTACTCGCCAACGTCGACCGCTTCGCCACCGACCCGCAGCAGCGCGCGCGGCTGCGGCTGATCGCGCTCGTCCACGACAGCCTCAAGCACGAGGTCCGCTGGTGGCGGCCCGGCCACATCGACCACGCGCGGCTGGCGCGGCGCTTCGCCGAACGCCACGTCGACGACCCCGGCGTCCTGAAGGTGATCGGCCGCCACGACGACGCCTTCCGCGCCTGGCGCTGCGGGCGCCGGACCGGGCTGTGGTGGCTGGCCGAGCGGCGCGCGCGGCGGCTCGTCCGCGACCTGGGGCCCGACCTGGAGCTCTATCGCGCCTTTTATCGCTGCGACAACGAGACGGGGGACAAGGCGCCAGACGACCGGCGCTGGTTCGAGCGCCTGCTTGCCTAGGCGCTACCCGGGGGGTGCGCCGGCGGCGCCCTCGGCCGCGCCCGGCGGCGTCTGTCCCGAGGCGGGTGTCGGGACGGCCGGGGGCTGGCCGGGCTGGTCCGGCGGACCCGGCTGCTGATTCGGCCGCGCCTTCGTGCGGGGCGCCTTCGTCGGCGAGGGGGCGAATGTGGCGCTGGGCGCCGGGCCCGTCGTGCCGGGCGCGGGGGTCACGGCCGGGACGGGAGCGGTCTTGTCCACCGGCAGCGGATGGATGTTCAGCGCCGCGGTCATGAACGAGGAGAAGATCGCGGCGGGATAGGTGCCGCCGGCCACCGGCTCGCCGTTGAAGGAGAAGACCGGGGGCTTCATCGACTTGACCTTGTCGGGATAGCCGACCCAGACGGCGACGGTGTAGCGCGGCGACCAGCCCACGAACCACGCGTCGCCGTAGTCCTCCGTGGTGCCCGTCTTGCCGGCGATCGAGACGCCCGAGACGGCGGCGCGCTTGCCCGATCCGATCCCGACGACGCCCTGCAATAGCGACTGGATCGTCGCGGTGGTGGCGGAGGGCAGCACGCGCACGTCGCGCTTGTGGTTGACGGCGGCGTCGCCGCTGAGCAGCCGGGCGGCGCGCAGCTTCTCAGAGCCGGGGTCGCGCGGCTCGGAGATCTTCTTGATGCCGACCGGTCCGGGAACGGTCCCCCGCTGCTTGTTGGCCTCGAAGCGCGACGCCCCCGGGCTCAGCGTCCCGTAGACGAGGTTGCCGCCTGAGGCGAAGGACTCGTAGGCGTGCGCCATGTCGAGGACGGTCACCCCCTGGCGCAGGCCGCCGAGGGTCATGGCGTCGTTGGTGGACACCGGGGTGCGGACGCCGACGCTGCGCGCGAGCCTTGAGATCCTCCTGGTCCCGATCTTCAGGCCGATCTCGGCGAAGACGGAGTTGTCGGAGAAGGCCGTCGCGTTGCGCAGTGTCGTGGCGCCGGAGTAGGCGTCGCCGTAGTTGTTGACGACAAAGGACTCTGTGCACTTGGAGTGCCTGCGGGTGACGCAGAACGTTTTCTTCTTGGAGGCCCAGGTGGAATCGGGGCTGATGCCCTGCTCGAGCGCCTCGGCGAGCACGAAGGGCTTGAAGGACGACCCGGGCTGGCGCTGGCCCTGCGTGGCCAGGTTGAACGGGCGCGCGTTGTAATCGTCGTTGTTGCCGCCGACCATCGCGAGCACGTCGCTGGTCTTGTTGTCGAGGACGACCATGCCCGCGGCGGGGGAGCCATGCAGACCCGGGTTCGGTCCCAACCACTGCGTGATCGCATTCTGGGCTGCCTGCTGCAGCGCGGAGTCGATCGTCGTCTGGACCTTCAGGCCACCTTCGAAGGCGCGGCCCGCGCCCACCTGGTCGACCACCTGCTGCCGGACCCAGGTGGTGAAGTAGGGGTACTTGGAGGTCTCCTGCGGCGGGTGGACGTCGGCCGCGGAGGGCACGGGCTCGGCGACGGCCTCCTCGTATTGGACCTGGCTGATGTAGTCCTGCTCGCGCATGCGCCGGAGCACCAGGTTGCGGCGGGCCTTGGCGGCCCGCGGGTGCAGGACGGGGTCATAGGCCGTCGGGTTGGCGACCAGGCCGGCGATCAGCGCGGCCTGGGGGGGACGCAGCAGCGAGGCGCAGCGGCGCTGCCCCTTCGCGCTGCCGCACTGCGGCGCGTCCCCGCCGAGGCCGAAGTCCGAGCCGAAGTACGTGCGTGCGGCGGCCTCGATTCCGTAGGCCCCGGACCCGAAGTAGATCGTGTTGAGGTAGTTGCGCAGGATGCGCTCCTTGTCCCACTTGCGCGTCATGTGAAACGCCATCCCGGCCTCGCGCAGCTTCTGGAAGATCGTGCGGTCGCTCTGGGCCTCGAGCCGGTTCTTGACCAGCTGCTGGGCGATGGTCGAGGCGCCCTGCACCGCGCCGCCGTTGAGGACGTCCTGGACCATCGCGCGGCCCATGCCGCGGATGTCGACCCCGGAGTTGGTGTAAAAGCGCCGGTCCTCGACCGAGACGACGGCGTGCTTCATAACCGGGGCGATCTCGTTGGAGCGCACCAGCAGGCGGTTCTTGTTGCTCGTGAGGACGCCGAGGTCGCTGCCGTTGCGGTCCAGAATGTGCGACTGCACCGTGGGGACGTCGAGCACGTCGATCTCCAGCAGGTCGGAGGCGACCGCCATCATCATCCCGAAGGCGGCCGAGACCACCGCCAGCAGGCCGAGGCCGCTGAGCAGCGCCAGCAGGCGGATCCACCGGATCTTCGGCCGCGGGCCGGGCGGCGCGGACGGCGCGGGCTCGAGCTCGAAGCGGCCCGTCGGGTAGATCGCCGCGATGTGCTCGACGGTCTCCGACCTGACCGGGTCGCTCGCCGGGATTCGGGACTCGGTGCTGCGTCGCAGGGGTTCGCTCATGGGTGCGGTGGCGCCGCGTGGACCGGGGGCGGCGCTGGGTCCCGAGGGGGCGCGGCACAGGGACGTGCCCGAGGCCGGACTCTACCATTGCACCGGATGTCCCAGCCCAGCTCCGAGGCGCTGCTCGCGGCCCAGCACCTGGACCGCAACGCCGTCGACTGCCTCCCCGAGGGCGCTCTGGCGCGGCGGCTGGACGAAGGTCATCCCCTGCGCGTCAAGTTCGGGATCGACCCGACGAGCCCCGACATCCACCTGGGGCACACCGTCGTCTTTCAGAAGCTGCGCGAGTTTCAGGATCTGGGCCACGTGGCGGTCCTGATCGTCGGCGACTACACGGCGCGGATCGGGGACCCTTCGGGGCGCTCGGCCACGCGACCGGTCCTGGCCGGCGTGGAGATCGACGCCCATGCGCGCACCTACGTCGAGCAGGCCACGAAGATCCTGCGCGACGACGAGACGCTCGAGGTGCGCCGCAACGCGGAGTGGCTGGACATGCCGATGGAGGAGCTCTTCCGGCTCCTGCGCCATCCGACCGTGGCCCGGATCCTCGAGCGCGACGACTTCGCGCAGCGCCTCGCGGCCCACCAGCCGATCTCGGTCCTGGAGCTGCTGTATCCGATCCTCCAGGGCTACGACTCCGTGGCGGTGCGCGCCGACGTCGAGCTCGGCGGCACCGACCAGAAGTTCAACCTGCTCATGGGCCGCGACCTGCAGACGGCCTATGGGCAGCAGCCCCAGGTGGTCCTGACCACCCCGCTGATCAACGGCACCGACGGAGCGCGCAAGATGTCGAAGTCCTACGGCAACCAGATCGGGATCGCCGACGCGCCCGAGGAGATCTTCGGGCGCACGATGAGCATCCCGGACGAACTGGTGCCGGAGTGGTTCGACGTCCTGCTCGGCGAGCCCGCGCCACGCGGCCTGAGCGCGCGCGACGCCAAGCGCGCGCTGGGCAGCGCCCTGGCCGACCGCTTCCACGAAGCGGGGGCGGGAGCGGCCGCGCAAGCCGCGTTTGACCGGGTCTTCGTGCAGCGCGAGGCGCCCGACGACGTGCAGGAGGCGGAGTTCCGGTCCGGCGACGGCGTCGTGCACATGCCGGCCCTGATCGCTGAGCTCTTCGGCGGCTCGCGCTCGCAGGCCCGGCGCACCCTGGCGGCGGGCGGCGTCAAGCTCGACGGGTCCGCCCTGGGCGGCCAGGAGCTGGACGTCGCAGCGGTACGCCTGGACGGCGCCCTGCTGCAGGTGGGCAAGCGCCGCTTCCGCCGCCTCCGGCTGGTGGCGTGAGGCCTGCTAGATTCGTCGGCCGCCCGGCAGACGGAGGCGTTGGAGGGCTGCGGCCCGACGCGCTATCATCCGTTGCCCGCTCGAGTGACGCCTTACGCGGAACCCGGGAGCAGTTCGAAACGCGAGGGAAGCCCCCTCCATGAGAACGGCGACGGTCTTTGAAAACTCAACAGCATGCACACACGATCCCCAGTCGGGGGATCGATATGTGCGTCCAGATTCGACCTGATCGCCCACCCTCGTCGGGCGACAGGCTCTAAAGCATTCAGCAGTAAATCCTCGCGCTCTTAGTCGGCACAACGTGTATAGGTGCCGTCGCAGGTGGAGCGGCGGGGCTCTTCATGAAGTTCACTTCACGGAGAGTTTGATCCTGGCTCAGGACGAACGCTGGCGGCGTGCTTAACACATGCAAGTGGAGCGACGAACCGGGGCTTGCCCCGGGGCAAAGCCGCGAACGGGTGAGTAACACGTGGGTAACCCACCTTGATGACCGGGACAACCCGAGGAAACTCGGGCTAATACCGGATGTGCTCTTCCCCTCCAAGGGGGATGAGGAAAGATAGCTTCGGCCTTCGCATCAAGACGGGCCCGCGGCCCATTAGCTTGTTGGTGGGGTAACGGCCTACCAAGGCTTCGATGGGTAGCTGGTCTGAGAGGACGATCAGCCACACTGGGACTGAGACACGGCCCAGACTCCTACGGGAGGCAGCAGTGGGGAATCTTGC
>JBBQBV010000055.1:0-21495 GCA_038318085.1 Solirubrobacterales bacterium
CCGATCTCCTCGAGCGTCAGCCCGATTCGCTGAGCGAAGACGACGAAGGCGATCCGCCGCAGCACGGGGCGCGGGTAGCGTCGGTGGCCGGAGCCTGCGCGCTCGGAGGTGATCAGGCCGCGCTCCTCGTAGAAGCGCAGCGCCGAGGCGGCGACGCCGCTGCGACGCGACACCTCGCCGATCGTGAGCAGCTCCGACATCAGACGAAGAGAAACACGTTCCGCCCTTGACTTCAAGCTCACTTGAACTTGTAGTGTCTGGCGGACCAATGCGACTTGCGAGGCAGGATGACTGAGACACGGACAGCGAGCGAGCAGATCATCGAGAAGGTCACGTCGTGGCCAGGCGTCGCGGCGGGCCCAGGCAGCCGCGGTGAGTTCGCCTTCAGGGTCGCCCGCCGGTCGATCGGCCACCTCCACGGGGACCACGCGTTTCACAGCGGCTTTCCGAAGGAGGTCTGGCAGGAGCTCTTCGACCAGGGCCGGATCGACTACCACCCGGTCTTCCCGGGCAAGCCGGGCTTCGGGGCACGGCGGATCGAGGACGAGGCCGACGTCCGCGACGTGATCGCGCTGCTGCGGGTCAACTACGACCGCGTGGTCGAGCGACACGGCCTGCCGGCCGACGTGCGAGCGTGAGGCTCGTGGCCGGAGCGACCGGGCGCATGAGCGCATTCAGCGAAGACGAGCTGGGCTATCTCGTCGGGGAGCGGCGCCTGGCCCGGATGGCCACGGTCGGGGCGGACGGAACGCCTCACGTCGTACCGGTCGGCTGGTCGTTCAACGCCGATGTCGACGCGATCGAGGTCGGCGGCCGCGACTTTGCGCACACGAAGAAGTTCCGCGACGTACGGCGGCGCGGGCGCGCGGCGATCGTGATCGACGACCTCGCCAGCACCGATCCGTGGCGCCCGCGCGGGATCGAGATCCGCGGTCGCGCCGAAGCGGTCGAGGCGCCGCGCGCGCTGATCCGCATCCACCCCGAGCGGATCGTCTCCTGGGGAATCGACGCCCGCGGCCGCCTCTCTCGGGCGGTCCGGTAGCGCTCATCTGCGCCGACGCGACCGCTCAACCCTCGACGAGCGCGGCGAGCTTGTCGAGCTGCTCGTTGGTCCCCTGCTCCATGAGCGGGAACATCTCATGGCTGATCTCCCCGACGAAGTGCTGGACCAGATGCGTCTTGCCGTCCTGTTCGGCCAGGATCACCGTGACCTCCCCGCCGGCGATTCCGGTGGCCTGGGTGTCCCAGCCGTAGGCCAGGCGCTCGATCGGGACGACCTCCCGGATGACCATCTTTGACGGGTACTGCGTGCCGTCGAGGTTCGAGACCATGGTGAGGTTGAACGCGCCGCCCGGGCGCAGGTCGACGGTGATCGTCTCCAGCGGGGTGTGCATGATGCTCGGACCCCACCACTTCGCCAGCTGCTCGGGCACGGTGTAGGCGTCCCAGACGAGTTGGCGCGGTGCGTCGCAGGTGCGGGTGAGCGTCAGCTCGCGATTGGTGTCGGTCATCCTGAGGACTCCTCGGTCTCGGGGGTTTGCTGGATCTCGCGCAGGTGCTCGTCCAGCCGCGTCCAGCTCGCGTCCCAGAACTGCCGGTAGCGCTCCAACCACGAGGTCGCGTCCTGTCACCGGCGCTGGCATGATCGCGGCGATTGCGGCTCGCCGCGCTCGGAGCGCCGGATCGGCGCCTCGAAGGAGACGACGCCCGGAGAGAGCATCGCCTACGCCAGCGCGCGCCCGCGCCAGCGGACCGAGAGCGCCCCGGCGCCGGCCAGCAGCACCAGCCCCAGCCCCGCGAAGCCCGCCGTGATCTCGCGCTTGCGCGGCTTGGTGCCGAGCTGGCTGCCGAGGCCCTCGTAGACCGTGCTGAGCCGGCCGGCGTCGTCGACGGCGAAGAAGCGCCCCCCCGAGGCCTTCGCGACGCGGCGCAGCGAGGCCGGGTCGGGCGGCACGGGGATCGTCTCGCCGAAGGGGCCGGGCACGACGCCCTCCGGCGTCCCGAGCGCGACGGTGTAGATCGGCACGCCGAGCCGACCGGCGGCGCGCGCCACCTCCTCGGGGTCGCGACCCCCCATCGCCTTGCCGTCGGACAGCAGAACGATCGCGGCGGGCGGGACCTGCGAGCGCGGCGGCGCGGCGAGGTCCGGATTGCGCCCGAGCGCCCGCAGCGCCTCGGCGAGCGCGTCGCCGGTCGCGGTGCCGCCGTCGGCGGACAGGCTCTCCAGCGTGTCCTTGACGATCGAGCGGTCCGTCGTCGGCCTCTGCGCCGTGTAGGGGGCGGTCGAGTAGGCGACCAGGCCGACGCGCGTGTTCTCGGGCACCTTCTCGAGGAACTTCTCCGCGGAGGAGACCGCGGCCGCGAGCCGCGTGGGCCGCACGTCGGTGGCCTCCATCGAGCCCGAGGCGTCGGTGACGAGCATGACCGAGGCCTGCTCGACGGCGACGTCGACGGTGCGCTGCGGCCGCGCGAGGGCGATCGCCAGGGCGACCACCGCGAGCGCCAGCAGCCCGGCCGGCAGCCGCCGGCGCCAGGCGGGCGACTGCTCGGTCAGCTCGGCGAGCGTGCCGAGCGCCGGGAAGCGGATCGCGTAGCGCAGGCGCCGCTTGGCGGCCAGGCGGTGCAGGATGAAGCCGAGCGGGATCAACCCCAGCACGGCGAGCGCGAGCGGGGACTGCAGGTTCACGCGCCGCGGCTCCGGGCCAGGCCGGCGCCGAGCCCGCGCAGCCAGTCACCCGCGCTCCAGACGGCGACGTGGCGCGCGCCGGCCCGGCGGACGTCGCCGGCGACCCTCAGTGCGCGCGCGCGCTCAGCGGTTGCGAAGGCGGCGCGCAGCTTCGGCGAGGACAGGTCGGCCTCGAGCTGACGCCCCGTCTCGGGGTCGACCATCGTCACGGTCCCGACGTCGGGCAGCTCGGCCTCGCGGGGGTCGGCGACCTCGACGCAGATCACCTCGTTGCGCGCGGCGATCACCTTCAGAGGCCGCTGCCAGCCGCTTGTCTCGCGGAAGTCCGAGACGACGACGATCAGCCCGGGCTTGCGCGCCAGCCGCGTCAGCCGGCGCAGGGCGCGCGTCAGCGCCTCCGGGTCGGCGTGGCCGTCGGGCGAGACGCCGGCCTCGAGCGCGTGGCGCAGGCCGACGAGCGCGCGGCGGCCGCCGCGGGGCGCCAGCAGCGTCGGCTCCGGGCCGCCGAAGGTGAGCAGCCCGACCTTGCCCGCGCGGCGCAGGCCGCTGCGGGCCACGACGCGCGCGACGCCCTCGGCGACGTCGGACTTCAGCCGATCGGAGGTGCCGAAGGCCATCGAGGCGGAGACGTCCACCACCACCCACGTCGTCAGCGCACGCTCGGGAACCTGCTGGCGGACGTAGGGCTCCCCCGTGCGGGCGCTTGCGGCGGGATCGAGCTGACGGACGTCGTCGCCGACGACGTACGGGCGCAGCTGGGCGATCTCGGTGCCGGTGCCCACGCCGGTCGCGCGGTGCTCGCCGGGGAGCTGGCCCTCGATCCTGCGGCGCACCGCGATGTCGACCGCCCGCACGGCGCCCTCCGGCAGCGGGCCGGGCCCCTGGCGGGCGGCGGGGCGGACCAGCGTCATGCGCGGGCAGCTGGCCGAGCGGCGGCCGCGCCTCCCACCTCGTCGTCCTGCGGGTCCACGGCCGCGAAGACGCGGTCGAGCACGTCGTCGGCGCTGACACCGTCGGCCAGCGCCTCGTAGGAGAGCACTAGGCGGTGACGCAGCACGTCGGCGGCCACGTCGCGCACGTCGCGCGCGGTCGCGTAGTCGCGGCCGCGCAGCAGCGCGAGGGCGCGCGCGCCCTGGGCGAGGCCGATCGGTCCGCGCGGGCTGGCGCCGTACTCGATCAGCGCGCCCAGATCCTCGAGGCCGTACCTGGCGGGGTGGCGCGTGGCGTCGGCGAGGCGGATCGTGTAGCCGATCACCCGCCGGTCGACGAACACGCGCGCCGCGACCTCGCGGAAGCGCTCGAGCTCGGTGATCGCCATCACCTCGCGAACGGCGGGCGCGACGGTGAGCGACTGCTCGACGACGGCGGCCTCGTCGCCGAGGGTCGGGTAGTCGACGCGGAGCTTGAACAGGAAGCGGTCCAGCTGGGCCTCGGGCAGCTGGTAGGTCCCCTCGGACTCGATCGGGTTCTGCGTGGCGAGCACGAGGAACGGGCGCGGGACGGGGTAGCTGCGACCGCCGAGGGTGACCTGCTGCTCCTGCATGACCTCGAGCAGCGCGGACTGGACCTTGGCGGGCGCGCGGTTGATCTCGTCCGCGAGCAGCAGGTTGCCGAAGACGGGGCCGAGCTCGGTCTGAAACTCTCCTGTGTCAGGACGCCAGATGCGTGTGCCGACGAGATCGGCGGGAACGAGGTCCGGGGTGAACTGCACGCGGCTGAAGGAGCCGCCGAGCACGCGGGCGAGCGTGCGGATCGTCAGCGTCTTGGCGAGGCCCGGGACGCCCTCGAGCAGCACGTGCCCGCCGACGAGCAGCGCCACCAGCAGCTTCTCGAGCATCGCGTCCTGGCCGATGATGACGCGCTTGGTCTCATACAGGACGGACTCGAGGGCGCGCCGCGGCTCGTCCACGCCGGCTGGCGCCGAGCCCGCCCGGAGCCGATCGTCGTCTCCGGGAACTGCGGCAAGCGAGGGGTCGATCATGGCACCCAGGCTAGACCCGCAACTTACGGTTGACTAAGCCGCTCGTGTGGAACCCCTGTGAAGCGCGGCGACGAGGTCGTCGAGGTAGGGGCCGATGACGACGCTGAGCGCTTTCGCGGTGGCGGCCGGGGAGGCGGTCGGAAGCGTCGCGTGGCTGATCGCGAGGCGGACGGCGGTCTCCGTGACCATTCGCGCGTCCCTTGGGTCAAGCCCCGTCCACGTGCGCTCCAGGACGAGTCCCAGCCGCTCGGTGGCGAAGCTCAGCACCGCGTCGCGCGTGGTCACGAGCGCGAGCAGGCCGTCGTCGCCGTCGTCGCGCACCATCGCCTGCAGCAGGCGGTTGTCGGCCGCGGCGTCCAAGAAGCAGCGCAGCGCGCCGGCGATCGCCGCGCGCGGGTTCTCCGGGTGGTCGGCGATCTGCCGCTCGGCCACGGCCATCAGGCCCTCGGCCTCGCGCACGATGAAGGCCTCGGCGAACTCCTGCCGGCCGCCGAACTCGTTGTAGAGCGTCTGCCTACTGACCCCCGCGCGCCGGGCGACCTCGCCCATCGGGATCTTCGCCCACGGGCGCTCGCCGAGCAGGTCGTAGGCCGCGTCGAGCAGGGTGTCGCGAAGGAGCTGCTTGGCGGCCACGGGATAGCTCACGCCGTGACCTGCTCGAAGTCGACCTTCTCGCGCACGGCGCAGTCCGGGCACGTCCAGTCGTCGGGGACGTCCACCCAGGGCGTGCCGGCGGGGAACCCCTCACGCGGAGCGCCCTTCGCCTCGTCGTAGACGTACTCGCAGACCGGGCAGCGGAACCGGCTCATTGGGCGAGCCCGTACTTCTCGCGCTTGGACGGCTGCACGCTGGCGAGCGTCAGGTCGCCGCCGTAGTGGGCGCGGACCTTGGGATCCATGACCTTGCGCCACAGCGGCGTGAAGTAGGCCAGGGTGATCATCGTCGCGTAGCCCGACGGAAGCTCGGGCGCCTCGTCGAAGTGGCGCAGGGCCTGGTAGCGGCGCATCGGGTTGGCGTGGTGGTCGGAGTGTCGCTGCAGGTGGTACAGCAGCACGTTGGAGGAGATGTTGTTCGAGTTCCAGCTGTGGCTCGGCGCGCAGCGCTCGTAGCGGCCGTCCTCGCGCTTGCCGCGCTTGAGGCCGTAGTGCTCCAGGTAGTTGACGACCTCGAGCAGGCTGAAGCCAAAGACGGCCTGGATCGCGAGCCATGGGATGACCGCGACGCCGAAGACGGCGATCAGGGCGCCGAAGAGCACGACCGACATGGCCCACGCATTGAGCACGTCGTTGTGCACGCTCAAGACGGGCTTGCCGACGCGGCCCAGGCGGACCTTCTCGAGCTCGCAGGCGGACTTCAGGCTGCCGGAGATCGTGCGCGGCAAGAACGCCCAGAAGCTCTCCCCCAGGCGCGAGCTGGCAGGGTCCTCGGGGGTGGCGACGCGCACGTGGTGGCCGCGGTTGTGCTCGATGAAGAAGTGGCCGTAGCCCGTCTGGGCGAGAGCGATCTTCGAGAGCCAGCGCTCGGCCTGCTTGCGCTTGTGACCGAGCTCGTGGGCGGTGTTGATGGCGATGCCGCTGACGATGCCGATGGTGAGCGCGAGGCCGAGCTTGTCGAGCACCGCCAGGTCACCGTGGGTCCATTCCCAGCACGCCCACACGAGCGCCCCGTACTGCAGCGGGAGAAAGAGGTAAGTGCACCAGCGGTAGTAGCGATCCTGCTCCAGATGGGCGATCGCCCCGTCCGGCGGGTTGTCGGCGTCCTTGCCGATCAGAGTGTCCATGATCGGCATGACCACGAACAGAAAGAACGGGCCGAACCACCAGAACACGCCGGACCCGGTCGCCTCCACCAGACCCCAGCCCACGAACGGCAGCAGGGGCACGAGCAGCCCGAGGGGCCAGAGGTAGCGCTTCGGATCGCGCCAGGAGATCCCCTGGGTCCCCTGGGCGTCGGCCGTGACGGCGGACATGACGATGCGGACCTCCTGAAATGGTTTACGGTTTCGGTGCTGCGGTCCGCATAGTGTACAACCTTGGCGCAGTTGTCAAGTCGATGGGGCGCCGCCCCCTACGGCACCCGCCCGAACCAGAACAGCGACATCCCCGCGCCGGCGAGCAGGAGCATGAGGCCGCCGCCGGCGAACCCCGCGGTGATCTGGCGAGGCACCCTCTTACGCGTGAGCTGGGTGCCGAGACGCTCGTAGACGGCAGAGAGCCGGGAGGCATCGCCGACCGCGAAGGACTGGCCCTTCGACAACGCCGCGATGCGGTGCAGGGTCAGCGGGTCCGGCGGGACGGCCTCGGTGCCGGTCGTCCCGTTGCGCAGCTTCTTGGGGATCGTCCCCTGCGGGGTGCCGAGCGAGACGGTGTAGATTGGGACATGGACCTTGGCGGCGGCGCGGGCCGCGTCGAGGGGGTCGCTGCCGCGCACGGACTTGCCGTCGGAGAGCAGGACGATCGCGGCGGGGGGCGGCCTGCGCCGGGGCAGGGAGGCCTGGCGCGCGACCTTGAGCGCCAGCTTGAGCGCCTCGCCCGTCGCCGTCGACCCCTTCGGCGTCACCGCCGACAGGGCCGTGAGGATGGCCTCGCGATCAGTGGTCGGCCCCTGGATGACGCGCGCGCCCTGGTTGAAGGCGACCGCCGCGACCTGCACCCGCTTGGGCACCTTCTTGAGAAACTCGGCGGCGGCCCCCCGGGCTGCGGCGAGGCGCGTCGGCACCACATCCTTGGCGGCCATCGAGCCCGACTGGTCGGTGACGAGGATGATGCGCGCCTGGTCGACCGGGACCGAGACGGCGACCTGGGGCCGCGAGAGCGCCACGACGAGCGTGATGATCGCCAGCAGGTACAGCGCGAGCGGCAGATGGCGGCGCCAGCGCGGGCGCGTGGGGGCGACCGCGGGGAGCATCGCCGGGCTCGCGAAGGCGGCCGGCCCGCGGCGGGCCCGGCGCTCGCGCCCCACGTACAGCCCCACCGCGACCGGCGCGACGACCAGCAGCAGCAGGAACAGCGGTGCCTGCAGGCTCACGGCGAGGCAGATGGGGTGGGGACGCTCTGCGGCCGGTCGGCGAGCGTCACCCGTGCGGTGCGGCGCTGTCCGCCGCGCAGGTAGTCGACGCGCGCGATCTGCCCGGGCGTGAGCGCGCCGATGATCCCGGAGAGGTCGTCGGGACTGTTCACTGCCTTGCCGTCGACGGCGACGATGACGTCGCCGCCACTGCCGGTCAGCGCGCTCCCGGACTGCAGCCCCGCCCTCTCGGCCGGGCCGCCGGGCGTGACCTCCGCCACCTGCGCGCCGGCCTTGCCGACCGCCGTGGTGGTGGAGACGCCGAGGTAGGCGCGCCGGATGCTCTGCCCCTTGCCCAGGCGCGGGACGACGTCGCGCACGGTGTTCGACGGCACCGCGAAGCCGATGCCGACGTTGCCCTGGCTGCCGGCCGTCGCGATCTGCGAGTTGATGCCGATCACGCGCCCGCGGTCGTCGAGCAGCGGGCCGCCCGAGTTGCCGGGGTTGATCGGCGCGTCGGTCTGGATGACGTTGTCGATCGAGAAGTTGTTGGGCGCCGTGATCGTCCGCCCGAGGCCGGAGACGATCCCCGCCGTCGCGGTCCGGTCGAGGCCGAGCGGGAAGCCGATGGCGATCGCGTTGTCCCCGACCCGCACGTCGTCGGAGTTGGCCAGCGTCAGCGGGTGCAGCGCGGGCGCGCGGCCGGGATCGACGCTGAGCACCGCGAGGTCCGACGACGGGTCCGTGCCGACGACCCTGGCGGGGATCGCCTGGCCCTTGTCGTCGAAGCGCACGCGCACCGCGGTGGCGTGCTCGACCACGTGGTCGTTGGTGACGATCGTGCCGTCACCGGCGATCACGAACCCGCTGCCGGTCGCGCCGCCGCCGCCCGTCGAGACCTGGATCGAGACGACGCTGGCGCTGACCTTGTCGTAGATCTGGTTGATGCGCGTGGCCGCCGTGCCGCCCTTGGAGACCGAGAGCGGAGCGATGGCCTTCTGGTCGGGCCCGCCCCCCGCCGCGCCGGTCAGGACGACGACGGCGAGCGACGTCAGCGCCGCGAGGGCGACGACGGCCGCGGCGAGGAGGGCGACGAGGGGCTTGGTTCGCCGTCGAGGTGGCTCTGGGGGCGGTGCAGCGGGCGGTGGCGAGGCGGGCCGGGCGGGGACGTGGAGCCATTCGTAGCTCCCGTCGCGCTTGTCCTTGTCGGTCCAGACGCCCATCCTGTCTGCAAGGTAGGACTTCCGGGGTCAGCCGAAGCTAAAGCGCGCCTGTGAGCCAGCTGGGCGGCAAGCGCGGTGAGCAGGGCCGCCGCACCGCCGAGCACGAGGCCCGCCCGCGGGCCCGATGTCTCGGCGAGCCAGCCGACGAGCGGTGCGCCGATCGGCGTCGACCCGAGGAAGACCACCGAGTACAGGGCCATCACGCGGCCCCGCAGCGCCTCGGGCGCGCCGAGCTGCAGCGACGAGTTGACGCCGGCGGCGAAGGTGACGCTGGCCGCGCCGAGCGGGACGAGCGTGGCGGCCTGCGCCAGCAGCGTCGGCGCCGCGGCGGCGGCGAGCTCGGAGACGCCGAAGAGCGCCGAGGCGCCCACGAGCAGCGCCGGGCTCACGCGCGCCCGCGCGCCCGCGACGAGCGCGCCCGCCACCGAGCCCACGCCCATGGCGCTCGTCAGCAGCGCATAGCCGGCGGCAGTCCCGTGCCACGTGAAGGCGGCGAACAACGGCAGCAGGACCTGGAAGTTGAACGACAGGGTCCCGACCACGACCATCATCGCGAGCGGGATGCGCAGCCCGGGCCGGCGCAGGACCTCGCGCACGGCGTCGCGGATCTGGCCGCGGGCGGGCAGCGCCCGGCGCGGCGTCCGAAGCAGCGCCGGGTCCATCCCGCGCAGCGCGACCAGCATCGCGCCGAAGGACAGCGAGTTGACGGCAAAGCACGGCCCGACGCCGAAGAGCGCGATGACGACGCCCGCGCTCGCCGGTCCGACGATGCGCGCGGTGTGCACGATCACGCTGTTGAGCGACACGGCGTTCACGACGCGCTCGGGGCCGACGATCTCGGTCACGAAGGCCTGGCGCGCCGGGTTGTCGACCGCGGTCACCATCCCGCGCACGAGGACGAGCCCGTAGACCATCCAGATCTCGACGCTGCCGCTGGCCGTCAGCACCCACAGCGTCAGCGCGGGGATCGCCATCAGCCCCTGGGTGACCATCAGCAGGCGCCGCTTGTCGCGGCGGTCGGCGAGCACGCCGCCCATGGCGCCGAACAGCAGGATCGGCAGGAACTGCAGGCCGGCGGTGAGGCCGACCGAGACCCCGGAGCCGGTGAGCTTGACGACGAGCCACATCTCGGCCACGGTCTGCATCCAGTTGCCCGTGATCGAGATGACCTGACCGGCGAAGTAGCGCCGGTAGTTGGCGACGGTGAGCGAGGAGAGCGCGCGGCCCAGTGCGAGGCTCAAGCGGCGGGATCCTCGAGCAGGCGCTCCAGCAGGACGGCGGCGCGCTCCAGCGTCTCGCGATCCTCGGGGGCCAGGGCGCGCAGGCGGTGGACCAGGTAGGCGTCCTTGCGCGTGCGGTTCTCGCGCAGCAGCGCGCGCCCCGCGCCGCTCGTGGTGATCAAAAAGGAGCGGCCGTCGGCGGGGTCCTGGGTCCGGACGATCAGCCCGTCGGACTCCAGGCGGCCGATCAGCTTGGTGGCGGTCGGGCGCTGGATGCGCTCGCGCGTCGCCAGCTCGCTCGGCGTCAGCGGACCGTGCTTGTCCACCGTCGCCAGCGCCGCGGTCATGGTGGCGCTGAGCCCGCCGCCGGCCTCCTGGCGCAGGCGCCGCGCGGTGCGCGCGACGGCGATCCGCAGGTGCCCGGCGAGAGCGGAGACGTTGGTCGAGCTCGTTGCCATGGGTAATTAGTTTAGCAAAGCACACCTCCTACCCTCGACTGGGTGATCGTTCGCTGGGGCGCCCTCGGCGCCGTCACCGTCGGCGCCGGATGGCTCTTGGGCCTGGCGGCCGTGCCGTCGCCATACCTGTTCGCGGCACTGCTCGCCGGACTCGCCGTGGCGCTCGCGTGGCCGGGCCGCCTCGACCTCCCGCGGCCGGTCTTCCTCGCCGCGCAGGCCGTGCTCGGCGTCGTGCTCGGGGCATATCTGACGACCTCCTCGCTGCAGGCGGTCGCGGACTCCTGGCTGCCGGTGGCCCTGGTGTCCGCAGGGACGCTGGCGGTCTGCCTCGGCGTCGGCCTCGCCCTGACCCGCCTCACGCACGTCGACCCGGCGACTGCGACGCTCGGCATGGTGGCCGGGGGCGCGTCGGGCATCGTGGCGATGGCGGACGAGCTCGGCGCCGACGACCGCCTCGTCGCTTTCATGCAGTACGCACGGGTGCTGGTCGTCGTGCTCGCCACGCCGCTGCTCGCCGCCCTGTTCTTCCCCGGCCACCACGGCGTGGCCGGCGGCGGGTCGGGCCCGCCGCTGCTGGGCAGCGTCAAGGACTGGCTGATCGCCCTGGCGGTCGCCCCCGTCGGCGCCCTACTGGGCCGGGCGGTCCGCCTGCCCGCCGGCACGCTGCTCGGCCCGCTGGCGGTCGCCGGCGCGCTCGCCCTGGCCAAGCCGCTGGGCTCCTTCGCGGTCCCAGACCTGCTGCAGGAGGCGGCCTTCATCCTGATCGGCCTGCAGGTCGGGCTGAAGTTCACGGTCGAGACCGTGCGCGAGGTCGGGCGGCTGCTGGTGCCGGTGCTCGTGTGCATCGTGGCGCTGATGGTCATCTGCTTCGGGCTCGCCGCCCTGCTGCAGGCGATGGCGCCGGTCTCGCTGCTCGACGCCTACCTCGCCACCACGCCGGGCGGCCTGTACGCGGTCGTGGCGGTCGCCTTCGGCGCCGGAGCGAACACGACGTTCATCCTCGCCGTGCAGTCCGTGCGCCTGCTCGTGATGGTGCTGCTCGCGCCGGTCTTCGTGCGGATGGTGGCGCGACGCTCGGCGGCCTCCGCCCGACAGTCGTGTCAGGCTGCGTGAGGTGAGCACCCTTCCGCCCGGGCCGGCCGCGGCGCCCACCCTGCAGACGCTGCGCTGGCTGCTGCGCCCGATCACCTTCCTCGAGGACTGCCGGCGGCGCTTCGGCGACGCCTTCAGCGTCACCTTTTTTGGCTTCCAGACTCCGATGGTGATGCTGTCGGACCCGGAGGCCATCCGCGCCCTCTACACGGAGCGGGCGAACGCGCTGCCGCCGGGCCGGACCTTCGCGCTGCGGCCGATCATGGGCGCGCGGTCGGTGCTGCTGCTCGAGGGCGCCGAGCACCTGGCGCGCCGCAAGGTGATGCTGCCGCCATTTCACGGCGAGCGGATGCGCGCGTACGAGCCGATCGTGCGCGACGCCGCCGAGAAGGAGATCGCCACCTGGCCGGTCGGCGACCCGTTCCCCGTCCACCCGCGGATGCAGGCGGTCACGCTCGAGGTGATCCTGCGCGCGGTCTTCGGCGTCGAGGACCGCGGTCGCCGCGAGCGGCTCGCGGAGCTGCTCGGCGGCCTCCTGGCCCGCACGTCCTCGACCGCGCTGCAGTTCGGGGTGCTGGCCGCGCGCCGGCTGGGCATCGCCGGGCCGATGGCGAAGATCGAGCGCGAGAACGCGGCGCTGGACGCGCTGCTGCTCGACGAGATCCGCGCGCACCGCGCCGACCCGGACGTCGCCGACCGCGACGACATCCTCTCCCTGCTCGTGCAGGCGCGCTTCGAGGACGGCGAGCCGATGGGCGACCGCGAGGTCCGCGACCAGCTCGTGACGCTGCTGCTGGCCGGGCACGAGACGACGGCGACCGGGCTGGCCTGGACGTTCGACCTCCTGCTGCGCCACCCCCATGTGCTCGCGCGACTGGTGGACGAGGTCGACGCCGGCGGCGACGCGTACGTGCGCGCGGTCGTCTCGGAGTCGCTGCGCCTGCGCCCAGTCGTCCCGCTCGCCGGGCGCCGCCTGACCGTGCCACTGCAGGCCGCGGGCCTGTCGCTGCCGGTGGGCACCGACGTGACCCCGGCGATCTGGCTCACGCACACGCGCGCCGCGTCCTACCCCGACCCCTACGCGTTCCGGCCGGAGCGCTTCCTGGCGGCCGCGCCGCCGACGTACGCGTGGATCCCCTTCGGCGGCGGCGTGCGCCGCTGCCTCGGGGCGGCCTTCGCCGAGCTCGAGATGCGCGTGGTCCTGGCCGCCGTCCTGCGCCTCCGCGCGCTGCGCCCGGGCTCGCCGCGCGCCGAGCGCGTCGCGCGCCGCAACGTCACCTTCTCTCCGGCGGGCGGGACGCGCCTCGTCGCCATGGCGCGGGTCTAGCCCGGAGGGACCTTCGGCCTCGCCCAGCGCGCGGCGGGCTGCTCGCCGCGCAGGGCCGCCGCCGTCATCCCTGCCATGCGCCGGCACGCGCCGGCGAGGTAGCGCTCGCGCTCGCGCTGGCCGAACAGCCGGAAGCCGAGGTTGATCAGGAGGGTGCGAGTTCCTGCGTTGCGCGAGATCGAGCGGATGCGGAACTGGACCTCGCCGGTGTCCAGCCATTTCCACACCTCCCAGTCCATCTGGCCCTGCTCCACGTGGCCCTCGAGCGTCATGTAGGGCCAACCCCAGACGCGCACGGGACGGCCGTCCTCCGTGCGCGCCTCGTCGGTGACCGTGCCGACGCGGCAGCCGGCGAAGACGCTGAAGAGGCCGTGGAAGCGCAGCTCGAGCAGCATGTCGCGGTGCTCGAGGGGCGCCGCGTGATCGTAGGTCACGCGCACGAGCTTCGGGTCGGCGACCTTGTAGTCGCGCAGCAGCCGCTGGGCCACCTGGAAGGGCCCGCCCGCGACGGGCTCCCCCGGCGGCTCGGCGGGCAGGGGTTGGCAGTAGTCGTCGACGCGCCACCCATCCTCGGCCGGGTGCGGAGCCTCCGGGTCGTAGTTGAGCGGCAGGTCGCGCAGCCGCGCGAGCCGCCGCTGCTCATCCATCGTCGACGTCGACCCGGCGCGTGTGGATGTCGATCCCGCGGGTCATCCGGCCGCCGGAGACGCGCACGACTCCCTCCAGGGTCGACGTCCACATGTGCAGCTGGGTCTCCTTGGCCATGCGCACCTTGTCGTAGAGGACGTGCACCGCCCGCGTGCTGCTGCGCGCCCATGACTCGATCTCGAACACCAGCACGTCGTCCTCCTCGCGCGCGCGAAACTCGATCTGCCCGGCCTCGAGGTGGTCGCGCAGCGTCGCTAGGCGGAAGGAGTCGGGCTGCTTGTCGATCACCCGCACCGGCCCGTCCCACGGCGCGGCCATGCGGACGACGTACTCGTCGCCGACGCGCATCACGCGCTCCGCCCCGAGGACCTTCTGAAAGGTGGCGAACTCGGTGGGCGCGGCCCGATCGAGGTCGGCGCTCACGCGCTCGACGAGCTCGGTCGGCGTCAGGTCGGTCGCGCGGATCCGCGTCCGGTAGCGGCGATGAAAGAGCGGGCCGGCGCCGTCCGCGGCGTGCTGGACCTCCTCGTGCGAGACCCCGCCGGGCAGCGGCGGCGGCGCGTCGGCGTCCAGCGTGCCGCTCTCCTCGGTCCGGTGCATCGGCGTGGTGCGCCACATGTAGCGCCAGGAGGTGAAGACCACCCCGACCGGCCAGCGCGTGGCGGTGGTCAGGCGGCGCCAGGTCGAGGGGCGTCGGGGCATGGCCGAATGCCTACCCCGAGTAGCGTGCGCCTCATGCTCAGTCGACTGCTCTACCGCTGCGGGATGCGCGGCTGGCCGCTGCACACGACGTCCCTGGCGAGCATCGGCCTGTGCATCACCCTGTGGATCCGCGCCAAGACCGTCGACCAGGACGAGCGCGGCAACGCGGAGCGCCGCGCCCTCTTCGTCGGCCTGTGGCCGCCGATGTTCTGGTTGATCGGCGACTCGCTCGAACGTCAGGAGCGCCGCGCGACGCGCGCCCGCGGCGGGTGGCGGCGGGGGTGATCGCATCGCGCGCGCCAAACAGCCTGGCCGGGTAGAGCGGGGATCGCGGCCGGATGGGAGGCCCTTGGGCGATTTCGGATAGCGCCTGATAGCGCCGACATCATCCCCCGCTATCCGTAGTTCGCGGACCATGCCGTTGCTCCGAGCTGTCGCTCGGGTGGTGGCGGCTACGCCTCGACGCCGGCCTGCTCGAACTGCTTTGCCGTCGGTGCGGGATCCTTCAGCGGCGGGATCATCGGCCCGTCGCCCGCCGGGTCCAGGACGTCTGACTCAAACCACTCGTAGCGCCCGGCCAGGATCTTCTGGGCGGTGGCGTACTGGGCGTCGTCGTCGTTGGCCCACAGGTCCGCGAACAGCCGGTCCGCGCGGCGGCGGGCCTGGGTGCAGAACAGGTCGGCCAGCTCGTAGGCCTGGTCGGAGCGGGCCGGGTCCTCGCGGGCGATCGTGTCCGCGTAGACGCAGGCGCAGGCGATCGCGTAGAGTTCGGCGCCGATGTCGACGATCCGGCCCAGCAGCTCGCCCTTGTGCTCGAGCTTGGCCTGGTAGCGGCCCATCGCGTAGAACGTCGAGCGCGCGAGCTTGCGCGAGTTGCGCTCCGCAAAGCGCAGGTGCTTGCCGAGCGGCCCGAACTCCGCGTAAGACGAGGGCCTCTGGCCCTTGCCGACGGCCAGCTGCGGGAACCACTTCGCGTAAAAGACGCCGGCCTTGGCGCCCAGCTTGGCCTTCTCGGCCAGGCCGGCGTCGCCGAGCAGGATGTCGCCGGCGATCTCCAGGTGCTGGTCGACCGCCTCGCGGGCGATCATCAGGTGCATGATCTCGGTGGAGCCCTCGAAGGTCCGGTTGATGCGCATGTCGCGCAGCATCTGCTCGGCCGGGACGGCCTTCTCGCCGCGGGCGGCGAGGGACTTCGCCGTCTCGTACCCGCGACCGCCGCGCAGTTGGACCATCGTGTCGACGGCCTGCCAGGCCAGCTCGGAGCCGTAGAGCTTGGCGATCGCGGCCTCGATGCGAAAGTCGCGGCGCTGCTCGTCGGCGAGCCGGCTCGAGACGTCGACCATGGCCTCCAGGCCGAACGCGGTGCCGGCCAGGAAGGCCAGCTTCTGGGCGACGGGGTCGTGCTTGCCGAGCGCCTGGCCCCACTGCTTGCGCTCGTTGGACCACTGGCGCGCGATGCGCAGGGAGTACTTGGACGCACCGACGCAGATGGCCGGCAGCGACAGGCGGCCGACGTTGAGCGTGGAGAGCGCGATGCGCAGGCCCCTGCCCTCGCCCGCGATCACGTTCGCGGCGGGGATGAAGACGTCCGCGAAGCGCGTCACGGAGTTCTCGATCCCACGCAGCCCCATGAACTCATTGCGGTGCTCGACGGTGATGCCCGGGGTGTCGCAGGGGCAGATGAACGCGGTGATGCCGCCCTTGTGCCCATCGGACTTCGGCACGACGGCCATGACGACGACCACGTCGGCGATCACGCCGTTGGTGGCCCACAGCTTGACGCCATTGATCGTGTAGCCCGAGCCGTCTGAGGTCGGGACCGCGGTCGCGCTCATGCGGGCAGGATCCGAGCCGACGTCGGGCTCGGTGAGCAGGAAGGCCGAGATGTGGTCGGAGGCGACCTTCGGCAGCCACTCGCGCTTTTGCTCCTCCGAGCCGAAGCTCTTCAGCGGCTCGGGCAGGCCGATCGACTGGTGGGCGCTGAGCAGCGTCGCCAGCGACGCGTGCCAGGTGCCGGCCATCGAGAGCGCCCTGTTGTAATGGACCTGCGTCATCCCCAGCCCGCCGTAGGACTCCGGGATCTTCATGCCGAGCGCGCCGAGGTTCTTGAGGCCGTCGATCACGCGCTCGGGGATCTTGGCGGCCTGCTCGATCTCCTGCGGATCGACGTGCTCGGTCAAGAACGCGCGCAGGCGGCCGAGGAACTCCTCGCCCTTGGCGGCCTGAGCGGGGTCCGGCAGGGGCTGCGGATGGATCAGGTCGAGCTCGAAGCTGCCGAGGAAGAGGCCCTTGCCGAAGCTGGGCTGCTTCCACTCGGCCTCCCGGCTCGCTTCTGCGACCTGCTTGGACTCTTCATACGTGGGATTCGACGCCATACCGGCTCACGCTACCCCCTCCAGCGCACCCGCAAGACCGGCGGCTTGCGGAAGACCAGGCCCTGCGGCGCGGTCGGCTCGGCCAGCGCGAGCCCGGGCAGACGCTCCAGCAGCACGCGCAGCGCGGTATGGGCCTCCAGCCGCGCAAGGTGCATGCCGAGGCACACGTGCGGGCCGGCGGCGAAGGTGACGTGGCGCGCACGGTTGGGGCGGTCGAGGTCGAAGCAGTCGGGGTCGGCGAAGACCGCCGGGTCGCGGTTGGCGGCCGCGATCGAGACCGCGACCTTGTCGCCGCGGGCGACGGCGACCCCGCCCAGCTGCGCGTCGGCGGTCGCGTAGCGGTCGACCACGGCCGCCGCCGGCTCGAGGCGCAGCGACTCCTCGACCGCGGCGGCCAGCAGGGCCGGGTCGGCGCGGACGCGCGCGAGTGCCTCCGGGTGGGTCAGCAGGTGCCAGACCGCGTTGCAGATCATCCCCTCGGTGGTCTCGATGCCGCCGAAGAGCAGCACGGCGGCGTTGGAGACGATCTCGTCGCGCTCGAGATCGCCCGCCGCCGCCAGCGCGGGGCCGATCGCGGCGGCCAGCTCCGCGAAGGCGGCGGTGCCGGCGGGGTCCGGCGGGCGCCCCTCGGAGGCGTCCGCGGTCGCGCGCACGATCGCGGCGTACCAGCGCAGCACGTCGGCGGTGGGGGTGTCGGCGATCTGGAGGATGTGCGCCATCACCGCGGCGGCGAGCGGGCCGGCGAACTGCGTGCGCAGATCCGCCGCGCCGGCACCCGCGAACGCGTCCACCAGCCGCGAGGCCTCGCCTTCGACCACGGGCCCCAGGCCGTCGCGGATCGCCTTCAGCCGGAAGGGCGCGGCGAACGGCCCGCGGTGGCGATCGTGGGCAGCGCCCTCCGTCGAGAGCATGCTCGGCCCGACCACCCGCGCCGTCGAGAAGCGCGGATCGTCCACGGTGAACCGCGCGGCGTCACGCATGACGGCCAGCGCCAGCGCGCGGGTCCGTACGAGCCAGCCGCCGTAGGCGTCCGACCAGACGACGGGCGCGGTCACAGGGCGCCGGCCGACTCCGGCGCGAGACCCTCGGACGGCTCGACGGGCGGCTCGCCCCGGTCGCGCCGCCACGCGCTGAAGGCGGCAGTTGTCGCCGCCACCCAGGCGGCGCCCAGGACGTAGCCCGCGAGCACGTCGGAGACGAAGTGCACCCCGAGCGCCACGCGCGAGAACCCGATCGCCAGGACCAGCAGCGACGCCGCGGCGACGGCGGCCGGGCGCGCCCGCCCGCGCAGGGCCGGCAGGAACACGAGCACCAGGATCCCGTAGACGACGACCGCCGACTGCGCATGGCCGCTGGGGAAGCTCTGCCCCGGCGCGTGCGCCACGGGGTCTGCCACGACGGGGCGGGCCCGGTGCACCGCGCCCTTCACGAGCCCGTTGAGCAGCGGGCTCAGGCCGGCGGTGACGACCGCGAAGACGGCCAGCCGCGGCAGCCGGCGCCACAGCAGCCAGCCGCAGGCCACCAGCAGGACCGGGACGTAGACGTTCGCCGACCCGATCGTGCTCAGGAGCTTCATCGCGCCCACGAACCCGTCGTGGTGCACGGCGTAGCGATGCAGGTCGTCGCGGGCCCCGCGGTCGATGCGCAGCAGCGGCGGCCAGCGATCCTCGACGAAGAGCAGCAGGAGGCCGAACGGGACCGCCACCAGCGCGAGCGCCAGCCCCGCGACCAGCGCCCGGGCGCTGAAACGCGCGGTCACGCCTCGGCCGCCTCCACCGCCACGCGCGGCAGCAGCCGGTCCACGCGGCGCGGGAGCCACCAGTTGCGCCCACCGAGCAGGTGCATGATCGCCGGGACGAGCACCGTGCGCAGGACGAAGGCGTCGAGCAGGACCGCGGAGGCCAGGCCGACGCCGAACTCGGCGATCACGCGCTGCCCCGTGAGCAGGAAGGAGCCGAAGACGCAGATCATGATCGTCGCCGCCGCCGTGATCACCCGGCCCGTGGCGGCCTGCCCGACGCGCACGGCGGTCGCGTTGTCGGGGCTATTGAGCCACTCCTCGTGCATCCGGCTGACCAGGAACACCTGGTAGTCCATCGACAGCCCGAACAGGATCGCGATCATCATCACGGGCACGAAGGCCTCGATCGGCCCCTCGCCCACCCCGAGCGCATCGGCGAAGACCCCGTGCTGGAAGATCAGCGTCACCACCCCGAAGGCGGCGCCGGCGGCGAGCAGGTTCATCACCGCGGCCACGAGCGGGATCAGCAGGCTGCGGAAGGCGACCATCAGCAGCAGGCAGCCGAGCAGGACGATCACCCCGATGAAGAGCGGCAGCTTGGCGGTCAGCACGGAGGCGAAGTCCTCGAAGATCGCCGTGACGCCGCCGACGGACACCTGCACGTCCGAGCCGCGCACGGCCTCGGGGACCGCCTGGCCGCGCAACCGGTCGATCAGGCGGCTCGTGGCCGCGTCCTGCGGCGCGGTCGCGGCCTTGACCTCGATCAGCGCGATCCGGCCGTTCGGCGACGGGACGGGCGGCCCGACCGCGGCCACGCCCGGCACCGTCCTCACGCGCGCGGCGAGCCTCTGGACCACCGGGAGGTCGGCCTTGGCCCCGGGCGTCTGCGCCACGATCTCAAGCGTCCCGTTGAAGCCGGGCCCGAACCCGCGGGCGAGCAGATCGTAGGCCTTGCGCGTCGTGGCGGACGCCGGGTCGGTGCCGGCGTCGGAGGAGCCGAGGCGCAGCGACAAGAACGGGATCGCCAGCGCCAGCATCACGAGCAGCGCCGCGGCCGCCAGCGGCGCCGGGTGGCGACTGACGAACGCGGCCCAGCGCGGCCAGACGCCGTCGAGCTTGGAATCGCGTGGGCCCTGCTCCTCGAGCCGCCGGCGCTCCTTGCGGCTGAGGATCCTCATCCCCATCATCCCGAGGAAGGCGGGCATCAGGGTGACGGCGGCGGCCATCACGACCATGACGGTCACCGCGGCGGCGACCGAGACGCCGTTGAGAAAGCTCACGCCCAGCACGAGCATCCCGAGCAGGGCGACGACGACGGTCGCGCCGGCGAAAAGCACGGCGCGACCGGAGGTGTTCAGGGCTCGCACGCAGGCGTCCTGCGGCGTGTACCCGTTCTTGAGCGCGTTGCGGTGACGCGTGACCACGAAGAGCGCGTAGTCGATCCCAACGCCGAGGCCGATCAGCGTCGCGAGCTGCGGCGAGAAGGTCGCGATGTCGATGACGTGCGCGAGCAGGCCGGTCGCCATCAGCGCGGCGCCCAGGGACAGGGCGGCGGTCGCAAGCGGGAGCAGCATGGCGAACAGGGAGCCGAAGGCGAGCAGGAGGACGATCGCGGCGGCCACGAAGCCGATGCCCTCGCTGAGGCCGCCGGTCTGCTGGTTGGCCTGCTGGATGCCGTTGCCGCCGAGCTCGATCTGCACGCCGCCGCCGCGCGCCTTCTCGGTGGTCTTGATCAGCGACTGATAGGCCGACTTGGGGACGTCGACGATCGGCTGCTCGCCGTCGAAGTGCACGACGGCGAAGCCCACCGTGCCGTCCCGGGAGATCCGCGGGGCGCCCTTGGCGTCGCCGTACGGGTCGTCCACTCGCGCGACGTGCGGGCCTCGCGCGACGGCCGCGAGCAGGTTGCTGACACGCGCGCGCACGCCGGGGTCGCGCACCGTCCCGCGCTTGACGCCGAAGACGATCTGGTCCGTGTCGCCGGAGACCGACTTGAAGGACCGCTCGAGCAGGCGCAGCGCCCGCGTGGACTCGGTCCCCGGAAGGGTGAAGGAATCGGTGTAGCCGCTGCCGGCCGACGCGCTGAAAGCGCCGAGGACGACGAGCGTCGCCACCCACAACCCGAGGACGCGGAACTTGTGCTGCACGCACCAACGGGCAAGGGAGCTCATGGAGGGCAAACCCTAGTTCGCACCGGATTGTGCAGTGCTTGGCACGGCGCACCCCTACGTTCGGACGCATGGGCCCCGCCCGAGGCTTCGCCGTGCTCGCTTCCGCCGTCCTGCTGCTGGCCGGCGGCGCCGCCGTGCGCGCGGGCGCCTCCCAGCCGACTCGGCCTGCGGCCGGCGCCGGGGACAGGCAGAGCGAAGGCTCGCTGCGCGGCCAGATCGGCGCGGGCAGGTCGCGCGAGCGCACGCTGTCGGGGGCGATCGCCCGCCTGGCAGCGCTCGAGCGGGCCACCGCGAGGGACGTCGCCGTGCTCGAGGCCCGGGTGGGCGACGTCCAGGCCGCGCTCGCCGCCGCCGAGGCGCTCGCACAGTCCACGCAGGCCAAGCTCGAGCTCGCGCAGAAGCGCGTGCTGCGCCTGCACCAGCGCCTCGAGCAGGTGCGCACCAAGCTCGCCGCCCTGCTGCGCTCGCGCTACGTCGAGGGCGAGCCCGACTACATCACGGTGGTCCTCGACGCGCACGGCTTCCAGGCGCTGCTGGAGACCGTGAACTTCCTGCAGCGCGTCCAGCACGCCGACGCGCGCCTGCTCGGCGTCGTGCGCTCGGCGCGCGCCGAGGCCACGAAGGAGCGCCGCGTGCTGACGGTCCTCAGCGCCCAGCGCCGGCAGGCCGCCGACGCCGTCGCCCGCCACCGCGACGCCCTCTCGGGCATCCTCGCGGGGCTCCGCCAGCGCCGCGACGTGCTCGCCCGCGCCCACGCCGCCCGCGTCGCCGCGCTGACCCGAACCCGTCTCGGCCGCCGCCGGGCCGAGAAGGCCCTCGGCAGGCTGCTCGCCGCCCGCGCCGCCGCGGCGGTCAGCGCCGCCGG
>JBBQBV010000056.1:0-21362 GCA_038318085.1 Solirubrobacterales bacterium
CTACGCCTCGTAGAAGACCAGCCGGCCGTCCGAGCCCGACCTGCGCATGCCCGCGGCCGCCAGCACCGTGTTGACGCGCCGGTTGGTGACCGCGGTGTCGGCCAGGACCCGTCGGACCTCCGGCTGGGCCTTGGCATAGGCGATCAGCGCCCGCAGCCCCTCGGCCGCGTAGCCTTCGGCGCGCAGCTCGGGCGGCTCGGAGAAGCCGACATCGACGTCGCCCGCGTCGTCGGGCGGCCCGAAGAAGCCCAGCCCGCCGACCACGCGGCCGTCCTGCTTGCGCACCAGCTGGTAGACCGTCCAGGGGCCGAGGTCATAGCCCTGCGCGGCCGCCGTGACGACGTAGCCCGCGGCGACCAGGTTGCTGCCCGTCGGGTATCCCGGCGTCCAGCGATCGCGGTCCGGACGCAGGCCGTCGAGCATCGCGGCAGCCTCGTCGAGCGCGAGCGCGACGAGGCGCAGCCGGGGTGTCTCGAGGGCATCCATGCGGGAGGTGGCGGCGGCGCGTGACGCGACGCCTGTCTGAGAAGCCTGCCCGAACCGAAACCGCGCCGAAACGTCCGACGGGGTCCGTCGACAGACCCTCACGAGCGCGCGGGCGCCAGGCCGAGCTCTTCGATGGCCCGCTCGCGGAGCTTGTACTTCTGGACCTTGCCGGTGACCGTCATCGGGAACGCGTCGACCAGCGTGACGTAGCGCGGGACCTTGTAGTGCGCGATGCGGCCGCGGCAGAACTCGCGCAGGGCGTCCGGATCCGTGCTCGCGCCCTCGGCCACGATGACGAACGCGGCGACCTCCTCGCCGTAGCGCTCGTCGGGCAGCCCGACGACCTGCACGTCGGCCACCGCCTCGTGCGTGTAGAGGAACTCCTCGACCTCGCGCGGATAGACGTTCTCGCCCCCGCGGATGATCATGTCCTTGGACCGGCCGACGATCTTCAGATAGCCGTCGTCGTCCATCGTCGCGAGGTCGCCCGTGTGCATCCAGCCTGCGCCGTCGATCGCCTCCGCCGTCTTGGAGGGCTCGTCGAAGTATCCGAGCATCACGCTGTAGGCGCGCGTGCACAGCTCACCGGGCTCGCCGCGCTCGACGCAGGCGCCCGTCACCGGGTCGACGAGCTTGACCTCCACGTGGGGGTGCACGCGACCGACTGTGCCGACGCGGCGCTCGAGCTCGTCGTCGGCGCCGGTCTGGGTGGAGACCGGAGAGGTCTCGGTCATCCCGTAGGCGATCGTCACGTCCTCCATGTGCATCCGCTCGATGACCTTGCGCATGACCTCCTCCGGGCACGGCGAGCCCGCCATGATCCCGGTGCGCAGGCTGCCGAGCTCGAAGGACGCAAAGGCGGGATGCGCGAGGGCGGCGATGAACATGGTCGGGACGCCGTAGAGCGACGTGCAGCGCTCCTGCTGCACCGCCTCGAGCGTCGCGCCGGGCTCGAAGCTCGGCGCCGGGACGACCATGCAGGCCCCGTGGGTGGTGCAGCCGAGGTTGCCCATGACTATGCCGAAGCAGTGATAGAAGGGGACGGGGATGCAGACGCGGTCCTCGAACGTGTGGCGGCAGGCCTCGCTGACGAAGAACCCGTTGTTGAGGATGTTGTGGTGGCTGAGCGTGGCGCCCTTCGGGAAGCCGGTGGTGCCGCTCGTGTACTGGATGTTGATCGGGTCGTCGAACTGCAGCGCCTGCGGGAGCTCGATCGTCGGGTCGTCGCCGGCGGACAGCAGCTCGTCCCAGCCTGGCGTGCCGAAGTACACGCTGCGCTCCAGGTCGGGGCAGTCCGGGGTCACCTCGTCGACCATCGCCACGTAGTCGGAGGCCTTGAAGGCCTCGGCGGCCACGAGCAACCGGCAGCCCGACTGGCGCAGCACGAACGCGAGCTCCGACGTCCGGTAGGCCGGGTTGACGTTGACGAGCACGACCCCGGCCTTGGCGGACCCGTACTGGACCAGCACCCACTCGGCGCAGTTGGGCGACCAGACGCCCATGCGGTCGCCCGGCTCGAGGCCCGCGGCGACGAGCGCCCGCGCGACGCGGTCCACGCGCTCGTTGAGCTCGGAGTAGGTCCAGCGGACGTCCTGGTGGCAGACCACCAGCGCCTCGCGATCGCCGTGCTCGGCCGCGGTGCGCTCCAGGTTGTCTCCGATGGTCTCACCCAGCAGCGGCGTGGTGGACGGGCCGTTGGCGTAGGAGAGCGGCATCGATCGTGTTCTACCCATCGCGGCGGGCGCCCGCAAACGTCCCTGCGGGATGGGCTTTGATGGTGCGCAGCACCCGAACCCGAGCGCTGGCCTACCAGGGCAGCTTGGCCAACAGCCACTGCGGCGCCGACTCGCCCGTCCTCTTGCGCTTGAACTCGCAGTTCTTGAGCTTGTAGGCGCCGTCCACGGCGGGCAGATACACCGCGTCCCGGCCCGGGCCGCAGTCGATGGTCCCGTGGCCGAAGCGGGCGTGGATGACGTCGGAGCCGGCGCCGGCCTTGACGACGTTCTTGCCGTGGCTGGGATAGATGAAGTCGGGCCCGGGACCGCCGTAGAGGTGGTCGGTCTGGTGCCTGGTCTGCTCGGTGGGCTTGTAGTCGCCCCACAGCACGTCGCCCCACGGCGCCGCGTGGATGGTGTCGTTGCCGTGACCGCCGAGCAGCCG
This sequence comes from Solirubrobacterales bacterium, assembly GCA_038318085.1. Classification (GTDB taxonomy): domain Bacteria; phylum Actinomycetota; class Thermoleophilia; order Solirubrobacterales; family Solirubrobacteraceae; genus DATLGB01. Next base: position 2,647 of record JBBQBV010000056.1, read on the forward strand.
GTTGTGACCCTCGGCGTCGGTGACGACGAGGGAGGCCGCCGCGACGTCAGCGCTCACGGCGGTCGCGAGCAGCGGGACGAGCCGCAGCAGGCACGAGTCGGAGTTCAGACGGACGGCATCGCAGCGGTACTGCGGATCAAGGCCGCCGAACGGATCCAGGCCGGGCCGCGCGTCGAGCGGGCGCGCGGCGTCGGTCTTGTTCATCAGCAGCATGCCCGGCTCGCGGGGAGGCCAGCCGACGTGGCTCGCCAGCGCTGATGCGGCGGCGGGACGGAACAGCACAATGACAGCGCAAGCAGCGAGAAAGAGCAGGGGCATGGGGAGGACCAGGCGCGGGACGCGAACAGACATACCCCATGTAGCGGTCCGGTAGACGCGGGACTGGAGCCGGGGGCCCTAGGCCTGGCCGCGTGTTGCGCGGGCCTGAGCCTGCTTGCGCCGCCCGCGCCAGGCGAGGAGGCCCAGCACGATCGCCACGAGCAGCAGGCCGTAGAAGAGGCTGATGCCGGCGTCGAGCCCGCCGAGCGGCAGGGCGATCAGCTGCACGACGCCCCAGCCGAGCGCAAGCATCGCGACGATGATCGCCAGCAGCAGGACGATGCCCGCGACCCGGCGCCACGCCGGCGCGCTGCCACCCGGCGCGATGAGCCCCATGAAGCGCAGCGCCAGCAGCTGCCGGTTTGACGGCGGGGTCTGGCCGAGCTTGACCGCGGCGGCCTTGAGGTCGTCCGGACGGCGCTCGGCGAGGGCCAGCGAGGCCTCGGCCATGCGGCGCAGCTGCAGCCGCTCCTGGGGGCGGGCGGAGGCGATCGCGGTGCGGAAGTGCTCGCGGGCCCTCTTCGCGTCGTAGCGCTCCGCGGCACGGGCCCCGAGGATCGCCTGCGCGGCGGACCGGAACCGCGTCTCGGCGAGCAGCTCCTCGTCGGAGCGCGTCTCCAGCGCCTGCATCGAGGCCAGCGCCGACTTGCTCTCCATGCGGACCTGGCGCTGCTTCGGCGGCATGCCCGGGAGTCTACGTCAGGCGCCCTCGCTTGGGTCTCGCCGGCGGAAGCCCGTGGCCGTCGGCGCGGGGTCGAGCGGACTCGCCGGCAGCCCCGTCCGCGGGAACTCGACGTGGTCCCAGCCGGGCGGGGCGACGTCGTTGGGCGCGTCGGGGTGAAAGAGCGCGGCGAGCAGCTGGATCTGGCCGCGGCCGACGCCGAGCTCGGACTGGCCTCCGCCGTAGAGGGCGATGTCGTGCTCGGCGCAGTAGTCGTAGAAGTCGAACAGCTTCTCGAGCGAGCCGAAGCGCGACGGCTTGCAGTTCAGCGCCCGCGGCGGGAAGGACCGACCCTCGACGTCGGCGATCGAGTGGATCGGCGCGTCCCAGGTGATCCGGTCACGGAAGGGCTCCAGCGCGGCCGCCGCGTCGGCGTTGTCGAGGTCGGGATCCTCGAGCCACGCGGCCGGGAAGGCTTCGGCGCAGCGGCGGTAGAGGTCGGGGTCGGTCTCGACGTCGACGATCGTGCCCTTGTAGGCGCCCTTGAGGTCGATCACGTCGACGCCCCCCGCCGCGACGAGTTGCTCGATGAACGCGGCCGTCCAGCTCGGGTCGTAGTCGACCTTGAAGCGGACGTCGCCGTATGCGGTCGTGCGATCGGTCATGGGGGTCATGGCCGGCGGGACGCCCAGGCGCAGCGAGACCGCGAAGCGCAGCGGCACGGGCTCGCGGCCGAGCACCTCGTGCAGCGCGCGGCCGGCCTGGCGCAGCGCGAGGTCCAGCGCGGCGGACTCCAGCGCCCAGACGCGGTAGTCCAAGAAGGCCGGCATAGCGGGAGTCACGCCCTGGAAGAGGTCGAGGACCGCGACGTGATGGGAGAACCCGGCGATCGTCCACTCGCCGGCGAGGTCAAGGGCGGGGCCGGACTGCTGCTGGCGGACCTGGTCGTCCTCGTCGTAGGTGACGTCCTCCCCGAGCCCCTCCTCGCCGTTTCCGCGGAGGTGGAAGACGGTCGAGCGCCGAGTGAACTCCGGGCTCACGGCGCGGACGAGGGGCTCGAGGTCGTAGGCCTCGAGGGTGAGCGGCAGGTTCGCGATCTGATCGAAGGTCCGGGGCATTGCGGCAGTATCCCCCGCCGTGACGCAGACGCTGCGCTTCCTGCTCGCACTCGAGGGTCTCGGCCTGGCCGGTCTGCCGCTCGCCTCCCGGGCGCTCGGGCGGCTGCCGGGCGCGGGCCTCGGGTTGGCGCGGATCCTCGCCTGGCTGCTGCTCGCCTGGCTGGTGTGGATCGCCGGCAGCCTCGGCGTGCCCAACGGCGCGGCGCTGGCGGTCGGCGCGGCGGCAGCGCTCGCCGCCGCCGCGGTAGCGGTTCACCGCCGTCGCGAGGGCGCGAGCGCGCCCGACCCGTTCCGCCGGCGGCTGTGGATCTGGTCCGAGATCCTGTTCGTCGTCGCCTTCCTCGCGGCCGTCGTCGTCGGCAGCTACAGCGCCGACGTGTGGGGGACCGAGAAGCCGATGGACATGATGCTCGCCAACGCGACGCTGACAAGCGACGCCTTCCCGCCGCACGACCCCTGGCTCTCCGGCGCCGACGTCAACTACTACTACCTCGGCCAGCACATGGTGGCGCTCATGATCCGGCTCACGGGCGTCGAGCCCACGCAGGGCTACAACCTCGCGCTGGCGGCGATCTTCGCCGTGACCGTGACGGCCGCGTTCACGGTCGCCGCGACGATCGCCGAGGCCGCCCGGCGCCAGGGCCTCCCCGTCCGGCGCCCGCTGGGCGCCGGGGCGGCGTGCGTCGCCCTGCTGGCGCTGATGGGCAACCTTCGCGGCGGCTGGGCCGCGCTGCACGCCGACAAGCTCACCACCTTCGACTGGTTCGCCCCGTCGCGCGTGATCGCAAACACGATCAACGAGTTCCCCTTCTTCTCCTGGACGGTCGGCGACCTGCACGCGCACGTGATCGCGATCCCCCTGTCCCTGCTCGCGCTTGCCTTCGTCGTGCAGGCCGGCCTCGGCGGCCCGCCGCCGTTCGTGCGGGTCAGCGGCTGGTGGGAGACCTTCTGCGCGGCGCTTTCGGTCGGCTGGCTGTATGCGGTGAACTCGTGGTCCTGGCCGGTGATGGCGGGGCTGCTGGTGTTGACGGTCGCGGTCTGGATCACGAGCCCGGACGCGTCCCGGCGCCGAACACGCGCGGTGGCGTGGACGATCGGCGTGCTCGTCCTGGGCGCCGTGCTCGTGCTGCCGTTCGTCGTGAGCTTCGAGCCCAACGCCGGCGGGGTCGGCCTGACGCGGCAGGCGCAGCGCGAGTCGTTCGCGGCATTCGTCAAGCACCACCTGGTGATCGAGGGCGTCCTGCTGTGGCTGCTGCTGGCACCATTGCTCGCCCGGCTGCGCGGGTTGCGCCACCCGCTGCGCTGGCTCGTGTGGGGCGCTGGCAGCCTGGTCGTGGGGCTGTTGTCGCTGGCCCCGGAGCGCCTGGCGGGGGCCGGGATCCTCGCCGTGCTGGTGGTGGTCGCGCTCGTCGCGGCGCTGGCCGGGCGCCTGCGGAACGCCGAGCGCGTGCTGTGGGTCATCGCCGCCACAGCACTGGCGTGCCTGTTCGGCGCCGAGGTCGGGGTCGTCAAGGACGAGTTCCTCGGCGGGCCGTACGAGCGGATGAACACGGTCTTCAAGCTCGGCTACCAGGCCTGGATCCTGCTGGCCGTGTTCGGCGCCGTCGCGTTGTCCGCCGCGCGCGCCTGGCTGCCGCTGGTGCCGCGCCTGGTCTGGCTCGTCGGGGCCGCGGGCCTGATCGGCGTCTCGCTCGCCTATCCCGTCGCCGGCACCTACGCGCGCAAGGCGGGCTTCACCGACGGCCCGCGCCTGGACGGGCGGCACTGGCTCGCCTCCACCGCGCCCGGCGACGTGGCGGCGATCGACTGGATCCGGGCGCACACGCCGGGGGATGCGGTGGTCCTCGAGGCCGTCGGCGACGACTACAGCCCGTTCGGCAACGCGCGCGTGTCCACCTACACCGGTCGGCCGACCGTCCTCGGCTGGCAGGGCCACGAGCTGCAGTGGAACCACCGGCTGGGCGACCGCCGGGCGGACGTCGAGACGCTTTACAAGACCCCCGACGCGCTCCTGGCGCGGACGCTGCTGGACCGCTACCGCGTGGCGTTCGCCGTCGTCGGGCCACTGGAGCGCACCACCTACGGCGCACCGGTCGCGCTCGCGCGGGCCGGACGCGAGGTGTTCGCCCGCGACGGAACCGCCATCTACGCCTTCACCGTCGACAAGGCCCCGCCGGGCAAGCCGATCGAGCACCGGCCGCCCGTCCTCGGCGGCTAGTGCAAGGAGTGCCCCGCTACAGCGCGCCGGCGTCCTTGCGGACGTAGATCCACTCGTCCATGCCGCCCGTGGGGTTCCACGTCCGGCGCTTGGAGAACCACTGCCACCACGCGCTCGCGGACAGCTTCTTCGACCAGTCGCGGACCCACCAGACGCGGAAGTGGAACTTCTGGCCGTCGTAGGCGGCGAGGTTCGGCAGCAGCACCGTGCGCGCCTGCTCGGTCATGATCAGCACCTGGGTGTCGGGCTGGTAGTCGGGCAAGGTCATGTCGATGTAGCCGACCGCCTTGTGGCGGAAGTACCACGCGTAGGGGAAGGTGGCGCCCTGGCCCTTGTCGATCGTGATCGTCAGCCTGGTCTGACCGTGTGCGGCGCGGAAGGCTCTGTCGAGCCGGTCGACGCGCCCGGCGACGTCCCGGACCTCGACGGAGGACTGGGTGGAGACCAGCCATTCCCGCGGGTTCGCGCTGTGCACCGCGTTGACGAGGTAGGACGCGTAGGCCATGTAGGCCGCGCAGAGGACGATCCCGGCGACGGCGAGCGCCCGCGCGGCGCGCGAGCGCAGCTGCCAGAGGCCCTGGACGCCGACGCCGGCGAGCAGGATCACCGGCAGCAGCGGGTGCAGCGCCAGCCACGCGAAGCGCTCCGAGGCCCACGAGTAGATCGCGAGCGAGCCCACGAACCACCACAGCAGAAACATCCGACCGGTCGTGGGCCGCCGGAAACTGAACACGACGCCGACGGCGCCGAGGAGCAGCACCGGCCACTCCTCGCCGAACAGCACGGCGAGATAGAAGTACGGCTTCTCGCCACCGCGGTTGACCGGCTGCTGGTCGAGCCAGTAGGCCAACCCGTCGTGGACGCCCTTCCACAGCCCGTCGGGCTGCGTGAAGAACACCGTGAACATGAGGGCGAAGACGATCCAGAACGTGGCCAGGGCGTACACCCACGCGACCCAGCCGGCGCTGCGGATCGCCGTGGCCACGTGCCCGTCGGCAAACCGGGCGCCGTTCCTGCGGGCCCGCACGCCCTGCACGGCGAGCGCGACCGTGAAGTAGGAGACGCCGACCGCGAGGCTGATGAAGCTCGTCTCCTTGGTGGCGAAGCAGAGCGCGAGCAGGCCGGCGATGATCGACGGCCCGTAGGCGGTCGGACGATCCAGGTAGCGCAGGATCGCGACGATCATCGCGAGCGTGATCGCGGCGAAGTAGATGTCCTCCCGGGCGAAGCGCGAGAAGTACAGGTAGGTCGGGCCGAATGCGAGCATCACGCCCGCGCTGAAGGCGGCGAGGCGCCCGATCTGGTTGCGCAGCAGGTAGGGGAGGCCGACCGCGAGCGTGCCCATCAGCGCCGGGGCGAGGCGGGCGGTGAGGTTCGAGTCGCCGAAGAGCAGATAGCTGAGCCCGGTCAGATAAAAGCGCAGCGGGCCGTGCAGCAGCGGGTTGTAGCTGTAATCGCCCGTCTTGAAGAACGTGTAGGAGAAGAACGCGTCCTGGCTCTCGTCGTGGTGAAACGGCCGCGCGCCGAGGTCGTACATGCGCAGCACGAAGGCGATGACGATGAGGCCGACCCAGATCGCGAGCTCGGCCTTGGAGCGCTCGCGCAGCCACGCGCTCGGCGACCGCGGCGGACGGGGGGCGGCGGCCGGCGAGGGCGGGGGCTGGCTCGCTCCCCGGGGCGGCGCGGGGGAGAGCGGCGTTTTCGTGGTCTTCGTCATGTCGGCGAAGGCGCGTCGGCGGGGCCGGCGTCGTGCAGTCGTGCCCGCCGCAGCTTGCCGATCCCACCGTAGCGGGCCGCGAGCAGCACGAGGCCGCCGAGCGTGATCGGCACCTGCAACACGAAGCGCAGGAGGATCAGATAGGTCGCCGCCAGCGAGCCAGAACCGCCGATCGCCTTGATGCCGACGACCGCGGCGACGTCCTGGGTCCCGGCGTAGGCGGGACCGGACGGGATCAGCGAGAAGATGCTCGCCAGGGCGACGAGGTACAGGCCGTCCAGCAGCGTCATGTCCAGGCCCGCGGCGGCCCCCACGGCCATCCACACGAAGGTCTCGATCAGCCAGATCACCATCGTCATCCCGACCAGCTGCGCGCCGCCGCGGCTGCGCAGCCCGAGTGTCGAGGTGAGCATGGGCCGGATCATTTCGAGGAGCCGCTGGTTGCGGCGCAGCAGCGCGACGGCGACGGCGACGCCGGCGATCCCGGCGGCGGTGGCACCGCCGATCACCGCGAGATCCCCGCCCGCGAGCTGCCCGACCGCGCCGTAGCCCACAACGACGAAGAGCAGGACGATCACGACCAGGTCGAGCAGGCGCTCCGCCAGCAGCGTCCCGATCACGCTGCGGCGGCTGGCGCCCGCGCGCGGCGCCATGAGCAGGACGCGGACGGCGTCGCCCGCGCGCGCGGGCAGGACGTTGTTGCCCGTGTAGCCGACCACCGTCAGGGCGTAGGAGTCCAGCCGCTGCGGATGTGCGCCGTCTGAGAGCAGCAGGCGATGCCAGCGCTCCGCACGCACGCCCGTGTTGAGCGCGTACAGCAGCACGCCGCCGAGCACGTAGGACAGGTGCCTGGCGTCCGACGGCAGCCGCGGCGCCGGCTGCTGAAAGACCCAGTAGACGACCCCCACGACGCAGAGCAGCGAGACCGCGATGCCGATGAGGGGGAGGCTGCGGCCGCGCACGTCGACGGCACGGTATCGGGCGTGCGGCGGCCAGACCGGCCGCCGCAGCGCCACGATCTCGGGCGCGACCGGCTTGCCGCGTTCGCGTTCATGACGCCTCGGGTTCGAGCCCATCCCTGACCGGCGGGGGTCGACAGATCGGCGGGCGATCTGTACTTTGCGTCTTCTGATGTGCATCCGCCCGGTCCTCCTCGTCGCCCTCAAGGCCGCCCACGCGGGTGCCTCGGCGATGTGGGACACAGCTGAGCGCGACACCACGCCGACGCCGCAGCCGGCCCCGAGCTAACCCGGACGAGCTCATCTCATGACCCCGTCCGTGCAACTCGCGGGCGGGCGTCGGGTGACGCGCTGGACCTGCGAATCGATCATCGAGAAGATCGCCGACTGGAACGGCCGCTACGGCGAGCCGCCGTGCTCGGCTGACTGGAACCCGTCGCTGGCGCGCTGGCGCGCGCAGGAGTGGCGTGCGGAGCGCTACTACGAGGGCGCCTGGCCGTCGACCAACGCGGTCAAGCGGGCGTTCGGCGGCTCGTTCGACGCGGCCGTCCGCGCCGCGGGCTACACGCCTGCCCGGCCTGGGCCGCGCCGTGCGGCCGGCGCCGCGCGCCCGGACATCGCCCAGCGCGAGCCCCTCCCGCCGCGCACCGAGCGGTCGGCGCCCGCGCTGTCGCCGAGCGCCGCGGCGCTCGAGCGGCGCGCGATCTCGGCCGAGCGCCGGGCCGATCGCGCCGAGGAGCGTCTGCGCGACGCGCGGCGCCGTGCGCGCCTGGCCAACGAGCGCGCCGGACGGGCCCGGCGGGCGCGCGACCGCGCGCTCGACGAGGCGGGCGCGCGCGTGCGCGCGGCGCTCGACCAGGCCGACGCCGCGGTCCGCGACGCCGAGAGCGTGCGGCGGTCGCACGCGGCACCCTCGGGCAACGGACCGGCCGGGCCGGGGGTCCTGGCCGCCTCGCTGCGGTCGCTCGCGAGCGCGCGCGCTTCGGGCGACCGCCATGGGCTGCGCGTCGAGCTCGGCAACCTCGCCGCCGCAGCGCTGCGCTGGCGGGACCGCCTGTAGGGGCGGTCCCAGCGCTGACCCCGGCGGCGCCGGTCTCCCGCCTTGCACCACAGGTGGTGGCAGCTCGTCGTCTGCGTTCTGCTCAGGACGTGGCGCGCTGGAAGGGCAGCTCGGAGTACGCCGCCGAGTCGACCTCGCAGACGAAGAGGATCCCGCTGCGCACGGGAAACGGCTGGCCGGTGTGCGCAGCCGAGAACACGTCCATGACCTCGAGCGCGGCGTCACCCTCACGCGTCTCGACGACGTGAGCGCGCAGGCGCGCCGTGCGGTAGGGCTCGTCGTGGTCGACGACCGACATCGCCACCCGCGGGTCGCGGGACAGGTTGCGCGCCTTGCGCGAGCCGGGCTGGGTGAAGAAGGCGACGCGGTCGTCGCCGAGGAGACCGGCCCAGACGGCGACCACGTGCGGCCCACCGTCGGGCAACACGGTGGCGACGTGGACGAAGTTGGGGCGCTCCAGCAGCGCCCGCACACCGGGGTCGAGGCTCATCGCTTCGCGAGCATCCGCTTGATCCGCTCCCACAGCACCGAGAGGAACAATGACAGCCCCTGGACGGGCCTGGCCTGCCCGGTCGGCGGCGCCCCCGGCGCGGGGGCCCTGGCGACGGCCGGTCCCGCGGTCGGCGGCGCCCCCGGCGCGGCCGCCCCGGCGACGGCCCGCTCCGGAGCGGCCGGAGTCGCGGCCCCAGGCCCGGGCCCGGGCTCTGGCGCAGGCTCGAGCTGGGCCTGCAGGCAAGTGGCGAAGTCGCGCAGCAGCCGTTTGGAGATGTCCTCGATCATCCCGCCGCGGCCGAAGCGCGCGAGCCGGCCGGTGATCACGAAGTCGGTGTCGGCGGTGACGCGCGTGCCGCCGCCCGCGGTCGCCTCCATCGAGTTGACGATCGTCGCCGTCGCCCCGCCCTGGCCGCGCTTGTCGGTGCCGCGGGCGTGCAGCGTGGCGCGGTGGTTGGCCTCGTCGGCCTCCGCGATCTTCAGGACGCCGCGGTAGGCGGCCGTCGTCGGGCCGAGCCTGACCGAGAACTCGCCCTTGTAGCTGCCGTCCTCCTCGCGCTCGCTGATCGACGCTCCGGGCAGGCAGGGCGCGATGCGCTCGATGTCGATCAGCGCCTGCCAGACCGTGGCGATGGGCGCGGCGACCTCGAAGGACTGCGTCATCTTCATGGTGTGGTGGCCTCCAACTGGTCGGGGGTGTCGATGTCGGTCGGGTCGCACAGGTGCGCCGCCTCCACCGCGCGGACGTCGAAGCGCTCCAGCAGCGCGCGGGCGCCGGTGTCGCCGCGCAGCCCCGGCACCGCCGCGAGCACGGCCCGGCCGAGCACGACGGGGTGCCCCGGCCGGCGCGCGTAGGTCGCGCGGGCGGCGTCGGCGCCGTCCGCGGCGGCGAGCACGGCGCGGATCGCCTCGCGGGTCAGGAAGGGCTGGTCGCCGAGCAGGACCAGGACGCGGTCTGCGTCGCCCAAGGCGGCGACCCCGGCCCGCAGCGACGCGGCCTGGCCCTCGGCCCAGTCGGCGGCGACGACGTGGCGGCCGACGTCGATCTCGGCCACGACCGCGTCAGCGTGCGCCCCGAGGACGACGAGCGGGTCCCAGGGCGCCGCGAGCGCGAGCACGTGCTCGAGCAGCGGCCGCCCGTCCACGCGCGCGAGCTGCTTGGCCGAGCCGAAGCGCCGACCTTCGCCCGCCGCGAGCACCAGGCAGCCGAGCGACGGAGGATCAGCCAACGTCGTGGATCCTCCCGCTGGCGTGGCGCAGGCGGCCGCCCTCGCGCCCGTTGCGCAGGGCGATGACCTCGCTCATGATCGACAGGGCGGTCTCCTCGGCCGTGAGCGCGCCGAGGTCGAGGCCGATCGGCGCCGCGATGCGGTCCAGCGCCGCCTCGCTGACGCCCTGCTCGACCAGCCGCTGATGGCGCGTGTCCTGCGCCCGGCGCGAGCCCATCGCGCCGATGTAGCTCGCCTCCGTGGCCAGCGCGGCGCGCACGGCGGCGTCGTCGAGCTTGGGGTCGTGGGTGAGGATGGCGATCGCGGTGGCGCGGTCGATGCCGAGGCGGTCAAAGCCCTCCTGCGGCCAGGCCGTGACGACCTCCTCGGCTTCGGGGAAGCGATCCGCACGGGCGAAGAAGCCGCGGGGGTCGACCACGTAGGGGCGCCACCCGAGCGCGCGGGCCACCCGGCACAGCTGGCGGGCGAAGTCGACGGCGCCGACGGCCACGATGCGCGGGGCGGGGTGCACGACGTCGACGAACACCCGCGTGTCACCGACGACGAGCGCCTCGGAGCGCTCGGCCCACATCAGCTCGCGCGCCGAGGCCGCCGCGGCCGCGTCGAGGTCCTCGCCGCCCAGCGAGCCGTCGCTGGTCCCGTCGGCGCGGACGAGCAGCGAGCGGCCGAGCCCCTCGCCCTCGATCAGGGTGGCGAGCGCGCCCCGGCCGCCCTCGCGGGCCAGGGCGGCGAACTCGGGGTGGGCGTGCCGGGAGACGAAGACGGAGATCTCGCCGCCGCAGGGCAGCCCGACGTCCCACGCCTCGTCGTCCTCGATCCCGAACGTGGCCAGCTGGGGCGTGCCGGTGTCGAGCACCTCGCTCGCGATCTGCACGACGGCGCCCTCGACGCAGCCGCCGCTGACGGCGCCGCTGACGTCGCCGCGGTCGTTGATCGCCATCTTCGCGCCCGGGGGCCGAGGGGCGGAGCGCTTGACGTCCACGACCATGCCCAGCGCCACCGACGCCCCGGCGGCCGTCCAGGCGTCGAGCTCGGCGAGCACGTCCTTCACGCGAGCGTCTCCATGAGGTCGGCGAGCATCTGCAGCGACGCGAGCGAGTTGCCCGGCAGCAGGTGATCGGTATGGGGGAGGGCGGCCTGCATCCCGCGGGTGAGGGGCTCGTAGGACGCGGCGGCGGCGAGCGGGTTCAACCACACCAGACGGTACGCGGTGCGGGCCAGGCGAGCCATCTCCGCGCTGAGCTGGGCCGGATCCCCGCGGTCCCAGCCGTCGGAGAGGATCACGACGACCGAGCCGCGGCCGAGCCGGCGGCCGTGGACGCGGTTGAGCTCGCCCAGCGCCGCGCCGATGCGCGTGCCGCCGCCGAGGTCGACGACCCGCTCACCGGCGCGGGCGAGGGCGCGGTCGGGGTCGCGGCCTCCCAGCTCGCGCGTCACGCGCGTCAGGCGGGTGCCGAGTGCGAACGCCTCGACCCGGCGGCGCGCCGCCACGGCGGCCTGCACGTACTGCAGGAGCATGCGCGCGTAGGGCTCCATCGAGCCCGAGACGTCGACCACGAGCACCATCGGGCGCTGGCGCAGGACGGGCTCGCGGTAGCGCCGGGCGACGGGCTCGCCACCCGTGCGCAGCGCCCCGCGCAGCGTCGCGCGAGCGTCGTGGACGTCGCGGCGGCGGCGGGTCGCCCGCGTGCGCCGCGAGAGCCGCTGCGGCCCGCGCCGTGCGAGGCGCGCGAGCAGCGCCCGCGCGGCGACGCGCTCGGCCGCGGTGTAGGCCGCGAAGTCCTTGTCGATCAGCAGCTCGGCGTCGGAGTAGGCGGCAGGCAGCGGCTCGTCGCCGGCCTGCAGCGGCATGCGCGTCGGCGCGGGCTGCGCGACGCGCGGCAGCACCATCCTGGCCGCGTCCATGATCGCGTCCAGTGCTCCCGGGTCCCCGCCGGGGTCGTGGGGGGTGACGAACGTCGCCACCCAGGCGGCGTCGAAGGCCGCGAGGTCGCGCCGCGAGGAGCACAGCGCCGCCCGCAGCGCATGAAAGCAGTCCTCGCGCGAGCTGGGGTCGACGGCCGCCAGCGCCCGGTGGGCGGCGAGGACGGCGTCAACGCCGACGCGCGCGCCGGCCGCCCGCATCCGCGCGGCCAGCTCCGACACGGCGCGCTCAACCAAGGACGCCCTCCGCGCGCACCCGCTCGACGTCCTCGCGCACCTTCAGGGCGACGCCGAGCGTGTCCTCGAGCGTCGCCTCGTCGCCGAGCGCCAGCAGCGCGCGCGCCCAAGTGATCGTCTCGCCGACGCCGGGCTGCTTGTAGAGGTCGTGCTCGCGCAGGCGCGCGACCGCGCCGCACACGCGCTCGGCGACGGCGTCGGGCACCCCGGGCAGGCGCGCACGGACGATCTCGATCTCCCGCTGGACCGACGGGTAGTCGATCCAGTGGTACAGGCAGCGGCGCTTGAGCGCGTCGTGGAGCTCGCGCGTCCGGTTGGAGGTCAGCACGACGATCGGCCTGGTCTGCGCGACGATTGTCCCGAGCTCGGGGATCGAGACCTGAAAGTCCGACAGCAGCTCGAGCAGGAAGGCCTCGAATTCGTCGTCGGAGCGGTCGATCTCGTCGATCAGCAGGACGACGGGGCCGTCGTGCTCGATCGCCTCCAGCAGCGGCCTCCGCAGCAGGTAGCGGCGGGAGTACAGATCGCCCGCGTCCGCGCCCGCCTCGGCCGCCCGGATCGCGAGCAGCTGGCGCTGGAAGTCCCAGTCATAGACGGCGTGGTGGACGTCGATGCCCTCGTGGCACTGCAGGCGGATCAGCTTCGCGCCGCGTATCGCCGCCAGCGCCTTGGCCACCTCGGTCTTGCCGACCCCCGCCTCGCCCTCGAGCAGGATGGGCTGCTCAAGGGTGATGGCCAAGTGGACCGCGGTGGCGAGGGCCCGGTCGGCCAGGTAGTCCTGGCCGGCCAGATCCTGCTGGACCGACTCGACGCTCACCCGGCCTGCATGGCCTGCGCGAGCGCGCGCCGGGTGAGCACTCGCGCCAGGTGGCGCTTGTACTCCTGCGACGCGTTGAGGTCGGCGGGAGGGTTCGTGCCGTCCGCGGCGTGCTCGGCCGCCGCCGCGATCGACTCCGCGGTCAGCGGCTGCCCGCGCAGCGCCTGCTCGACGGCGGTCGCCCGCAGCGGCGTGGAGGCCATGTGCGTCAGGCCGACCCGGACGTCGCTGCAGACGCCGCCCTCGGCCTTCACGAGCGCCGACACGGCGACCATGGCCCAGTCCTCCTGGCGGCGGTTGAACTTCTCGTACCCGTACCCCCAGCCGTCCGTCGCCGGGACGCGGATCTCCGTGATCAGTTCGTGCGGCTCGAGCGCGGTTTCCAGGTAGTCCCGGAAGAACTCGGTCGCCGCGATCTCGCGCGACGCGCCGCCGGGGGTCATCGCGGTGATCGTCCCTTCGAGAGCCATCAGCACGCCCGGCATGTCGGACGCCGGATCGCCGTGCGCGACCGTCCCGCCCAGCGTGCCGCGGTTGCGGACCTGCTGGTCGGCGATCGTGCCGGCAGCGGCCGACGCGAGGCCCAGGCCGGCGGCCGAGACCTCGTGGTGCGTGGTCATCGCGCCGATCCGCACCGTCCCCGACCCATCTCCGGGGCCTTCGGCCCCGCCTACGGTACCCGCGCGCGAAACGCCGCGCAGGCCGGGCACGCGGCGCAGGTCCACGAGCAGCGTGGGCGCGGCGAGCCGCAGCTTCATCAGCGGCAGCAGCGAGTGCCCTCCCGCGAGGGCCTTGGCGTCCTCACCGCCGGTGGCGAGCGCCTGCAGCGCCTCGTCGAGGGTGTCGGGCGCGACGTAGTCGAACTCGGCGGTGATCACGACGGGCCTCCCGTCTCCGTGTTGACGCCTTGGATCGCTTCCCACACGAGGTTCGGCGTCAGCGGCATGTTGATGTAGGTGATGCCCGCCGGGCGCAGGGCGTCGATCACCGCGTTGGTGACCGCCGCCGTGGCCGCGATCGTCCCGGCCTCGCCGATGCCCTTGACCCCGAGCTGGTTGACCGGCGACGGGGTCTCGGTGCGGTCGGTCTCGAACGAGGGCAGGTCGGCGGCGCTCGGCAGGCAGTAGTCCACGAACGTGCCGGTCACGAGCTGGCCGGCCTCGTCGTAGTGGACGCGCTCGTAGAGCGCCTGCCCGATCGAGTGCGCGATGCCGCCGTGCACCTGGCCGTCGATCAGGTTCGGGTTGATCGCCGGGCCGCAATCGTCGACCGCGACGTAGCGCTTGACGTCCACGTTGCCGGTCTCCGGGTCGATCTCGACGATCGCGACGTGCGCGCCGAACGGAAAGACGAAGTTCTCCGGGTCATAGAACGCGGTCTCCTCGAGGCCGGGCTCCATGTCGGCTGGCCAGTCGGCGTCGGGGATGAACGCGGCGCCCGCGACCTCGGCGAGCGTCATGCCCTTCTCCGGCGAGCCCTTGACGGAGAACTTGCCGTCGGCGACCTCGATGTCCTCGGGGGCGGCCTCGAGCGCGTGGGCGACGATCTTCTTCGCCTTCTCGACCACTTTGTTGGTGGCGCGGACGATCGCCTCGCCGCCGACGGCGGTCGCGCGCGACCCATAGGTGCCGAGGCCGTGCGGCCCGGCCCCCGTATCGCCGTGCATGATCTCGACGTTGGCGGGGTCGACGCCGAGCCGGTCGGCGATCACCTGCGCGAACGTCGTCTCCTGGCCCTGGCCGTGCGGCGAGGTGCCGGTGTAGGCCGTGACCGCGCCCGTGAAGTGCACCCGCACCATCGCGGACTCCCACAGGCCGGTCTGCAGGCCGAAGCCCTGCGGGCCCGTCACGCGGGAGGGCGCCAGGCCGCAGATCTCCGTGTACGTCGAGAAGCCGCAGCCGAGCAGCTTGCCGTTGGCCGCGGCCTCCCGGCGCTCGGCCTCGAACGCGTCGCGGTCGAAGTGCTCGAGCAGCCTGTCGAGCGAGCCGTGGTAGTCGCCGGAGTCGTACACGATGCCCAGCGCCGTCTCCGCGGGGAATTCCGTGAAGAAGTTCTTGCGCCGCAGCTCGAGCGGGTCCATCCCGAGCTCGTGCGCGAGCTGGTCGAGGACCACCTCGATCATGTGCGTCGCCTCGGGTCGGCCGGCGCCGCGGATCGCGTCGGTGGCGCACTTGTTCGTGTAGACGCCGGTGATGTCCGTCTGGACGGCGGCGAACTTGTAACAGCCGCTCATCACGAAGGCCCCAAGCGACGGGATCGACGGCGTGAGCAGCATCAGGTAGGCGCCCATGTCCGCGACGATGCGCGAGTGGATGCCGGTCAGCGTGCCGTCGCGCTTGGCGCCCATCTTCACGTAGGCGATCTGGTCGCGGCCGTGGTGGGTGCACATCATGTGCTCGGAGCGGGTCTCGATCCACTTCACCGGCCGACCGAGCTTGCGGGCGGCCGCGGCCAGCAGGATCTCCTCGCCGCAGACCTGCAGCTTCGCGCCGAAGCCGCCGCCCACCTCGGGGGCGATCACGCGGACCTTCTCCTCGCTCTCGCCGAGCAGCAGCGACAGGAAGAGGCGCACGAAGTGCGGGACCTGCGTTGCGCTCGTCAGCGTCAGGCCGACGCCGCGCGGCTCGGCCACGACCCCCCGCGGCTCGATCGGCGCGCCGGAGATGCGGTGGTTGACCACCCGGCGCTCGACCACGACGTCGGCCTCCGCCAGCGCCGCCTCGATGTCGCCGCCGCCGAGGGACCACTCGTGCACCTTGTTGGTCCCGAGGTCGGCGTGGACGAGCGGGCTGCCGTCCCTTAGGGCCGCCTCGATGTCGGTGACGACCTCCAGCGGCTCGTACTCGACGAAGACGTCCTCGACGGCGTCCTGCATCGCGTAGCGCCCCTCGCCGATGACCACGGCGACCGGGTCGCCGACGTGGTTGACCTCGTCCCGGGCCAGCGGCCAGTGCGGCGCGCTGCGGACCTCGACGTCCGGCGGCACCCAGGCCATCGGCAGGGCGTCGAGGATGCCGAGCGCCTCCATGTCCTCGCCCGTGAAGACGGCGATGACCTCGTCGCGCGACTCGGCCAGCGACGTGTCGATCGAGACGATCTTCGCGTGGGCCTCGGGTGAGCGCACGAAGGCGCACCACAGCGTGCCCGGCGGGGTGATGTCGTCGACGTAGCGGCCGCGGCCGGTGATCAGGCGCGGGTCCTCCTTGCGCTTCAAGGGCTGTCCGACGAACGTGCTCATGACGGCGCCCCCGCCCGGGCGGCGGCCAGCACCGACTTGACGATGTTGTGGTAGCCCGTGCAGCGGCAGAGGTTGCCGGCGAGCGCCTCGCGGACCTCCTCCTCGCTGGGGTCCGCGTTGCGGGCGAGCAGGTCGGCGCTCGCCATGATCATCCCCGGCGTGCAGTAGCCGCACTGCAGGCCGTGGTTCTCCCAGAACGCCTCCTGCAGCGGGTGCAGGTCGCCTTCGGAGCCCATGCCCTCGATCGTGGTGACCTCGCCGCCGTCGGCCTGGACGGCCAGGACCGTGCAGCTCTTGACCGCCTCGCCGTTGAGGTGGCAGGTGCAGGCCCCGCAGTTGGAGGTATCACAGCCGACGTGCGTCCCGGCGAGGCCCAGCTCGTCGCGCAGGAAGTGGACCAGCAGCAACCGGGGTTCGACCTCCTTGTCGTAGTGGGTGCGGTTGACCTCGAGTGACACGCTGACGCGCGGCATGGACGGGCTCTCCTCCCGGTCGTGAAACTCCCTCTGCGGCTGACGTTACTCCTCGTCGCACTGCCCCGGAGTCGCAGCCCCCGAACCTGGCGTCAGAGCACCGACTCAACGGCAGCAAGCCACTCGACGACGGCGGCGGCGACCGCCGGGAGGTCGCGCTTGAGGCCGTGGTCGCCGGCCACCAGGACGACGCCGGCCGGGAGGCCGAAGCGGTCCTGCTCGCCCTGCACGATCAGCAGCGGGACGCGTACGGCATCCAGCTCGTGCTGCCGCGACGCGCCCTTGGGGGTGATGAGCGGGAACGCGAGGCACAGGACCGCTCGCGCGCCCGTGGCCTCGGCGGTGCGGCACGCCACCCGCGCGCCGGCCGAGCGTCCGCCGGTGATCAGCGGCAGGCGCAGCGTGCGTGACAGGTGCTCGGCGACGGCGATCCAGGCGGCGTCGAGCTGGTGCGCCGGCGCGGCCGACCTGCGACCAGCGGCGCGGTAGGGCTGCTCGACGAGCGCCACGCTGACCCCGGCGCCGACCGCGGCCTGCGTCACCGCCTGCAGGTCCGGCGCCGTGACCGAGCCCCCGGAGCCGTGGCCGAGCATCAGGAGCGCACGCGGCCGCTCGGCCGCGTGCAGGTGGACCCGCGCCGGGCCGTGCGGGGTGTCGACGTCTTCGGGCATCGGTGGGATTATCCGGGTGTGCGTATCGACAAGTGGCTGTGGGCCGCCCGCTTTTATAAGACCCGCGCGCTGGCCTCCGAGGCGATCAAGGGCGGGCGCGTGCACGTCCACGGCGTCACGATCAAGCCGGCGCGCGAGGTCCAGGTCGGCGACCGCGTCGAGATCCGCCGCGGCGAGGTGCGGGTCACGGTGGTCGTGCGCGGCCTCGCCGAGCGCCGCGGGCCGGCGTCGCAGGCGGCCCGGCTCTACGACGAGACGGACGAGTCACGCGCCGCGCGCGAGCGCCTGGCGGCCGAGCGCCGCCTCGTGGCGCCGCAGTCAGACCCGAGCGGCGCCCGACCGACCAAGCGGGACCGGCGGCGCTTCGAGCAGACGCGCGGGCGCGGGTAGGGAGCGCCGCGCCGCGCTCAGCCTCCGGGGTCAGCTGGTAGCGCTCTCGGTCAACGTGGGTCGGAGCGGTAGGCGATCGAGCGGTGGCGGATAGCGGCGATGCGGACGGTCTGGTCTGCCTCGGTCAGCTGGTAGACGATGCGGAAGCTGCCGACGTGCAGCGAGCGGAGTCCTCGAAGCCGGCCGCGGAGGGCGGGCCCGGCGTGGGGGTCGCCCTCGAGGAGCCCGAGGGCCTGCTCGATGGCATCGATGAGCGGCCAGTCGAGGTCGAGCAGCTCGCGTCGCGCCCGACGCGCGAGCACGACGCGGGCCACCGCTCAACGACCGCGTCGGCGCTCGGCCAGCTCGCGCCGAAGGTCCTCGAGCGTCACGGTCTCGTCCCGTGCGAGCTCCGCCACACCGGCCTCGAGCGCGGCGAGCGCATCGGAATCAGAGAGGATCTCGGCGGTTTCCTCGAGCGCCTCGTACTCGTCAACCGGGATCAGCACCGCGGCCGGCCTGCCGTGGCGGCTCACGAGCACGTGGTCGCGGCGATCGGCAACGTCGCTGAGCAGCTGGCTGAGGTTTCGTCGAAACTCGCGTACTGGGACCGTCTTCGCCATGGCACGAAGGGTACTCGCTTGCGTACACAGATCCACGTCGAGGTTCCCACGCCTGAAGCCCGACGACCGCCGAGCTGTCCCGCCGCCTTAAGCTCCGCCCGCGTACCCTCCCGCGTGAGGTGCTCAGCCGCCCGGTGTGGATACGGTGACGGCGATGACATCCAGAAGGGTGCCGAGGCCGTCGAAGTCAGACGGGTTGCGCGTGTAAAGCGGAAGGTCGGCTGCGAGCGCGGTTGCCGCGATGAGCAGGTCGAGGGCTCGTTTGCCGCGAGGCTTTCGCCCGCAGGAGGCGACGTGGGCGTAGACGCGGCCGTAGGCGCGCGCGGCGTCGGCGTCGAAGGCGATCGCCTGAAAGGTGGCCTCGGCTCGCTGCAGGCGCTCCTGGCGGCGGGCACGCTCGACGGGATCGGTGGTCGCATGGGGGCCGGCGGCGAGCTCTGCCAGGGTGCCGGCTGCGATCGCGATCTGCGC
This sequence comes from Solirubrobacterales bacterium, assembly GCA_038318085.1. Classification (GTDB taxonomy): domain Bacteria; phylum Actinomycetota; class Thermoleophilia; order Solirubrobacterales; family Solirubrobacteraceae; genus DATLGB01. The sequence goes on from JBBQBV010000056.1 coordinate 21,241, forward strand.
CGGCAGCTCGTCACGCGCGACGAGCTCGAGCTCGATCACGACAGACGTGTCGACGAGCCCGCGTCCCCGGAACTGCTCAGCCACGCGGGGCTGGGTCTTGGTCGCTCCAGCGATCGAGGTCG
>JBBQBV010000057.1:0-20373 GCA_038318085.1 Solirubrobacterales bacterium
TGATGATCACGAAGACGAAGAGGTTGTCGACCGACAGGCTCTTCTCGACGATGTACCCGGCGAAGTACTGCCCGCCGAACTCCCAGCCCGCGATCGAGCCGAAGACCACGCCGAAGCCGATCGCCACCGCGACGTAGAAGATCGACGCGAACGTCGCCTCACGAAACCCAACCTCGTGCGGGCGCGCGATCGCGTACGCAAGGTCGACCGCGAGCAGCACGACGACGAGGCCGATCGTCACCGCCCACGCGGCGGTGCTCACGTCAAGCATCCGCAGCCCGTATCTCCGCGGCGCTCAGCCCGAGCAGGCCGGTTGCCCATCATGTGGCACCCCTCCACGTTAGCCGCCTCGCCGGCGTCGGAGGCTCCAAGGTGATGGCTGTGTTCAAGCGCGGCTGCCAGTCATCCGAAACGATGTCCTGCCCGAGCCGAGTGCTCGGGAAGAAAGCCCGCCGCCGTCGAGCTGGCGCCGCGTAGCGGCGTCCAGCGGTTTGTCGTGTTCAGGGGATCGCAAGCGGGTCAACGCAGCGCACTGCCCTCATGAGCGTCTCGGGGATGCGTCGACGGCCAACGCTGTGATCAGATCGCTGATCGGCGCGGGTCGGCCGAGGTGGTAGCCCTGTCCGTAGTCGACGCCGAGTCGGGTAAGCAGGCGCGCGGTCTCGTCGTCTCCGACGAACTCGGCGATCGTGGACTTGGCGAGGCCGCGCGCGATCCCCACCACTGCTTGGATGACGAGCCGGTCGGTGTTGCTGCTGGCGCAGTGAGCGATGAACTCGCGTCGATCTTCAGGAAGTCGAAGGGAAGGTGCTTGAGGTAATCGCGGCCGATGCCGACGATCGCATCCGGCGCAGACTCCAACAGCTGACGGAACTGCCGTCGCGCGCCGGCGTCGGCCAGACGCGACGCTCGTATTGACTTTCGCATCGGTCGCATTGACTTCCGCTAATGGAGGGGGTAGGTTCGGTGTCTCAATCAAGCGGGGGCAAGATCTGGCCGCCGCAGACGTGTTCGATTCAAACCGTGTTCGTTGATGGTCAGCTTGTGTTCCGACCAGCGGCCACAGTGATACATGACCGCCGTTCCAGAGCTGAACGCGCCGAGTTAAGGAAAGCATCGTATGACCCGCATGAATCGGTTGTCCGTCATGACTGGATCTTCCCCATCATGACCGTCCGTCTTCGCGCCTTCGCGCGCCCACTCGTCCGTCCGTGCCTGTGAGATGCGCCGCGGCCGCCGCGCACATCAGCGTCAGCGGTGCGCCCTCACCGCCGACAGAACCGCATCACGACTGTTTGCCCAGGCCGATCGCGCGATGTACCAAGCCAAGCGCCGCGGCGGCCACCAAGCCGTGCTCGAACACCGATGAGCCCCCCGGAGCCCGCAACCTTCTACAACTGTTGTCGCGCGGAGGTCACCGCGCTCCTCGACGCGCGTACCCCCGTCCGGGCCGTCGAGCGACGGATCGACGCCTTCGCCGTCGACGCCAACGTCAAAGCCGCGCTGTGGCTGGGGGCTTACGGGTCCGGTGGCCGGCTCACCGGGGGTCGCGCAGTCGGCCCCGGCGACGCTCTGGGGTCCTGTAGGGACCGCATTGGCCAGACGGCGACCGCGCCGATCGGCAGGGTGCGCAGATGACCGGGCGTGCTGATCGAGTCGCGCCTACCCTGCTGCCTTCCCACCATGAGCACGGGCTCTCCGGCGCCGTCCGCGACGAGCTTGCCGCGTTGCGCGGCAGGAATCTCGGTCCCTGCGCGGTGTGCGGGCGCTCGGTGTACTTCGAGCACAACTTCTCGCGCTCGCGCGGACGCCTCGTCCACGTGCGCTGCCCGATCGGCGCGCGCAACACAAGCACCCCGCCAGGTGCCAAGGCATCGGTGATGAACCCTTCATCCGCAGTCGCACACGCGCGCACCGCAGGGTGCGCTCACGACCATCTCGTCGAGTTCTATGAGACGACCGCGTTCCTGGTCGGCACGGTCGCCGACTTCCTCGTCCCCGCGCTGCGTCAGGGTGACGCCGCGATCGTCGTTGCGACGCTCGAGCACCGCGCCGCGTTCGCCGTCGCGATCGCCGCAGAGGGAATCGACCTCGACCAAGCGACGCGCGAAGGCCGCTACGTCGCGCTCGACGCCGCCGATCTGCTGTCGGCGTTCATGGTCGGCGGTGCGCCCGACCCGGCCCGCTTCGCCGCGACGGCCGGGCCGCTGATCGACCGCTGCGCGACCGGCGGGCGCGACGTCAGGGTCTACGGCGAGATGGTCGCGCTGTTGTGGGCCGACGGCGACGTGGCGTCGACGATCGCGCTCGAGGATCTCTGGAACGACCTCGCCGAGGCGCGCCACTTCTCGCTGCTGTGCGCCTACCCGCTGCAGGACTTCGACGACGCCGCCCGCGCGCAGTTCAAGCAGATCTGCGCGCAGCACAGCAGCATCATCCAGGCCGACAGCCGCCCGGTCGACACGACCGGCGACGAGCAGCTCCGCCTGATCGCCGAGCTGCGGCAGGAGACGGCGGCGCTGCGCGCCGAGCTTCGCGACCTGCGCGGCGACGCCGCGGCCCAATAGCGCTAAAAGCAGGCGGTGACCCCAGCCGGCACCTGTCACAGCGAGCATGCCGTCGGCTTCTACGCGACCGACGGCTTCCTCTGCGACGCCCTGTCGGACTACGCGGGGGCGGCGCTGCTGGAGGGCGGCAGCGCGATCGTGCTCGCGACGAGGTCCCATCGCACGCAGCTCGAGCGCGCGCTCGCGGACTTGGGGATCGACGTGCGCGGGTCCGCCGACGAGGGGCGCTATGTCGCGCTTGACGCCGCGGAGCTGCTCGCGTCGATCATGGCCGACGGGAGCTTGAGTCGAGCGCAATTTCGCGATGCGATCGTGCCCCTCCTCGAGCGCGCCGCCGACCGGGCGGCCCCGGTGCGGGTCTACGGCGAGCTCGTCGCGCTGCTGCTCGCCGCGGGCGACGAGCCGTCGACGCTCGCCCTCGAGGACCTCTGGAACGAGCTGAGCGAGACGCACAGCTTCGAGCTGCTGTGCGGCTATCCGGCGCAGGCCTTCGAGGGCCACGGCACCGAGACGGTCGAGCACGTCTGCGACCGCCACCGCGCGATCGTGCGACCCGAGAGCTACGCGCTGCTGACGGGCGTCCCTGACCAGGCCCGGATGGCGCGCGAGCTGCGCGGCGAGATGGCCGTGCTGCGCAGCGAGCTCGACCAGCTGCGGGCGCGCCAGCAGGATCTCGTCGCCCTCGCCTACGACGACGCGCTCACCGGCCTGGCGAACCGGCGGGCGTTCGACGAGCAGCTCGCACGCGAGTGGGCGCTCGCCGCGCGCGAGGGCGACTCGTTCGTGCTCATCGCCGACCTCGACGGCTTCAAGGAGGTCAACGACACGTTCGGCCACGCCGCCGGCGACCACGTCCTGCGCGGATTCGCCGAGGTGCTCAGACAGAGCGCACGCAGCACCGACGTCGTCGCCCGGCTCGGCGGCGACGAGTTCGGGGTCCTGCTCGTCCGCTGCGACGAGCGCGCCGCCTACGACCTGCGCCAGCGTATGCGCGCGGCGCTCGAGCACCACGCCGACCCACACCTGCGATCGCAGCGGGTCAGCGTCGGGCACGCCTCGCTGCGCCAGGCCACCTCACCGGCGCAGGCGTACGACCGCGCAGACCTCGCGATGCTCGCTACGAAGCGCTCGAACCGGCGGCGCCCGCGGAGCCCGTCGAGCAGCCGCTGACGGCGCTCGCCGGCGACGCAGAACCCGCGCCGAACCACGGCGCCGCCCGCAAAGCCCCTACGCCCGATGCCCGACGGTCGCCAACGCTCGAGCCTGTCGCTGCCCTCGCCCGTCCCGCGGCGCGCGATGCTGGCGCGGAGCCTCGAGGAGGCGAGCTGTCCCGCGTCGACCGGCGACGGGAGGTCGCAAGCTTGCCGCGCGCGTGGCACTTCGCCCCTTGGGTGACGACCTCCTTACCACCCGGGCCAAGTGAGGGCAATCCAGCTACCGACGTCCCGACGCTCCCCTATTCTAGGCCCTCGGCTGGGTGGCGCCTTCATGCAGCGGGAACATCTCAGACCTGGCCGCCGTTTCGTCGCAAGACACGCTGCGATGAGCCGCCACTGCGTAGTCGCCGTCGTGGTCAGCGGCGCGCCGCCGCCCAGGCGGGGTCGACTGTGTAACCGGGGTACAGCCAAGATAAGGCCGAAAAGTCCATCAGCCGCTGCTGAGCGGCCTCGATAGATGGTCCCCGTGGCACCTACCTCGGGCACGTCAACCCCGGATCCACATACTGGCACCTGCAGGCCGCCCCCGAGCTGCTCGCGCTCGCCGCCGACCGCCTCCAGCGCGCCGAAGCAGGTGCGCGATGAGCCTGCTCGCACCGACCTCGCAGGCATTCTTCACCGACCGGCTGATCGACCAGAAGCCACCGCCTAGGGGTTCCACAGTCACGGCTATGACGTGCCCGGTGCTCGCGCCCTGTACCTCCCAGCTGCGACTCGTTCCTCTCGATGAGGCATTTCGGGGGTGTAGCGGGGAACGTCAGCTGGCGTTCACGTCAGCCCCCGGCGCTGACACGACGACAGCGGCCCCGGTGCTCCCGGGGCCGCCGGCGGCGAGGGTCACGTGGCGACCTTCCGCCATTCCACCCGCCGCATCGGGACCGCAAGGCACTCGAAGTTGTCGAGCATGACGAGGTACTCGCCGCCCGCTTCGTCGATGCCGACGATCTTGCCGAAGCGGCCGATCTTGGAGCTCGAACGGTGATAGTCCTGGAGGTAGACGGCGACCTCGCAGGCACGATGCAGCGGATGCCCGTCCTCAGCGACCTTGACGAACGTCCCGTCGGGGACCGACGGTGGCTCGATCGCGCTGGCCGGCCGTGCGAACTGGTCGCCCGGGGGCGGCGGGGCGCGGCGATGGCCGTCGTCTCGCGGCCGTGACAGGCGGCGCGCGTCCATGTACGTCTCGTCGCCGGGGACGTGGCGCTCCTCGGCGTACGCGGCGGCGCCGTGACGGATCGGGTGGTCGTCGCGTTCGTCGGGCATACGCGGAGCGTCACATGGCCGGGCGAGTCCGACATCCGTGCATGGGCGCACGATCTCGCGGGAAGCTACGCGTCGGTGTCGGAGCCATTGGCTTTCAGTGAACGCCGGTGCCCGGCAGGGCCGCGGTCGTCACGAGCGGCCCGCAGGGACGGAGCGCCGCCGAGCGGCGACGCTCCCCGGTGACCGGTACGCGCTCTCTAGAGCACGGCTAGAGCACGGCTAGAGCACCGCCACGGCGGCACCGGTGAAGCGGCCGGCGCGCAGGTCCTCGAGCGCCTCGCTCGCGCGCTCGAGCGGGTACATCGGTGACCTCGGTGCGCGCGGGGCGAGGGCGAGGAAGTCCTTGCCACCGGCCCGGGTCAGGTTCGGCGACCGCGCTCGACCGGGTGATCCGCGCGGTCGACGACAGCGCGGTCGAGGTGGTCATCCTGCACGTCATCGCTCCCGCCTCGGCGCCGCCGTACGCCGACCAGCCGCATCACTGGTCCGCCGCCTTCGCCAAGGAGTTCCACGCCCGTCACGCCCCGACCGAGCACCGACGTGGTCGTCGAGCTCCGCTGCGGAGACCCGGCCACGCGGGTGCTGGACGCCGCCGAGGAGACGAGCGCCGACCTGGTCGCCCTCGCGTGGCACCAGCAGCTCGGGGCCGGACGGGCGGAGGTGGTCCGCCGCGCGGTGGCCGAGGGCCGGTTCCCGGTCCTGCTGGTCCCGGTCGCCCAAGGGTCGGTGGCGGACCGGGGGAGCACGGGCCGGTGACCGCCATGGTCCTCACCGCAGTTGGCCGGCCCCTGGAGCTCGTGGAGTGCCCGCGTCCCGAGCCGGGGCCCGGTCAACGGCTGCTGCGCGTGCAGGCGTGCGGCATCTGCCGCACCGACCTGCACCTGTTCGACGGGGAGGTGCCGGTCCCGCGGCTGCCGCGGATCCTCGGCCACTAGATCGTCGCGACCGACGTCGCCTCCGGGCGGTGCGTGGGCGTCCCGTGGCTCGGCTGGACGTGCGGCCGGTGCCGCTTCGTCGCGGCGGCCGCGAGAACCTCTGTCCCGGCGCGCGCTTCACCGGCCGGGACATCGACGGGGGCCTTGCCGAGTACGCCGTCGCCGACGAGCGCTTCTGCTTCGCGCTCCCGACGGCTACCCGGACGCGCAGGCCGCCCCGTTGCTGTGCGCCGGCCTGATCGGCTACCGCGCGCTGCGGATGTGCGGCGACGCGCACCGCGTCGGGGTTCTTCGGGTTCGGCGCCGCGGCTCACATCCTGTGCCAGATCGCGGTCCACCAGGGGCGCGAGGTCTACGCGTTCACCCGCGACGGGGACGCCGCCGCGCAGGCCTTCGCCTGCCGGCTCGGCGCCGTGTGGGCCGGCGGATCTGGGAGCTCCGCACCCGAGCCGCTGAGCGCCGCGATCATCTTCGCCCCGGTCGGCGCCCTCGTCCCGTCCGCGCTGCGCGCCGTCGACCCCGGCGGGACCGTGGTCTGCGGCGGCATCCGCATCAGCGACATCCCGAGCTTCCCGTACAGCGACCTGTGGCAGGCTCGTGTTAGTCGCTGCTGCTCTGCGCAGGTAGTCGTTGCAGCGCGCTCAGCGCTCGCTCGCGGCGGCAAGTACCCAACCGGCGCAGCCCGCGCGGCACGTGAGATCCGCGGGGACGCCCGAGTCGCGCTGGTACTCGGGGGTTCCAACGCCTGGCGCGGCCCTCCGCCGCGCGCCCGGGCGGCGGCGCGCGGCGACTAACGCTCGGCGTTGTCTCACGCAGACTTGTGGTCGGAACCCCAGCGAGGCTCATGGCTGCTCCTTCTCGGTCGGATGACGGAGGCCAGCGTTCGGCCGGCCTCGGCCGGCCTCCGGTGCTGCGTGACGGGTCGGGAGACCCGCAGCGCTGCGCGGCTCAGGCGTTGCTGAGCTCGCGCTCGGCCGCCTTGAGGACGCCGGCACGATTTTTGTGCGCACGCTCGTAGGTGCGCACCTTGGTGGCGAGGTCGTCGTCGCCCGCGTTGAGGGCGGTCTGCACGTCGCTGACCGTCAGCTCGTCATACCCGGTCCACGGCTCGTCGCCGCGCAGCGAGGCGATGCGGCTGAGGACCGTGGTGCGGTTCTCGTTCTTGCGCTCGTAGGAGTCGACCTTGGCCAGGTCGATCTGCGAGAGACCGGCGAGCTTGCTCGTGATCTCGTCCGCGGTCAGCGCGTCGTACCGCGCGATCGCCAGGTCACCCTCGGAGGCCACCGCACCCTTGACCTGACCCTCGGCCCGGGCGACGCCCGGGACCTTGCGCGCCTGGCGCGCGGTGCGCTTGACCGTGGCGCTCGTCTTGCGCGCGGCATCCTTGGTCGCCGTACCGGCCTCGCGCAGGACGTCGGCCGCACCCGTCGTGGTGACGTCGTAGAACGGCTTGCCCTTGACGTCGGCGCGGACGACCGCCTCGGTCAGCCTCGGGATCTCGCGCAGGACGCGCTGCGCCATCTTCTCCTCGTCGGCGAGGATCGACGCCGCGAGCTTGGCGGTCTCGTCGTCGCCGACGGAGCTCGCGAGGCGCTCGATCGCCGTGAACGTGGCGATCTCCATGGCCTCGGAGGCGTAGGCGTCCTTGGCGTTCTTGAGGACCTTCTCCTCGCCGCCGGAGCCGCGCACGAGGTGGAGCGGCGTCTTGGTGAGGGCGAGGGCCTGCCCGACGACGCTGCCGGCCATACCGACCACCGCCATGATCGGGTTCGAGCCCTGACCGAGCGCCTCGAGGCGACGTCCGACGCGGTCGGCGTGGTCACGCGTCTGCTCGAGGTGCTTCTCCAGGCCGGAGCGGTACGTGCCCCGCGGGGTCATCGCGATCTGCGACTGCAGGACGCGAACGAGAGCGGACTCGCTGCTCTGCGCCTCGCCGAGGTACTGAACGACCTTCTGCTGTGATGCGTTCATACGACTCTCCGATCGAAAGATGTGGAGGGGGACCGGGGCCGACGGGTGCCGCCCGGCGAAGTTGTGAGCGCCGAGAAGCACTGCATACCTCGACGCTGCCGGCCATCCGTGGCGGCGCTCTGGTCGCGCTCCGCGCTGCCTCGATCGACGTCAGCAAGCGTCTGATCGCCATCGGCGAGGGTCTGCTCACTGTCACCGACGGTCCGCTCTTCAGCAAGCCCGCCTGCGGTCCAGGTCCGAGGGATGATCCGGAGCCCGGTCACCCGCTCGCGGTGGCGTCGTGCCCGGCCGAAGCCGGCGCGTCGGTGAGGGTGTTGCGCGCGCCGATCGGGCAGCGCACGTGAACGAGGCGCCCGCGCGAACGCGAGAAGTTGTGCTCGAAGTACACCGAGCGCCCGCACGCCGCGCAGGGGCCGAGATTCCTGCCGCGCAACGCGGCGAGCTCGTCGCGCACAGCGCCGGACGCTTCCTGCTCACGGCGAGCGGGCGGCAATGCGGGCGCGGCTCGATCGGCGCGCCGGGTCATCCGCGCAACCTGCAAATCTGCGCGGTCGCCGTCTGGCCGATGCGCTCGCTTCCGGACGCGGGAGCGCCGACCTCGCCGCCGGCGCGGCGTCCGGCGATCCGGCAGCCGCGCAGGTGGGCCCACAGCCACAGCGCGGCTTTGGTGTTGGCGTCGACCGCGAAGGCGTCGATCCGCCGCTCGACGGCCCGAACGGGCGTGCGCGCGTCGAGGAGCGCGGTCACCTCCGCGCGACAACGGTTGTAGAAGCTCGCGGGCTCCGGGGGGCTCATCGGTGCCCCCTCGCCTCCGGGCCTAGGACCTGACACGCGATGCGCTGATCGACTGCCTGCATAAGCCCGTTCCGCTCCTATGAGGAGCAACCCTGCGACGCGGCCAGTGGCCGCGCATCCGAGTCGGTCGCTTTGGGTGTCCCGCTTGCGGGCTCCGGACTCCCCTGCGGGAAAGCCCTCGCCGTGGGGCGACTGTAGACCCTCGGATGCCGTTGCGTAAGTGCAGTTCGCACCCAGTGCCGCCGCGCCAGGCTCGTCTACGCAGCCGCCTTGGCCTTCTCCGGCGCGGCCTTCGTGCGCGCCTTGCCCGATCGGCGCGGCTTCCGCGCGGCGGGGGTGACCAGGTCGGCGAGGAACGCGCCGGTGTGCGAGCCGCGCGTGGCGGCAATCCCAGTGCGCGAGGATCAGCGGGGTGTTGATGCGGTTGCGCGCGAGGCCATGCAGCGCGCCGTAGCCGTCGTCGCGGGTGAAGTACCAGAAGCGCTGGTCGGGCAGCCCTGCGGGGCGTGGGCTGAATTGGTAGCCCAGCAGCCAATACAGGCCGAAGACCTGGTCGGAGTAGGCGGCCTGGTCGGTGATGATCATCGTCGGGCCGCCGGCGCCGGGCGGCTAGAGCCAACCCGACGTCTGGCGTCGCCGACACCGACGCCAGCGGCAAGGCGAGCTTCACCTACACCGGCACGAACGCGGGCACCGACACGATCGCCGCGTGCGGACTTCCGCCTTCAGATCAGAAGGAAGGGCCGCCTCCCTTATCCTCTTGCGAGGACTTGATCGACGACCCTTCTCAAATGTGATGATGCTCTTGGCGCCGTCGCAGCACATCCGTAGAAGTCCGCATAGTTGCGCGTCTGACGCGGATGTCCAGGCGCCCGAGAGGCGGTTTGATGGTTGGCCCCTATCGGAGCGTGTTCGCCGACGCGGAGCGACCGACCCGGACGGTGACCCGGTCACGTTGACGATCACCGGGCGTGACGCAAGACGAGGCCCTTAATGGCCTCGGCGACGGCGACACGTCACCGGACGCCAAGACCGAACCCACCGCCAACCAGGTGTCGGTCCGCGCCGAGCGCAGCGGTGCCGGCGACGGCCGCGCCTATCGGATCTCGTTCACGGGCTCCGACGGCCGTGGAGGCACGTGCACCGGCAGCGTCACCGTCGGCGTTCCGCATGATCAGGGACAGGGATCGACTCCGGTCGATTCCGGCCAGGCAGTCAACTCGTTCGGTCCGTACCGGGCGGCCGATTTCGCACAAACACACACGAAGGGCCCGCTCCGGCGGGCCCTTCGCATTCGGACGCTGAGCCAACTTGGGGTCGGGATCGGGGGCCCGCAGCCCGAAGCTGGCCCCCGATCTCGCCGACCTGCCGCCGCGCCCGTTGTGGGGTAGCGCCATCATCGGCGCGAATCCTACGCTTAGTGTTTGTCGCCACTGACGCCGAGCGGCGGCGTCGGGACGCCACGCTCGAGATCCTGGTCGACGCCGCGTTGTTCCGCCGGGCCAGTCATCGAGCCCTTCGGGACGTGCTGCGTTCACGCGCGGCGGCCTGGTGGCGGCGGTCGAGGGCGTCGACGCGCTCCTCGGTGTGCTCTTGGCGAACGACGGCGTAGCGCCCGGTGGTGCGCAGGTCAGCGTGCCCGAGTCCGTCTTGGACGACGTGGACGGGCACGCCGGATTCGAGCAGGCTGGTGGCCCAGTAGGAGCGCAGGGCGTGCGGGTGGCAGAGCCGTTCGGGAATGCCGGCGGCGGTGCCGGTGCGGTTGACGAGCTTGTGCACGAGCTGGGCGGAGAGCGGCTTGGGCTGCTCCTGTCCGGGGTGGCGGCCGAGCCGCACGAACACCGGATACTCATCGCGCAGCGGGCGGCCGCGGCCGCCGGCGAGCGGATGCACCGCGAGCCATGCGTCGAGGGCGGCCTTGGTCTCGGTGGGGAGCTCGACGTTGCGTTCGCGGTTGCCCTTGCCGAGCACGTGCAGCTCGTAGTGACGGGCGTTGGAGCGCGGGCGGCGGACGTCGCCGGCGGTCAGGCCGCGCATCTCCGCGGAGCGCAGGCCGCAGTCGCCGAGCACCCGGAGCAAGGCGATGTCGCGGCGGCCGATCGTGGTGCGCGCGTCGGGGACGCGGAGCAGATTGGCGTAGTCGGTGTCGGTCAGCGTCTCCGGCCGGCCCGGCTTGTGGCCAGGTACGCGCACGTCGTCGGCGTCGGGGCGGCCGAGCGCTCGCGCGAGCGCACGCACCGCGGTGACGTAGACCCGCCGCGTCGCCGGCGCCGCCGGCCGTCCACCACGCCCGCCGCGGGCCTCGAGGTGGCGGGAGTAGGCGGCGATCGCGTCCGCGTCCATGTCCTCGACGAGGGGCGGGCGGCCGAGCTCGCCCATCAGCCAGTCCCCGAACGCCCGGTGGATCGAGGCGTACTGCCGCCTTGTCGCCGGCGACGCCGCCCGGCCCGCCACGCGCTCGCCGGCGAGGAACAGGTTCTCGCGGCCGGCCAGCACCGCGGCCGCGGTGGCGAGCTCGAGCTCGAGGTCCTCGCGCTGCCCCTCCCCCACCTCGGGCGCGAGCTCGACGAGCTCGCCAGCGTCGTCGACGGCGATGGTGGTGGTGGGCTCGGGTCCACCCTCGGCGACGGCGTCGGCGTGCGGCGTCGCTCCTGCGTCGATCGGCAGCTGCCGCTCGGTGCCGGGGCCGAGGAGCGGGCTATCTGCGAAACCGGCCATCTCGGTTGAGAATATCCCGAGTGTCGGACGGCGCCTGCTTCGGTCGCGCCTTGCTTCTCCAACGGTCACGGATGCGTTTAGCGGGGATAACGCACCCGACTTTGCGTCCGCACGCGCAGCCGCGACGACCTGATCGGGCTTCGTTGCCCCCCTTACGATTCCCCAGCGGGTGAGCAACGCCGTCCGGCCTGGCGGGCGAACAAATGGCTTGCGTGGTCAGGTGGAGAGAACCCGGCGAGGCTCGCGGCCTCATCCTTATGGCGCGATCGGAGCGAACCGGGCAGGGTGGTTCTCATGGACTCGCCTCCCCGCCACGCACCAATCTTTCTACGCCACGCACCCAGCACCCCGCTCCTGCTAGGTAATTGATCGACAGGCCCTAACGGCCGACCCCGCCCTTAGCGTGACTTTTCGTACGGATGTTCCTCACGGGCCGGTCCGCATGGAGCTCGAGCTCGCCCCTGGGGCGGCGACGATCGTCGAGGTTCGCGCGCCGTGGCGCGAGGACTTCGGCCCGGACTGGACGCGGTCGCCGGTGGCTCGACTGCGCTACACGCAGAAGACAGGCGTCTGGGTCCTCTACAGCCGCGACTACCGTGGCCACCCCGACCCGCCGCGCTTTCGCCGGTACCCCTTCGTCGGTCCTTCGGCCAGGATTGGCGTCCTGATCGACGAGCTCGAGCATGACCCGATCTGCGCCTTCTGGGGCTGAACGAGACCCGTCATTCGGCAGATCGGAGGGCCGGGATATGCCGCTGTGAGCAGGCTGTTTTCCTGCTCGATAAGCAGTCGTTATGTAGACCACTAAGTCCACTGGCGCGACGTCGTGCAGCTCGGCGAGCAGGACGGCGCAGACGCTGATGTGCAGGTCCTCGACGCGGGCGCGGCCTTCGCTGAGGTGCGTGAACGCATCAGCGACCGCTCACGGGGCGCAGCGCTCGCGGGGGCGCCGACGACGAGGGCGCCCAGCAGGAGCAGGCCGACTAGCGGATTGGAGCGCACGCGGGTCATCGTCTGATCGGCAACGTCCGGGCGGCCGAAGAAGCTACGCCGTGGGGTAGCCTCGCTCTCGCTCGGATACGAGCATCCGTGTCCCGAGGGTCGCAGCCTACGGCCTCGAGCAGGCGACCGGAAGAATCCTGCGCCGCCCCAGGCGCGAACCACAGGAGACGTGCAGCAGGACGAGCACGCCCAAGACCAGGACGAGGTCGCCGATGCTAAAGACGTTGGCGAGCGGAACCCTGGACGGGATCGCAAACGTGTCACCGAGCCAGGCCAGGTGCGCCTCGGCGACGGCGGCGGAGTTGCGAAAGCCGTCCTCGGCGAGCGGCAGTCCGGCCGCCTCGAGCGCTCCGGCCCGGGCCGGCATCACCCCGCCGTTGGCGACGATGGCCGTCGCGTTCAGCGCGCCACCGAGCCCGAGCAGCAGCACCCCTGGGACGCGACGGTTGGCCCAGACGAACACTCCGGCGGCAAGGAATGTCGCGACGTACGCGGCGCCCAGGACGACGGAGTCGGCCCCGTCGAGCACCAGCATGAGGATCTGCACGCCGAGCGCAGCCGCCAGGAGGCCGACCCCGCGGAAATGCAGGTCGGCGAGCGCGGAGAGGCGCCCGCCGGCCAGCGGCACGGTCGCAGCGCAGACGAGCAGGACAACCAGGACGAGCACCCTTGCACCATCGGGGCTCGCGGCCCGCGAAGCAAGCGTACTCGTGCCAATTCTGCTGTCGCCCTCGAACAAACGTCCAGTTCTGCAAGACTGGCCACTCGATCATCCGTCCAGTCTCCCTGGTCGCTTCACAAACGGTGGTCGCCCGCACGATTCCGATCCCGAAGCCCATGCAGCTGTCGAAAGGTCGTTCCCATGCGCAAGTGGCACCGCTTCATCCCCGCCGCCTCCGTCGTCATCATCGCCGTCGAGGTCCTCAGCGCCGTCCAGAAGTGGTAGGCACTCCCGATACGGGTCCTCCATCTCAGTGCAGTGCGGTCGCCAGCGTCGTCGTAGTGGGCCGTGGCCGCGCCTCTCGCGCCCGGAGCGGCCCCGACTCTAACGAGAATGGGCAGTCGTCGCGCGACGACAGCTCAACGCCGTGGTCCACGCGCATCTACTGCACCCAGACGCAGGACCCATCCCCCGATTGAAAACCGCTCGGGACCAAACCCTGAGTTCCGCAGCTCGCGGCGATCTGATGAGAAGCTCTCGTGGTCTTCTGCGCCGTAGCGCGGCACTCTCCCTGGTCCTGCTGGCCGGCCCCTGGGCGCCGGCGGCGGTCGCCCAGGACGAACGCTGCGAGAACGCGAGGACCGGGACGTCGGAGCTCACGCTGAACACCGTGCGGAGCGCCTTCGCCTGCCTCGTCAACGCCGAGCGGGCCGCCGACGGCCTCTCCGGCCTCGCGGCCGGAGGCGCGCTAAAGCGCGCCGCTGACGGCCACAGCACCGACATGGTCCGCCGGCGGTTCTTCAGCCACTCGTCGCCCACGGGCGGCACGCTGCTGACCCGGGTCAAGCACACGGGCTACCTCATATCAGGAGGGCGCGCCGCTGGTCGCTCGGGGAGACCCTGGCCTACGGCCAAGGAGACGTCACCGCGTCCAGGTTGTTCCGCATGCTCATGGCCAGCCCCGCCCACCGCGCCGTCCTCCGCGACGGACGCTACCGCCAGCTCGGCGTCGGCCTCCGGCGCGGCGTCCCCAGCGGCAGGGGCAGCGGGCTCACGGTGACGCTGGACTTCGCCGTCGTCAACACCCGCGAGTAGCCACACCGCCGTAGCCTGGGGCGATGGCCGCCGCGAGCCTGCCCGACGAGGTGCGTGCCCAGCCCGGCGCGATTCGCCGCCCGGGCCCGCGCGGTGCGCATCGATCACGCGCGGCTCGAGGCGCTCACGTGGCCGGCCGACGGCGCCGGCGCCCGCGCTGGACCCCGGGTGCCACTACCTCGAAGGCTCCGCGGCGGACGTCGCGGCGTACCTGGTCACCAGGAGAAGCAGCAGCGCGGGGATGGTGTCGGGATGCTGCCTTGGATGACGAGCAGGAGCGTGCCGAGAGCCTCATGGAGCTGCTCCTATTCGCGCATTGCGACAGCGGTCGACCGACGTTCGCCAGTCCGACGACGAGGCATTTCTGACTGTGTCCCGCTGAGGGATCGAGACCTCGCTACAGGAGCGTGTCGAGTGGGACAACTACTACGCCGAGAACTGGTCACCGATGGTCGATCTGAAGATCGCGCTGCTCACGCTCCCGGCCGTCCTCTCCGGCTCACGCGAGGGGTGAGCGACTCCCGGAGGCTAGGTCGCCGGCTCGCGGCTGACGCGCCGCACGCCGAAGCCGAGGGCGAGCAGGAGGATCCCGCCGCCGGCGACGAGCTTGAGGTCTAAGCCGGTGAACGGCAGTTCGGTCCCGCGCCGCGGTCGCGCCGCAGTTGCGCTCGTCGCCGGGCCTGGGACCGGAGCCTTCGCGCCGCTGACGACCCCGTCGGCCACGCGGCCACCGGGAGCTCCGTGGTTCGTGGCCACCTCAGAAGCGACGTTTCCCGCTCCGCCGTAGGCGTCGCGGACCGGATCCTGTGCGCCCGCGGGGGCGGCAACCGTGAGCGCAGCGAGAACGGTGACCATGAAGATACGCAGCGCTACTCATTCCTTTGGCGACGAACGACCCTTTCGGTGATCGTTCGACCACCGCAGAAGGTTGGATCATACGGCGCGGCGTGGTGACGGTGTCGATGAGGTGGCGTAGCGAGCGCCCGAGACGGTCTACTAGCTTGAGCCCGGGCCGTCCCAGCGCGGGATCGGATCATTTGCATCGCGGGGTCAAGGCGAGGGTGTCCCGTGCCGATGGTAGGGAGGACTCGCGCGAGTGGCGCGATTCTGGACGAATATGCGACTTTGAGACCCCACACACCTGGTGGCCCGGCCGAGGCGATGCACGCGGTGTCTCGCCTGCTCGCGTCCGCGCTCGGTGCCGCTGGGCCTTCTGTGGTGGAGGGCGCGCTGGTCCGTGAGGCGCGCCAGCTTTTCGGGGTCAGCTCCGTGTTCCTGTTGTCGGTCGATCCGCTAGAGCACCTCGCGCGCGTGGTCGCCTTTGACTCTGTTGAGGTGCCGAGCGCCGCGCGCAGCCCGATCGGCGACCTGCCGGCCCTTGAGGATCTGCGGCGCTCGTACTTCGAGCTGCGCGGCCCGGAGCTGGCAGCACTGGGCCGCGTGCTCGGCCTGGGTACCGCGCCGGGCTTCGCGGTGTTGTTGCCGATGCGCACGCGTGACGCGGGCGACCTGCTGCTGATCCTTGCCGACGTGGACGTCTGCCGTGCGGTGCGGGGGGAGCGCGCAGAGCTCGCCTCGGCCTTCGCGGCCGTCGCCGCCAGCGGCCTGGCCCAGCTGCGTCTGGTGGAGGAGCAGTCCGCGCGGAGTGCGGAGCAGTCGGCGCTCGCGCGCGCTGCCAAGACGCTTAACGAGACGCTCGATCTCCCGGCGGTCCTCGATGCGATCTGTGAGGAATCGCGGGCGATTCTCGGCGGCGATTCGGCCGTCGCCTACATCGGCCGCGGCGACGAGCCGCTGATCATTGAGGCGGCCGTCGACCTGGACGGCAAGGACATCGGGCGGCGGATGGCGCCCGGCGAGGGGCTCTCGGGGCGTGTCGCCCTCGCGGACCGCGCGATGCTTACCAACGACTACCAGCGCAGCGCGCGGCCCGCTCCCGACTCGCCCTTCACGACGGTGCAGAGCTGCCTGTCGGTCCCGATGCACTGGGACGGCGAGCTGCGTGGCGTGCTGTCGGTCGGCTTCACGGGCGAGCGGTTCGTGGGCGCGCAGGACCTGGCGCTGCTGGAGGCCTTCGGGGAGATCGCCGCGGCCGCCTGCCGCAACGCGAGCGCCGCCGCCGGCCTCGCGCTGGCCGCGCGCACCGACGGCCTGACGGGCTGTCTCAACCACGCCGCGCTGCAGGAGTCGCTCACGCGCGAGATGCAGCGCGCGCTGCGCTCAAGACAGGACCTCTCGGTGATCCTGCTCGACCTCGACGACTTCAAGCAGGTCAACGAGCGAGAAGGCCACCTCGTCGGCGACGAGGTGCTCCGCCGTGTCGGGCAGGCGCTGCGGGTCGCCACGCGCCCGTATGACATCGTCGCGCGCTACGGTGGGGACGAGTTCGCGGTTATCGCGATCGACGCCGACGAGGCGATGGCGCACGAGATCGCCGTCCGCGCGATCGAGCGCGTCGGCCTGGCGATGCTGGCGCTCGGTCGGCCCGCGGGCACGAACGCCACGGCCGGCGTCGCTGCCCGCGAGGACCGCCGCGACGGCGCGATGCTGCTCGAGGAGGCCGACCGTGCGCTGCTGTACGGCAAGCAGGTCGTCGGCCGCGGGAAGGCCATCCGCGCCAGCAAGCTTCCCGACTCCTACCGGCGGCGCACGCAGGGCTTGGCTCCGAACGATCCTGGCCGCATGGTGGTCGCCACGCCGGCCGCCCGGACCGCGGGTCCTGCGCCGCTGTCGGCGTCGAGGATCGATGCAGACGACGACCGGCTGGCCAGGCGGACCCGTCAGCTGACCCTCGCCAACGCGCTCGGCGCGCGCCTGGCCGCGATGACCGACCCCGCCGACATCGTCGACGCCGTCGTCGACGAGCTGCACCGGGAGTTCGGCTACTACCTCTGCGTCGTGGTGCAGATCAGCGAGGACGACTACGTCTTCGCCGCGGCCACCCGGGGCGCGTGGTCCCCGTCGCCGGGCGCGAGCCGCTGGAGCCAGCCGCGCGACGCGGGGATCATCGGTCGCGCCCTGCGCGACCGCCAGGTCGTCCTCAGCAACGACACCTCAAGCGACCCGAGCTTCTGCTTGACCAGCGAGACCACCGAGACGCGCTCGCAGATCGTCGCGCCCGTCAGCGTCGGCGAGCGACTGTGGGGCGCGCTCAACGTCGAGGAGGCCCGGTTAAACGCGTTCGACGCCGACGACGCCCGCCTGCTAGAGACAGTCGCCGACCAGCTCGGCAGCGCGCTGCGCTCAGCCGAGCTCTACGCCCAGCTCGAGCGGGCCTACATCGGCACGGCCGAGGCCCTCGCCGCCGCGCTGGAGGCCAAGGACGCCTACACCGCGCAGCACGCCACCTCGATCGCCGCCTGGGCGCAGGCCGTCGGGCGCCGGCTCGGCATGAAGACCGCCGCACTGCGCACCCTGCGCTACGGCGCGATCTTCCACGACATCGGCAAGATCGCGGTCCCCGAGGCGATCCTCAACAAGCCAGGCCAGCTCGAACCCCACGAGTGGAAGGTCGTCAAGCGCCACACCATCGTCGGCGAGGAGATCCTCGCCCCCGGTCGAGTTCCTCGCCAGCGTGCTGCCGATCGTCCGCCACGAACACGAGGCCTGGGACGGGACGGGCTACCCCGATGGCCTGCGCGGCCTGTCGATCCCGCTCGGCTCGCGCATCGTGCTCGCCTGCGACGCCTACCACGCCATGACCTCCGACCGGCCCTACCGTCCCACGCTCAGCCGCCACCAAGCCAGACAGGAGCTCAGCGAGCACGCCGGCACCCAGTTCGACCCGCTCGTCATCGACGCACTACTCGCCGTGCTCGACAGCGAAGACAGCACGCAAGAGCTCGCCATCACCGGCGATTAGAGCGGTCCGGGCTCCTTGCCCGCGCTCCTCCGCCAGCGCGTCCTCGAGCACGAGTTGCGTGATCTCCTCGGTGACGTCGCACATCGGGACGTGCCCCGCCTCGCGCAGGACCACCGTGCGCGTCAGCGTCAGCGCCACGCGCTGGGTCCCACCAACCGGTCTTGATCGGCCCACGCGAACGTGATCGGGACGTCGATGCCGACGCCGTTCTCCAGCCGGGTGCGCGCGCACCGCGTTCTGCACGTCGATGTCGCCCCGCTCCCGTTGCGCCAGCGGCGCGGTAGGAGAGCCGCTCACCGCTGCGCGGCCTCACTACCCACTCGGCCCTGCCGGGGCTGTCCTTGACCGCCCGGCCATGCTACGCAGATGCCGCTATCAAGCGCCGCTGACGCGCGGTCAACACGCTACTCCCGACCGTCACCGAGTCCCAGAAAGCCGATCCCGAGCGGGGTCGCCGGGCGTCCGCGACCCGTGCGTGCGCGCCGCGAGCGCCCGCGCGCGCTCCTGCGCGCGGCGGCCACGCGCGCTCGGCGGGCAGAACGCGCTTCGCAGGACGAAGCCGCGCAGCGCGGGCCGCTGCCCGGAGGTCACCCCGAGCGCGTACCGCGGGCCGAGGTCGAAGCGCCGCACGTCCGTGCCCCGCCGCAGGCGACCAGCGGCCGGGCCGCTGACCCAGTGGCAGATCACCGCGGGGGAGCAGAGCCGCCGCACCGTGCCGTGCGTCTCGTGCTCACGGGGCGCAGCGCTCGCGGGGGCGCCGACGACGGGGGCGCCCAGCAGGAGCAGGCCGGTCAGAAGATAGGAGCGCACGCGGGTCATCGTCTGACCCGCAACGTCCGGGCGCCGAAGAAGCTACGCCGTGGGGTCGCCTCGCTCGGATACGAGCATCCGTGTCCCGAGGGCCGCAGCCTACGGTCTCGAGCAGGCGACCGGAAGAATCCTGCGCCGCCCCAGGCGCGCGACGTCAGCTCAACGCCGTGGTCCACGCGCATCTACTGCACCCAGACGCAGGACCCATCCCCCGATTGAAAACCGCTCGGGACTAAACATCTAGCCCCGGATGGTCGACAAATGTCAGGTCCTCACGATTCGACCCGACACCAGATTGAGGCGTTACGTCGCCGCCGTGTCCTTGTTGGGAACCGGGGGCGCCGTCGCCGCCGTGATCGCGATGCCCGAGCGGATCAGGCTCTCGCCGGTCGTGCTCGCCCTGGTCGCGATCACGGTCGTCTCGGAGTACTTCGCGATCCGGGTGCCGCGCCGAGGCTTCACCGAGGAGATCACCTGCTCCTTCACGTTCATCTTCGCGCTGCTGCTCACCCAGGGGCTGCCCCTGGCGCTGGTCGTCCAACTGGTGGCCTCGGCGGCTTCCGATCGCCGGCAGGGCAAGTCGCTCGACCGCATCGCCTTCAACGTGGGGCAGTGCGGCGTCTGCCTCTTGGCCGCGGGCGGGGTCCTCGCCCTGCTCAGCGACGTCCCGCGCAGCGCAGGCATCGCGTTCACCCCGGAGGACATCCCGGCGATCGCCGCTGCCGCGCTCACGCTGTTCGCCTGCAACAACGTGCTGGTCAGCGTCGTCTCGGCGCTCAGCCAGCGCATCTCGGTGCTCGCCCACATCCGCCACGACCTGCCGTTCCAGGCCGCGATCGCCCTGCTGGCCGTCCACAGCGCGGGACTCGCCGCCGTGCGCGACCATCACCGCTCCCTCCACGACGAGCTGACGGGCCTGCCCAACCGCACGCAGTTCGCCGTCCGCGCCGAGTTCGCGCTGACACCCTCGGGCACCACCAGGGCGACGAGCTGCTGCGCCTGGTCGCCGGGCGGCTCAGCGACACTCTGCGGGCGGACGAGACGGCGGCGCGCTTCGGCGGCGACGAGTTCGCGATCGTGTCCCCCCTGGCCGGCGGGGCCGCCGAGGTCGGCTCGGTCACCGAGCGTCTGCTCCTTGCGTTCGCGCCGCCGTTCACGCTCGACGACCTCGAGCTGAGCATCGACGCCAGCATCGGCGTGGCGCTGTGGCCCGCGCACGGCGCAGGCGTCGACGACCTGCTCCGGCGCGCGGACGTCGCGCTCTACCAGGCCAAGGACTCGCCGCTGAACGTCGTGCTCTACGACACCGGCCACGACACCCACCGCAGCGACCGGATCGCGCTGCTGCGCGACCTCCAGGCCGGCATCCCCCGCGGTGAGCTGAGCCTCGTCTACATGCCGAAGGTCGCGCTCGACACGGGATCGGTCATCGGGATGGAGACGCTCGTGCGGTGGCGGCACCCCGATCGGGGCCTGC
>JBBQBV010000058.1:0-20337 GCA_038318085.1 Solirubrobacterales bacterium
GCCGGCGCACGTCGGCGGGCAGCTCCGGCAGGCCGGCGCGCAGCCCCTCGACCCAGGCGCGATCCGGCACGATGGGCACCAGGTCGGGCTCGGGCAGGTAGCGGTAGTCGTGCGCCTCCTCCTTGCTGCGCAGGGAGTGGATCTCGCCGCTCTCCGGCGCGAAGTGGAGCGTCTCCTGGACGACCCGCCCACCACCCTCGAGGATCGCGACCTGACGGGCGATCTCGGCGTCGACGCCCCGCTCGAGGAAGCGGAAGCTGTTCATGTTCTTGAGCTCGGTCTTGGTGCCGAGCTCCGTGGAGCCGGCGGGGCGCACGCTGACGTTGGCGTCGGCGCGCATCGAGCCCTCCTCCATGTTGCAGTCGCTCACCCCGAGGCGGCGCAGGGTGGCGCGCAGCTGGCGCAGGAACGCGCCGGCCTGCGTGGACGTGCGCAGGTCGGGCTCCGAGACGATCTCGAGCAGCGGGGTGCCGCCGCGGTTGAAGTCGACCGACGAGGTCTCCGCCCCCATGCGCCGCCCGCCGGCTCCCCCGTGCACGAGCTTGGCCGCGTCCTCCTCGAGGTGCGCGCGGGTGATGCCCACCGGGAAGTCGCCCTCGGGCAGCAGCACGTCGACGCGACCGCCGACGCAGATCGGTTCGTCGTACTGGGAGATCTGGTACGCCTTCGAGAGGTCCGGATAGAAGTAGTTCTTGCGGTGGAACTGGGAGTGCTCTGCGATGTCGCAGCCCAGCGCGAGGCCGGTGATCACCGCGAGACGGACGGCCTCGCGGTTGAGCACGGGCAGCACGCCCGGGTGGGCCAGGCACACCGGGCAGGTGTGCGTGTTGGGCGCGTCGCCGAAGCTGAGCTCGCAGCCGCAGAACATCTTGGTGCGCGTCGCGAGCTGGACGTGGATCTCCAGCCCGATCACGGCTTCCCAGTCGCTCATGCGCGGGCCGCCGAGCCGTCGAAGCCGATCGTGCGCTCGAGCGCGTGGGCGGTGTCGAGCAGGGCGTTCTCGCTGAAGGCGGGGCCAGCGAGCTGGAAGCCGCTCGGCAGACCATCGACCAGGGCGTTGGGGATCGAGATGGCCGGGATGCCGGCCAGGCTCATCGGCACCGTGCAGTAGTCGTTGAGGTACATCGCCAGCGGATCCGCCGTCTTGGCGCCCAGCTCGAACGCGACGCCCGGCGCCGTCGGCGTGGCGATGAAGTCAAACGCGGCGAAGACGTCCGTGAAGTCCTGCGCGATCAGTGTGCGGACCTTCTGCGCCTTGCCGTAGTAGGCGTCGTAGTAGCCCGAGGACAGGGCGTAGGTCCCGATCAAGATGCGCCGCTTGACCTCGTCGCCGAAGCCGCCGGCGCGCGTGGAGGTGTACATCGACACCAGGTCGCCGTCCCCCTCGACGCGCAGCCCGTAGCGCACCCCGTCGTAGCGGGCGAGGTTGCTCGAGCACTCCGCGGGCGCGATCAGGTAGTAGGCGGCGAGCCCCTGGGGCGCGTGCGGCAGCGTGCAAGCCTCGACCGTCGCGCCAAGCTCGCGGGCCTGGTCGAGCGTGCGGTTGAAGGCCGCGAGGATCCCCGGCTCGATGCCCTCGCCGGTCAGCTCGGACGGCACGCCGATGCGCACGCCCCCCAGGCCGCTCCTCGACGGCAGCCGGACGTCCTCGCGCAGGCCGAGCGACGTCGAGTCCCGCGCGTCGGCGCCCTGCATGGCCGAGAGCAAAAGCGCCGCGTCGGTCACGTCGCGCGTGAAGGGGCCGGCCTGGTCGAGTGAGGAGGCGAAGGCGATCATGCCGTAGCGGCTGATCGCGCCGTAGGTCGGCTTGAGGCCGACGATCCCGCACAGCGCGGCCGGCTGGCGGATCGACCCCCCTGTGTCGGTCCCGATCGACCACGGTACGAGGCCGGCGGCGACGGCCGCGGCGCTGCCGCCGCTCGAGCCGCCCGGCACGCGCGAGCGGTCCCACGGGTTCAGCGTCGGCCCGTAGGCGGAGTTCTCCGTCGAGGAGCCCATCGCGAACTCGTCCTGGTTGGTCTTGGCCAGCACGGGCGCCCCGGCGTCGCGCAGGCGGGTCACGGCGGTGGCCGTGTAGGACGGCGCGTAGCCCTCGAGGATCCGCGAGCCCGCCTGGCTCGGGATGCCCTGCGTGCAGAAGAGGTCCTTGACGGCGACGGGGACCCCGCCCAGCGGGCCGCCCGCCGCCGCGTCGTCGGGCTCGGCGGCGTCGGAGACCCAGGTGAAGCAGTTCAGCTCGTCGCGCTCGGCGCGCTCGCGGTAGGCGCGCCACAGGTCGCCCGCGGCCAGGTCCCCGCTGCGGATGCGCTGCGCGGCCTGCGCGGCGGTGAGGTCGACCGGGTCATCGCTCACGATGGCGTCTCGGACCCGGCGCCCGGGCTGGGGACGCGGAAGCCGCCCTCGTAGGGATCGGGCGCGGCCGCGAGCGCGACCTCGACCGGCAGGCTCGGCTGCGGCTCGTCGTCGCGCAGCACGTTCTCGAGGGCGACCACATGCGAGGTCGGCTCCACGTCGGCGAGATCGCCGAGCTCGGAGATCGTGTCGACCCAGTCGACGACCTTCGACAGCTCGACGGCGTAGCGGTCGAGCTCTTCGTCGCCGAGCTGCAGGCGGGCGAGGCGCGCGACGTGGAGCACCTGTTCGCGGCTCAGCATGTCGACGGGCGAGTCTAGGCGCCCCGAGACATGTGTATGCTCTACACATGCTCAAGGAGCGGCTTCAGGTGCTCGTCAGCGTCGAGCAGCGACGCTGCCTCGAGTTAGAGGCGCAGCGGCGCGGAACCTCGGTGGCCAGCCTGATCCGCGAGGCGGTCGACGCGCATTTCTGTCGCGTCAGCCAGGCCGACCGTCTGCGCGCGCTCGAAGAGATCCGGGCGACTCGGGGCCGCTTCCTCACGGCCGACGAGCTGAACCGGCTCGTGGGAGACGAGCACGATGGGCAGCTCGATGCCGTGACGCAGCCGAACCCACGTTGACGTTCTTCGTCGACGCCAACGTGCTGATCTACAGCGCGGTCTCGAGCCACTACCGCGAGCCGTGCCTGGAGATCCTCGGTGCCATCGCCCGCGGAGATGCGGAGGGGCGTACCTCGACGGCGGTGCTCGAGGAGATCTGGCACGTGGAGCTCTCCGGCCGGGCCGGCGCGCTGCACGGGCTGGCCGAGCGGGCCTACACCCTGATGACGCCGCTGCTGCCGGTCACCGACGAGGCGTTCCGTCTGGCGCTGTCCGTGGACGCGCCTGCGCTTGGAGCCAACGACCGCCTCCACGTCGGTACCTGCATGGCGCACGGGATCGAGGTGGTGGTCACAGCGGACCAGGGATTCGACGCGGCGCCGGGGCTGCGGCGCGTGGATCCGCTCGATCCTGGAGCCCGGCACAAGCTCGTGGGATAACCGCGTGCTAGGGCGGCGTCGACGGGTCCCGGGCCGGCGGGGCCGGCATGGCCTGCACCGGCGGAGGCAGCTTGATCCCCGGAGCGTCCTGCTTGCGCAGCGCCCACCAGGAGCTCACGAGCGTCCCGGCCACGCAGGCGACCCCGGCGTACACGCCCCAGTGGCGGCCGGTGACGAACTCGGCGTTGGGCAGGGCGAGCAGCCGGACGACGACCAGCACGACGGAGACGACCACGGCCCAGACCGTGAGCACGTCGATGGCGACCGGCAGGGCCGGCGCCTCGCGCGTCGCCGTGATCAGCGGGACGGCCATCGCCAGCAGCGCCGTGAGCGCGAGCCAGAGGTCGATGAACCCGAAGGAGCGCCACGCGTCGGCCGTGCCGTCGGACATGTCGTACCAGGGCGCGAACAGCGAGCCGAGCAGCAGAAGGCCGAACAGGCCGGTGAGGGAGTCCGGAGTGCGCAGGCGATGGACGTCCATGACCGACGCGAATCTATCCTGCCTGTGCCGCCAGGAGCGTGTTGCGCAGCAGCATCGCGATCGTCATCGGGCCGACGCCGCGCGGGACGGGCGTGATCAGGCCGGCGCGCTCGGCGGCGGAGGCGAAGTGCACGTCGCCCTTGAGCCCGTCCTCGGTGCGGTTGATGCCGACGTCGATGACCGCGGCGCCCTCCTTGATCCAGTCGCCGCGGACCAGCTCGGGCCGGCCGACCGCGGCGACGAGGACGTCGGCGCGGCGGCAGACCGCCGGGAGGTCGCGGGTCCGCGAATGGCACATCGTCACCGTCGCGTCGGCGGCCAGCAGCAGCTGGGCGACCGGCTTGCCGACCAGGTCCGAGCGGCCGACGACCACGGCCTCAGCGCCCTCGAGGATGACGTCGTGGCGGCGCAGCAGCTCCATCACGCCCGACGGCGTGCACGGCCGCAGCCCGGCCTTGCCCTGCATCAGCCGCCCGGCCGAGACCGGCGTGAGGCCGTCGACGTCCTTGACAGGGTCGATCAGCGTCGTCAGTTCGCCGCCGTCGACCTGCGGCGGCGTCGGGAGCTGCAGCAGGATGCCGGAGACGGCCGGGTCGGCGTTGAGCGCGAGCAGCAGCGACTCGACCTCGTCGTGGCCCGCGTCCTCAGCCAGGCGATGGTCGAAGCCGCGGATGCCGACCTCGGCACTCGCCTTCTGCTTGCCGGCGACGTAGATCGCCGAGCCGGGGTCTTCGCCGACGAGCACGGTGGCCAGCCCGGGCGCGCCGTGGCCGGCCGCGACCCACTCCGCGACGCCGCGCTTGACCTCGGCGCGGACCTGCTCGGCGATCGCGCGGCCGTCGACGACCGTGGCGCTCATCGCACCACCTTGACCGCCCGAGGGCGGTCGTATGGCACAGGAACGCTCTTGAGCCTTCGGCTCATCTAGCGCTTCTTGATCGGGGCGTAGTCGGCCATCAGGCGGCGCTCGCTGGCGTCGGAGGCGAAGCGGACGATGACAACCCCGCCCGGATCGACGCCGGTGACCACGCCCTCCCCGAACGCCGCGTGGATCACGTCGTCGCCGAGCCGGAAGACGGCGGATCTGGTCTCTTCGGCCGTCTCGGACTGCGCGGTCGCCCAGCTCGTCACCGCGCGGCCTCGGCCCGGGGACCAGCCCGCGCCGACCGCGGCGCGGGTGCGCTCGGGCTCGTCGGTGTACTCGCGCGGGATCTCGTCCAGAAAGCGCGAGCGCAGCCCGGGCATCGACCCGTGGCCGTAGGTGTTGCGCCGCCGCGCGAAAGTGATGTAGAGGTCGCGCATCGCACGGGTGATGCCGACGTAGGCCAGGCGGCGCTCCTCCTCCACGTCGCCCTCCTCGATCGCGCGCGAGTGCGGGAACACCCCGTCCTCGGCGCCGATGATGAAGACGATCGGGTACTCGAGGCCCTTCGCGATGTGCAATGTCATCAGCGTGACGAGGCCCTCGTCGTCGACGAGGTCGTCCTGGGCGGCGAACAGCGCGAGCTGCTGCAGCCACTCCTCCACGCTCGGCTGCTCGGCGCGCTGGTCGTACTCGGCGGCGGCGACCATCAGCGCCTCGAGGTTCTCGATCCGGCCCTGCGCCTCGATCGTCCGCTCGGCCTCCAGCGCCTCGAGGTAGCCCGTCTCGGTCAGCGTCTCGCGCAGGAAGGCCTCGACCGGCGGGTGTGCGTCGAGGCGCTCCTTGAGCCGGTGCATGGTCGACATGAAGCGGTGAAACGCCTTCACCGCCGCCGTGCCGAGGCCGGGCACCGCCGCGGGGTCGCCCGCAGCCTCCCACGGGGTCAGCCCCATGGTGTTCGCGTGGGCGAGCACGCGCAACAGCGACGTCTGCCCGATGCCGCGGCGCGGCGTGTTGACGACGCGCGTGAAGGCCCCGCCGTCCTGCGGGTTGACGAGGAAGGTCAGGTAGCCCAGCGCGTCCTTGACCTCCGAGCGCTCGTAGAACTTCGTGCCGCCGATGACCTGGAAGGCGACACTCGCGCGCGTGAGCATGTCCTCGAGCACCCGCGACTGCGCGTTGGTCCGGTAGAAGACCGCGACCTCGTTCCTGGACACCCCCTCGTCGACCAGGCGCTCGATCTCGGCCACGACGAAGCGCGCCTCGGCGTGCTCGTCGTCGCACTCGCGGATCTTGATCCGGTCGCCCTCCCCCACGTCGGTCCACAGCGTCTTGCCCATCCGCCCGCGGTTGTTGGAGATGACCGCGTTGGCGGCGTTGAGGATCATCTGGGTCGAGCGATAGTTCTGCTCGAGGCGGACGACATGCGCGTCGGGGTAGTCGTCGGTGAAACCTAAGATATTTTTGATGTCAGCTCCGCGGAAGCCGTAGACCGAGTTGTGCGTCACAAGGCCGGCGGCGATGAAGTTGTGCGACTCCTCGACGTCTATATCCACGACCTCGAAAGCGCCGTCAAGTGTCTCGACCGACTCAACGATGTCGTAGCCGCCGGCTCCGGTGAACATCGCCATACCTGGCCGAACCGAGCTCGCATGAGTGAACGGAAGGGCATTCATCTGACCCTGTTCGGGAGAGCCGAGTCGAGCCAGGTGCCGGACGTCGGCGTTCAGGGCGCGAGCCACCAGTTGAGCACAGGCTGACGCCTGACCGCATGTCTTGAAGTAGGCATTTGCCCGCCAACCGAGCTCGTGGCGATTGGACCGCGGCTTCGCGATTCGCATGCCCAGCCGTTGCACCTCAGCTTTCGCGGTCTCGTCACGACCCCCGACGGCAACGGTGTGAAACAACGTTCTGCCGGATCGGTCGGCGCACAAGGTGACCACGACGTTGCGCCTCATTCCGCCATGCCCTTGCCACAGATGATGAGGATCCTCCGGCCAGAGCCCTTCGTCATGCAGCAGTCGCAGAGCGCCGCGTTCAGAGTCCATCGAGGCGAAGATCCGGTCGATTATGACCCAAGCGGCTGTGTCGGCCTTCTCCTTCATAACGCGGGCCTGGATACCGGGAACGGACTTGCCTCGCGGGTCCAACATCGTTCGGGTCATCCCAACACGGCATCCGACGCCCCGCTTCCGCATTACGTACGTCATATGCGTCTGCGGGGTGAGGCCGGCTCGGTAGCCGGCGAAATGCGTGTGCTCGGGCGTGCTGACGATATCCCGTCCGCCGACAGTTCGGATTCGAATGGCATCCGACCTTGTTGCCTTTGAAACTCTGACGACGGGCTTCGGTTCAAACCGTCCAGAGCCTGTGGCCGATAGCACCGCGTCACCCACCTGCACCTGCTCGATCGGCTTCGTCGTCCCGTCCGCCATGGTCACCGGTGTGCCCTTGACCAGGCACTGATCGTCGTCGCCGACCACCATCAGGTCGCGGTCCTCGTTGGTGAGCAGCTGCAGGAGGCGGTACTGCGCGTGGTTGGTGTCCTGGTACTCGTCGACCATGACGTGGCGGAATGTCTGCTGGTAGCGGTCGCGGACCTCCTGGAAGAGCTCGAGCACGTTGACGGCGCGGACGAGGAGGTCGTCGAAGTCCATCGCGTTGCGGCGGTGCAGCTGGCGCTCGTACTCCTCGTAGACGTCGGCGACGGTCTGCTCGAAGTAAGAGCCGACGAGCTGGCGGTAGTCGTCGGCCGAGCGCAGCTTGTTCTTGGCGTCGGAGATCTGGGCCTGCATGGCGCGCGGGGTGAAGCGCTTGGCGTCGATGTCGAGCTCGTCCAGGCACTGCTTGATCAGCCGGCGGGAGTCGGCCGCGTCGTAGATCGTGAACTGGCGCGTGTAGCCGAGGCGGTGCGCGTCGGCGCGCAGCAGGCGGGCGCAGGCGGAGTGGAAGGTCATCACCCACATGGCCCGGGTGCGGCGGCCGACGAGCAGCTCGACACGCTCGCGCATCTCGTTGGCGGCCTTGTTGGTGAAGGTGATCGCGAGGATCTCGTCCGCGCGGGCGTTGCCCGTGCCGATCAGGTGGGCGATCCGATGGGTGAGCACGCGCGTCTTGCCCGAGCCGGCGCCGGCGAGCACGAGCAGCGGCCCGCCGACGTGCAGAACCGCGTCGCGCTGCGGCGCGTTGAGCCCCTCCAGGAGCTGCTCGGTCGCAACGCTCTCAGCCATCACCCGCCAACGCTATCGAGCGGTTCGGTCTGACCGTCAGGTGAATATGCGCAGCGCCGAGCAGGTCGCCAGCCGGTCGAAGTCCGCGTCGGCGTGCAGCAACGGGGCGTGTATACCGGCGCACACCTCGGGCGGCGGTATAACCAGTCCCGCAATGACGACGAATGCCGATTTCGCGATCGAGGCCACCGGGCTCGTCAAGGCGTTCGGCTCGACCCGGGCGGTCGACGGTGTCGACCTCGCGGTGCGCACTGGCGCGGTGTACGGCGTCCTGGGCCCCAACGGTGCCGGTAAGACCACCACGATTCGGATGCTCGCGACGCTGCTTCGCCCCGATTCCGGCACCGCGCGCGTGCTCGGACACGACATCGTGACCGAGGCCGATGCTGTCCGCCGCGAGGTCAGCCTCACCGGCCAGCTGGCGTCCGTCGACGAAGATCTCACCGGGCGCGAGAACCTGATCCTGCTCGGGCGCCTGCTCGGCCTCAAGCGATCCGCGGCCAGGGCCCGTGCCGCCGAGCTGCTCGAGGCATTCGACCTCGCGGAGGCGGCCGGGCGGCTGGTCAAGACCTACTCCGGAGGCATGCGCCGCCGGCTGGACATCGCCTCCAGCATCGTCGTCACGCCCCGGCTGATGTTCCTCGACGAGCCGACGACGGGGCTCGACCCGCGCTCGCGCAACCAGGTCTGGGACATCATCCGGGCGCTCGTCGCCGAGAAGACCACGATCCTCCTCTGCACGCAGTACCTCGACGAGGCCGATCAGCTCGCCGACGGGATCGCCGTGATCGACCGTGGGACCGTGATCGCCGAGGGCACCCCCGGGCAGCTCAAGGCGTCCGTGGGCTCGGGGACGCTGCGTGTGCGGCTCCTCGACCCCGAGCAGCGACCCGAGGCCGAGCGCGTGCTCGTCCGCGAACTCGGCGCGGCCAACCTGGAGGCCGACCCGGCGGCGCTCTCGGCGCCCTGCACGGCCGCTGACCGCGCGACGACGGTCGTGGCCGATCTGGCGCGGTCCGGGATCGGGATCGCTGACTTCTCCCTGGGGCAGCCGAGCCTCGACGAGGTCTTTCTCGCGCTCACCGGCCGCCCGCCTGTGGAGGACATCCCCGATCCGGCCGGCGAGGTCCACGCGGTGCGAAGTCGATGAGCACCGACCCGATGACGCAAGCTCGTTCCACGCCCGTCGCCGAGGACGCAGCGCTGCGTCAGGCGCTCTCCTCGACCCCGCGCCCGCCGCGCGCGGGCGCGCTGTCAGCGACCCTGACCTTCGGTTGGCGCGGGATGCTCAAGGTCAAGCACGTCCCCGAGCAGCTCCTCGACGTGACGGTCACGCCCGTGATGTTCGTGTTGATGTTCACTTACCTGTTCGGCGGGGCGATCGCCGGGTCCACCGGCGCGTACCTGCAGTACATCCTGCCGGGGATCCTGGTGATGTCGGTGCTGTTCACCACCGTGTACTCCGGGGTCGCGCTCAACACGGACCTCACCAAGGGCGTGGTGGATCGCTTCCGCTCGCTGCCGATCTGGCGGCCGGCGCCCCTCGTCGGGTCCGTGCTCGGCGACAGCGTGCGCTACCTGATCGCCGGAACCGTGATCATCGTGCTGGGCGTGGCTCTCGGCTACCGGCCCGGCGCCGGCATCGCCGGGGTGATCGCGGCGCTCGCGCTGGTGATCGTCTTCGCCTTCGGCCTGTCCTGGGTCTTCACGACGATCGGCCTGCTGATGCGCACGCCCAACGCCGTTATGAACGCCGGCTTCATGGGCATCTTCCCGCTGACGTTTCTCAGCAACGTGTTCGTCGAACCCAAGACGCTGCCGAGTGCGCTCAAGGCGTTCGTCGACGTGAACCCGATCTCGACGCTGGCGACCGCGTCGCGCGGCCTGATGGAGGGGACAGCGTCGGCCGGCGACATCGGCGTCGTGCTGGCCACCGCTGCGGCGCTGACGGCGGTGTTCGCGCCGCTGACCACGCATCTGTATCGAAGCCGGACCTGAGTCCGTAAAGCTGGGCGGAGGATGAATGACCCTTCGCCGGCGCCCCCCGAAGCGGGCGCTGCGCTGGGTCGCCGACCCGGTCGGCCCGGGCAGCGCGCCGCGCTCGCGGGCGCCGGCTACCCGCCGGCGGGATTGGGCCCGCGGCGCGGACGCATCGGGACCACGTCACCGGGGGCCCGGTCGCCCTCCTGGCGCGGGACGCGGGTCTCGATCTCGGCGATCCGGGTCGACAGGCCCTTGAGCGCGTCGGCGATCGGATCGGGCAGATGAACCCAGTCGGCGTCGGGGCCCTCCGGGCGGCGGCCCTCGACCCGGACGGGGTGGCCGGGGTTGCCCACGACGGTCGAGTTGGGCGGCACGTCGTGGATGACGACGGCGTTGGCGCCGATCTTGGAGCCGTGCCCGACCCGGATCGGGCCGAGGAGCTTGGCGCCGGAGCCGATCGTGACGTTGTCCTCGATCGTCGGGTGCCGCTTGCCGGAGGCAAAGCCGGTGCCGCCGAGGGTGACGCCCTGGTAGATCGTCACGGCCGAGCCGATCTCGGCGGTCTCGCCGATCACGACGCCCGACCCGTGGTCGATGAACAGACCGCCCTTCACGCAGGCCGCCGGATGGATCTCGATGCCGGTCACCGCGCGGGCGCCGGCGGCGATGACGCGGGGGAAGACGGGCACGCTGAGCTCGTCGAGGCGATGCGCGACGCGGTGCGCGAGCAGCGCGTGCACGCCCGGCCAGGTGAGCAGGATCCCCGGGGCGGTGACCCCGCGCGCCGCCGGGTCGCGGTCGCGCGCCGCGCGCAGGTCGCGCACGACGTCGGAGATCAGGCCGAGGCCGAGCATCGGGTCGGGAGGTTAGTCACCGCAGTCGGGGCAGTCGTCGCGGCGCCGGGTGGCGACGCGCAGGAACGTTCCGTCGGAGAGGTCGAGTTGCAGAAACGCGTCCAGCAGCGCGCCGTCGAGGCCGGCGAGGAGCTTCATCGCCTCCAGCGCCTGCAGGGAGCCGACGACGCCCGCCGCGGGCCCGAGCACGCCGGCGTCGGCGCAGGTCGGCGCGTTCGCCGGCGCGTCGCCGAAGGCGCAGCGGTAGCACGCGCTCACCCCCGGGCAGATGCTCATGACGATCCCGCTGAGCCCTGCGACGCCGCCCTCCACCAGCCAGGTGCCGGTGCGGCAGCAGGCGGCGTTGACGGCGTAGCGGGTGGCGAAGGCGTCCGAGCAGTCGACGACGAGGTCGTGGCCGAGCACGAGCCCCTCGGCGTTGCCGGCGTCCAGGCGCACCTGGTAGGGCTCGACCATCACCTCCGGGTTGAGCAGCTGCAGCTTCGCGACCGCCCCCTGGGCCTTCGCGGTGCCGACGTCCGGCGTGTGGTGCAGGTGCTGCCGGTGCAGGTTTGAGAGCTCCACCGTGTCGTCGTCGACGATGCCCAGGCGCCCGACCCCGGCGCCGGCGAGATACGTCGCGACGGGCGCGCCGAGCGCGCCGGCGCCCACGACCAACACGCTCGCCTCGCGCAGGCGCAGCTGCTGCTCCTCACCCCAGCCTTCGAGCACGAGCTGGCGGCTGTAGCGCTCGAGCTCCTCGGGGCTCAGAGCCTTGGCGACGGCGGCCGCCGCGGCCTCGGCCTGCGGCCCGATCGGTGCCTCCCCGACCGCCGCGCGCGCCGCCGCCTGAGCGGCGGAGCGAAACAGGCCGCGCCGGCTCGGGCTCATCGGCGCACGATCCGCACGACGTCGCCGTCGACCACCACCGCGTGGCCGGCCTCGCGCGCCGAGCGCGGCACGTTCTCAAGCGCTTCGCCCGGCGGGCACAGGACCACGAGCTCCTCGCCCGCCGCCATCCGCTCGAGCGTCAGCTTCGTCCGCACCCACGTCAGCGGGCAGCGCAGCGTCCGGATGTCGAGGGTGGGGGTCACCGGCCCACGGCGATCGGCTCCGGGGCGAAGAACGGCGTGGACACGTAGCGCTCGCCGGAGTCCGGCAGGATCACGGCGATCCGCTGCCCGGCGGCCTCGTCGCGCGCCGCGATCTGCGTCGCGGCGTACAGGGCGGCCCCACAGGAGATGCCGGCCAGCACGCCCTCGCGGCGAGCGGTCAGCCGGGCGGTCTCGAGCGCGTCCTCGTCGTCGACGGGGATGATCTCGTCGACGACCCCGAGGTCGAGCACCGGCGGGACGAAGCCGGCCCCGATGCCCTGGATCTTGTGCGGGCCCGCCGGCCCGCCGGAGAGCACGCACGACGAGCGCGGCTCGACGGCGACAACGCGCAGGGCGGGGTTGCGCTCCTTCAAGAAGCGCCCGACGCCGGTGATGGTGCCGCCGGTGCCAACGCCCGCGACGAGCCAGTCGACGTCCTGGTCCATGGCCTCCCAGATCTCCGGGCCGGTGCCGGTGTAGTGCGCGAGTGGGTTGGCCGGGTTGGAGAACTGGTCGGGCAGCCACACGTCGTCCTCGCGCGCCAGCGCCTGCGCGGCGGCGACCGCCTCGTTCATGCCGCCGAGCGACTCGGTGACGTGCACACGCGCGCCGTAGAGGCGCAGCAGACCCTCGCGCTCGCGGCTCATGCCCTGGGGCAGCGTGAGGATGATCTCGTAGCCGCGCGCGGCGGCGACGAAGGCCAGCGCGATGCCGGTGTTGCCGCTCGTCGCCTCGACGATCGTCGTGCGTCCGGGCTCGATGCGCCCCTCGCGCTCGGCGGCCTCGACCATCGCGATCCCGATGCGATCCTTGACCGACCCGCCGGGATTGTGCATCTCGAGCTTGGCGTAGATCTCCCCGATCGCGTCGGGGGCCAGCCGCGTGAGCTGCACCATCGGCGTCCGCCCAACGTGGTCGGCGATGTTGATCGGGATTCGGGCCATTGGGACCCGAAGAAGGCTAACGGCTGGCCGGAGCTAGCAGCACCGGCCGTGCTCAGCTCACGAGGCGCAGCCGCTCGCGCCGACCTTCGCGGCGGCCGTCGCGACCTTCTTGCCGGCGGCTGGGACCTTCTGGAGGTCCTTGAGCCCGGAGGCGTCGGCGGAGTCCGCCTTGTCCCTGATGGTCTTCAGCAGCGTGTTCGCGGACTTCTGAGCGCTGACGAACGAATCCCAGTTGGACTTGGCGGCGTCGTCGGCCTCGAGACCCGCGAGGTCCGACGTCTCCTTATCGGTGATCGGGACGATCTTGTCGAAGTAGGCGGCCGCCGCCTTCGCGTCCTTGAGGTCCGAGGGTGGCTGGACGGCGCTCGCCTTCTTCTTCGCGCCCGCGCAGATGGCGTTCGCCTTCTTCGCGAGGTCCGCCTTCTTCAACCCGCCGCCGCCGCCGCACGCTGTCAGGGTTGCGGCCGCGAAGGCCACAGCCAGAGAGTTGCACGCCCCCGCTCAAGGTGTCCCATCCGCGAACGCTACCCGGACGGCGAGCCACCGGTCCATACTGCCAACGCGCCAACTTTAGGACCCAGAACGTCCCTGGAAGGACAGGATCCGGGGCTCAGCTGAGCACGCGGCCAGTCTACGTTCGCCGGGAGCCGGCCCGGCGTCAGCGTTGGCCGTCGAGTGCGGGCTCAGGGGCCGGGGCGTGCGGCTGCTCCGCGGTCGCGCCCGGCGTGCGGAACTGCTGCTGATACAGCGCCGCATAGAGCCCGTCGGCCGCGAGGAGGTCACCGTGCGTGCCCTGCTCGACGAGCCGGCCGCGGTCTAAGACGAGGATCAGATCGGCGGCTAGGATCGTCGAGAGCCGGTGGGCGATCACAATCGACGTGCGTCCGGCAAACAGGGGTTGCAGCGCGGCCTGGATGAGCTGCTCGGAGAGTGTGTCGAGGTTCGACGTGGCCTCGTCGAGCAGCAG
Source organism: Solirubrobacterales bacterium (assembly GCA_038318085.1). Taxonomy (GTDB): domain Bacteria; phylum Actinomycetota; class Thermoleophilia; order Solirubrobacterales; family Solirubrobacteraceae; genus DATLGB01. The sequence goes on from JBBQBV010000058.1 coordinate 13,788, forward strand.
GATGCGTGGGTCCTTGAGGATCACGCGTGCGATCGCGAGGCGCTGCTTCTCGCCGCCGGACAGGCGGTGGCCGCGTTCGCCGACGATCGTCTCGTACCCGTCGGCCAGCGAGACGATGAAGTCGTGCATGTGCGCGGCGCGGGCAGCGGCCTCGAGCTCGCCCGCGGTCGCCTCGGGCCGGGCGTAGAGGAGGTTGTCGCGGATCGAGGCGTGAAAGAGGAAGGTGTCTTGAAAGACGATGCCGATGTGGCTGCGCAGCGACTGCAGCGACAGCTCACGCACGTCGTGGCCGTCGACGCGCACCTGCCCGGCCTGCGCGTCGAAAAAGCGCGGCACGAGCGTGGTGATCGTCGTCTTGCCCGCTCCGCTGGGCCCGACCAGAGCGACCAGCTGACCCGCCTCGATGTCGACGGTGACGTCGTCGAGCGCGGGTCGCTGCTGGCCGGGGTAGGCGAACGTGACGTGCTCGAGGCAGACCGCGCCGCGCGCCTGCCCGAGGGAGACGGCGCCCGGGGCGTCGGCGATCTCGGGCGGCTCGTCGATCCAGGAGCAGATGCGCCGGAACAGCGCGAGCGAGCCGACGAGGTTGACGTGCGTCTGGCCCAGCGAGCCGACGGCGCCGGCGAAGCGCGACACCAGGACGGTCGCGAAGACGAACACCGTGCCGACGGAGAGATGCGCGTGGATGACCAGCCAGGCCCCGGCGAGGATCAGCAGCGCGGGGCCCAGCGTCTGGAGCGCCTGCATGACCGCTCCGAAGCGCCGCGCGATCATCGAGGCGCCGATCTCCATTGTGCGCAGCTCGTCGTTGAGCGAGCGGAACCGGGTCTGCTCGGCGCGCTCGCGCACGAACGCCTTGACGAGCAGCGCCCCGGAGATCCCGAGCACCTCCTGCATGTAGGCGGTCATCTCGGCGAGCTGGGTCTGCACGCGCCCGCGAGCCTGATACACGCGCCGGCCGGCGCGGCGCGTCGGGATCGCCACCAGCGGCAGCATCAGCAGCGCCAGCACGGTCAGTCGCCAGTCGAAGGTGATCATCACCGCGAGCGTGCTGGCGGCGATGATCACGTTGCTCGCCGATCCGAAGACGGTGTCGGCGACGACATCCTCGATGCCGTTGATGTCGTTGCCCACGCGCGACATCACCTCACCGGCCCGGTTTGAGGTGTAGAAGCCGACCGAGCGGTGCAGCAGGCGCCCGAAGAGCTGCTCACGCAGGTCGAAGATGATCCCCTGGCTGATGCGCTCGGCCAGGTAGGACTCCGCCACACCGATCACGCCACCGAGCACCGCGGCCGCGACACCCGCGCCCACGAGCACCAGGACGTCACCGAACGAGGCATCCGGACGGGCGAGGTGATCGATCAGCGCCCGGAACACGAGGGCCGGCACCAGGCCGAGCGCGGCACCGCCGACGATGCACCCGAGCGCCAGCAGCGCCGAGCCGCGGTAGGGGCGAAAGTACGTGAAGACCCGGCGGGCCAGGCCCTTGTCGATGCGCCGGCCGCCATCCTCCTCGCCCCAGTCGACCGCCATCGTCATGCCGACGCAGTAGCGCATCGCCCTCAGCGTAGGCCCTCCAGATCCGGCGGGCGCCCATCAGCCGGCGAGTCGGATCGACTGTCCAGAGGAGGTTACCGCGCCGGGACCGCGCCGAGCATCACCCAGCTGCGATCGTCGCCGTGCTCACCGCGCCAGACGAGGAGTTCCTCGTTTGGGCGGGCGGCGGGCGCGCCGGTCAGTGACCAGGCGAGGCCGCGGTAGACGATTCGGTCCTTCCAGGTGATGCCGTCGTCTGAGGTGAAGCGGTGGATCGCTCCGCCTGTCGATGTCCACAGGCTGTAGGCATCTCCGCCGCGCATCACCAGCGAGCCTTTCCAGGCGGGAACGGCCGGCAGCGGCGCGGCAACGAGGGTGCTGCGCCAGCGACCGCCCCGAAGCCGCGCTGCTCTCAGTGACTGCTGCGAGCCACGGAGGGTCGTGTAGATGACAAGGGGTCCTGCTGGCCCGACCGCGATGGCCTTGAAGAGGCCGACGTGGCCGCGCAGCACGCGGAACGCGGGCGCGCGGGCACGCAGCGGGCGGCGCGAGATCCGCACCGTCGTCCGGCCGCGGGCGTCGTGCCATGTCGCTCCGTCGTCGTCGGAGTATGCGTACTGCAGGTCGTGGTCGCAATAGCCGGCGTCGGTCGTGCACTTGCCCGAAAGGGACGCTTCCGACCAGCCCCAGACGAGGTGAAGACGACCGGTCGCACGATCGGCGGTCATCCGGGCGATGGCGAAGCGGTTGCAGCCGCGCAGCCGACCACCGAGCACACAGCCACCCCGTTTGTGACCGCCGCCGATCAGGTCGCGTGGCTCAAGCCACATCCCGTCTGGACGACGGCGCAACTCGACCAGCGCACCGGTGCGTCCGCTTCCTCGCTGTCCGATGAGGTGGACCGTGCCGGTCCGGTCGGTGACGGCCTCGAAGTCAAACGCCGAGCCTCCGCCGATCGGTAGCGGCCGCTCGGCCGTGAGCGCGTCGATCGCGTTCGGCTTGGTGCCGGTGCGGATGTACGGGCCGCGCGCGCGTGGTCCGCGCGCGGCGATCGAGCCGCCGCCGTACAGGAACCCCAGGTGCCCCACTGCGTCCGCAACGACCGCTGGCACGTCGTGGCGGTCGGTGTCGGTGCCGGTGGAGTCGGTCGAGCCGCCAAGCCGAGTGACGCTGACCTGCGTCTTGGCGACGATCTGCAGGTCGTCGGCGCGCAGTTGCGCCGCCCCGATCTTCCGGTCTGCGTTCCATGCGACGGTGATCAGCCCCCCCTGCTGCAGGATCTGCGAGTCGTGATACCAGGTCGGATGGGTCGGATGTCCCTGTTTGGTGACGACTCGCAGCGAGCGCGGCGCGGCTCCGGTGTCGACGGGCGCTGCGGTGCCCGCTGCGCCACTGCCGTGGCCGGTCAGCATGCTCGCCGCCGCGATCGCGGCGGCAAGCACCGACGCCAGCGCGATGGCGCTCCGCTTCATGTCGGCTCCGACCGCAGTCGCGAGCGCAGCGCGCCGGGGAGTGATCCCAGAGTGACGGCGACGAGCAGCAGCAGCCACACGCCCGGGCCGACGAACCATGCCAGGGTGCGCGCCAGATCATGGGCGAAGGGGTAGTTCCAGCTCTGGGCGTTGCGCTGGACGACCAGGGCGCCGTGTCCGACGTTCGACAGGATCGGCGACGTGCCCCGGCCGCTGATCGTGTTGTTGCTGACCACAGTCCCGGCGGAAGCCGGCCCGCCGCCGTCGGCCTTCACGCCGTGACCCTGCATCGCAACCATGACGTTGCCGATCAGCGATGTGCCGCCGGCGTTGCGCAGTCGCACGCCTGTGAACGCTCGCACGATGCTGTTGCCGGTCACGCGCGTGCGGCGCGCGCCGTCGACGAAGACGCCGTAGTCGCGGGACTGCGCTATCTGATTGACGCTCACCACATTCCCGAAGGATCGTCGAAACACGCGCACGCCATAGCGCTGTCGGGCAACGTCGTTGCCCGTGACCACATTCTGGCTCGATCCGTCGATCGAGATCCCGACGTTGCCGTTGTCGTGCACGGCGTTGTCGACGATGCGGTTGCGGTTTGACGAGCCGTCGGCGTTCTTTCCGTCGTCGATGACGATCCCGTGCCAGCCGTTGCGAAACACGCGGTTGTCGGCAATGACGTTGTCGTCGCAAAAGCGCGAAAAGATGATCCCGTGGCGGCCGTTGCCGCTCGCCACGTTGTCCTCGACGAGGAACCTGTCGGAGTTGTCGTGCGGATCCAGCCCGTAGATCATGTTGTCGACGAAGGCATCGTCGAGCCAATGCATGCCGTACGCCTCGTAGGAGTAGGCGCCGAACACATTTCGCACGAAGCGCGACCGGATCAGCGTTCCGGTCGGACGCATGACCAGCGGCGGGTCTGTCCCATGCGCGCGCCGCGACGACGTGACCGCGACGCCGGACACTCGGCCCTCGAAGAACCCCAGATCCTCAAAGCTCGTGTCGCTCGCGTCGAGACGACCGCCGCCGCGGACCGAGATGCTGCCCCGACCATCTCTCAGCGTGACGTCCGGCGCCTGCCTGCGAACGTCCCAGGAATGCACGAGGAGGGTCCGTCCGCGCTCACCGACGAAGCGCAGGCTCGCCCAGCTGCCAACGAGGGTCGCGAACCGGTCGCCATCGGAGAGCAATCGCAGCTCGCGCACGTCCGGAGCCGAAACGCTCAGCGTCGCGCCGCGGGTGACCACGAGCAGCCGGTCAAGCTCCCACACCCCAGCCCGCGGATGGCGCAGCGCTCGGGGGACCGCCGCACGGACGGCGGCCAGCGTTGCGTTGCGGGAAACCACGACTGCCGGCACGCCGGCCAGGGTGACCGCGACGATGCGGCCACTATGCACGTGCGCGGCGGCGCCGGCCGCGGCGTCGATCCGTCGCGTGATCGCGTCGCGCACCGCGTCGTGGAGGACTGCGGCGGCGGGGGCAGGCGCGCACAGCCCGACGGCGACGATGGCCGTCACCACAGGTGTCCTACGCATCGACTGCGATCGGCTCGGTTGCGGCGAGCGCCTCAACATGCTGCTCGATGGAGCGCTCGAGCGAGTGCGCGGCTTGTCCTTCGGCCAAGTCGCTGTCAACACGGCGCGTGATCCAGGCCTGGCGGTTCATGGTCAGCAGGGTGTAAAAGCGCACCGCGGTCATCGCGAAGAGGATGAGCGCGGTCATCAGCGGCAGCAGCACCGCGTTGCGTGGCGTCTGGCGCAGGTGGTCGATGGCGCGGATGCCGCGGCCCGTCATGATCCAGGCCAGCCACACCACCGTCGCCACGACGTCGCCGCGCGCGATCCCGAGGCCGACGAATACGAAGCCGACACAGAGCGAGAACGGCGCGATCAGCCCCTGCAGCACGGAGACACGCGTGATCAACGGCTGACGAAACAGCCAGCCGCGGCCGATCGCACGTAGATAGCAGCGCCAGGCGTTGCGGCCCCAGCGGATGCGCTGCATAAAAAAGCCACGCGCGGTGTCGGGCATCATCGTCCAAGCCACGGCGTTCTGCTGGTAGGTCGTCGCGAAGCCCTCGTTGAGCACGAGCCAGGTCAGTCGGCCATCGTCACCGGAGACGCAGCGACGGCCGAAGAACGTCTCGTTTGTGAGGCCGGGCAGCACGTCCACCAGGACTGAGCGCCGATAGGCGACCGTGCGGCCCGACAAGCACGATACGCCGCCCTTGCGAGCCATCGCGGGGATGTAGGTCAGATACTTGGCGTCGAGCATCCAGTCGGCCGCGCGTCGCCACACCGACCCCTCGGCGTCGAGCACCCGCTGCCGCGTCCCGACGCCGCCCACATGCGGATCGAGGAACGGCATCAGGAGGTTGCGCAGCAGATCGGGCTCCCACAGCGTGTCGGAGTCGCAGAGAACGACGATCGGGTGCGTCGCGGCGAGGATCCCCACCGTCAGGCTGTAGCGCTTCTCCGGATTCGACGTCGCTGCGAACCGCACGCGGCGATCGTCTGCAAACGCCGCATCAGCCTCGAGAACGTTCTTCGCCTCGTCGGTTGGGAAGACGAGCACCACGTCATCGGCGCCAGCCTGCAGCCAGGAGTGCACAGCTGCCCTCAGGATCTCCGGATCCTCGCGGAAACACGGCGCGACGACAGTGACGGGTTCAGTGTGGTCATTGGCCACCGGCCGGTACAGAGCCGTCAAACCGCGTCGTCCCAACCACACAGACCACGCGATGACGCCAAGAAGGCCGAACGGCAGCCAGACGTCAAACAGCTGCCCATCGCTCCCAGGCAGGCGAACAGCGGCGATCAGGCTGGCGAGCGTATGCATGGCTCCGATGGTGGAACTGCCGAAGGATAGTGCGATCTTGTGAGGTCGGAGCGCACCAGCTTGCGACCTGGATTGTCAACTGCGCACATTTCCGGATCGTTACGATCCCGTGTCTCCTTGCGAGAAACTCGCGCAGGCCGGCGCTTTGGGAGGGGCGTGCTGACGAAGTGGACGCCTGGTCGCGCGAGAGGTATCCGATCAGGGGCCCGCCGCTCCGCGCTTAGGGCGGAAAGTCTCAGATGTGATACATCACCGCGTCGGCTGCCCGGCGCTCGCGATCGGCGATGTCGGTGATGGAGTGCTTGGAGAGCACGGCGCGGGTGGCGGCGGCGGCCTCGGCGAAGATCGATTCGGCGTCACCGCCGACGGGGCCGTCGAGCAGCTCGACGACCTCGAGCACGGTGATCTCGGAGGGCTCGCGGGCGAAGGAGTAGCCGCCCTTGACACCGCGCTGAGAGCGCAGCACCCCGGCCCGGCGCAAGACGGCGAAGAGCTGCTCGAGAAACTGCACCGGGATGTCGCGCCGGCGGGCGAGCTCGGCGATCGGGACGGGGCAGTCCGAGCCCATCGCGGCGAGCTCGGCGAGCGCGCGGACGGCATACGGGGACTTCGCGGTGATCGAGAGCATCGCGGTCAGCCATCCTATGTGACGTGCCGACCGTCATCTCCCGCTTCGCGCCGCCCCTGGCGCTGATGGCGCT
>JBBQBV010000059.1:0-20079 GCA_038318085.1 Solirubrobacterales bacterium
CTCCATCGGCGTGCCGCCGGCCTCGCGGACGCCCTCCTTGACCCGGGCGGCGAGCGCGCGCAGATGAAAGTTGCAGGGCATCGTCTCGATCCAGGTCGAGGCGACCCCGACGATCGGCTTGCTCAGCGCCTCGGCGTCGAAGCCGATGCCGTACAGGTAGGCGCGCGCGGCCGCGCGAGCGGGCCCGTCGGTGAGCTGACGGGACCGGTGCTTGACGTCGAAGCTCATGTGGGGCCGCTGCCGGAGGTCCGGCTTGGCGCCCGTGCGACGCGCTCGAGGCGCGCGCGTTCCCACTGGCGCAGCCGCCACAGGTCGCGAGCCACCTTGCGCGGATCGATCTGGCGCCCGGGCAGGTGCAGGTTGGCGGAGCTGATCAGCCGGTGCTCGTCGCCCTTGATCCCCATCCACTTGGCCAGGACGTCGTCGGAGTCGGGCAGGCGCACGGACCCGTACGGCCGGGTCTCGTCCGGGAACTCGACGCAGTACTCGTTGAGCAGCTGCCCCGTCTGCGGCAGGTAGGCGACGATCGGCTTGTGCGGGTAGACGAGGTAGGCGTACGGGGCGCCGCCGAGGTCCCAGCCCTCCTCGGGACCGGCGGTCTGGCCGCCCCACATGCGCAGGAACCCGAGGTCGCGGTACATGTCCCACTCCTCGTCGTTGACGCACGAGCGCAGCAGCTCGCGCGCCCGCTGCTCCGCGCGGCGCTCGCGGCCCGGGTCATACGCGGGGACGCCTTCCGCCCGTGCCTCGCGGCGTGCCCTTACGCGCTTCGCGCAGCGCTCGAAGAACGGGATGCACGCCTCCCACAGCAGCGCGATCACGACGATCGCCGACGCGACGAGGGCGGCGAGCATCCGGGCCTAGCGCGCGCCGCCGGCCGCGCGGGGGAAGAAGATGACCCGGTCGGTTTCGCGCGGGATCTCGTCGAAGGCCTGGACCATCGTGGCTCGCCGCCTGCCCGCGTCGGAGGTGAGCGGAACCGCCGCCCACATCCCCGCGTCGAGCTGGCGCCGGAACTCCTCGACGAGCGCCTGCTGCTCCTCGGCGACCTCCACATCCCCCTCGGCGATCAGCTGCTCGCCGTGGCCTGGTCGCATGCGCAGGAACCTCATCGTCGAGCGATTATGACAGAGGTCTTGCAGCAGCTCGCGGCAGCTGGCGCGCCCGCGACGAGATGTGCAGAGCGTCGACGGGTCCTGCGCCCTGCCCGATCCCCCGCAGGCCGTGGAGAATCGCGTCGGCCGCGACCGCCCGGGCCGCCCGCGCGGACTCCAGGACGGAGTCGCCGAGAGCGAGGTGCGCGGCGAGCGCCGAGGAGTGCGTGCAGCCGGAGCCGTGGGACGCGCCGTCGGCGTGGCGGACGCCCGGCAGGACGTGCAGGTGCAGGCCGTCGAAGAGCACGTCAGCCGCGTCCCCGCCGTGGCCGCCGGTGACCACCACGTTCGCCGGGCCGAGCTCGTGCAGGGCGAGCGCCAGGGTCTCGGCGTCCCCGTCCGCCCCCGTGAGGGCGCGGGCCTCCGGGAGGTTGGGCGTGATCACGGTCGCCCGGACGATCAGCAGCTCGACCAGCGCGGCGCGCGCCCGATCCTCGAGCAGGACCGCACCCGACTCGGAGACCATCACCGGGTCCAGGACGACGGGCGTGGCCGGGTCGAGCAGGTCAAGCGCCGCCGCCACCGCCGCGACCGTCGCCGCCGTGCCGAGCATGCCAATCTTCACGGCGTCGACGCCGATGTCGTCGCGGACCGCCCGCACCTGCTCGACGATGAACGCCGGCGGGGTGCTGTGGACGCCGATCACGCCGACGGTGTTCTGTGCGGTCAGCGCCGTGACCGCCGTCATCCCGTGCACGCCGCAGGCCGCGAACGCCTTCAGGTCGGCCTGGATCCCCGCGCCGGCGCCGGAGTCCGAGCCGGCAATGGACAGGACGGCGGGCATCCGGGCGGACATCCCCGGGAGAGTAGGCGGCGACGGACGGCCGCGGGGACCGTCGGCGGGCGTACCGACGGCGTTCGCGGTGACAACTCACCCCGCAGCGCGGATGTAGCGCCCGCCGAAGACGCGGCGGACGAGGCCGCGCAGCTCGAGCTCGCCGAGGTCTCGACTGACGGCAAAGGCCTGTGCCGGGTCGCCGACCAGCTCGGCCAGGGAGCCCTCCCCGCGCTCGATGCACTCGAGCAGGCGCGCCAGCGACGGCTCAAGCCCGGGCGCCGGGACGACGGGCACGGGCGCCGACGGGCGCCGGCGCGGGCCGGCGCCGACCACGACCCCGGCCGAGACCGCCCCGGCGCCGTGCAACAGGTCCAGCACGTCTTCCGCGCCGCGGACGAGCTCCGCCCCCGCCTTCATCAACAGGTGCGGCCCGGCCGACATGCGGGAGGTGACCGAGCCGGGCACCGCGGCGACGAAGCGGCCGAGCTCCAGGGCGAAGTCGGCCGTGATCAACGAGCCTGAGCGCTCGCCGCCCTCGACGACGACGGTGCCCGCCGACAACGCCGCGATCAGCCGGTTGCGCGCCGGGAAGGTCCAGCGCCGCGGCGCGAACCCGGGCGGCCACTCGGAGACGACGCAGCCGGCCTCGGCGATGCGGCGGTGCAGCTGCGCCGCCCGCGCCGGATACGGCCGGTCGGCGCCGGTCGCGAGCACGGCAACCGTGCGCCCGGCCTCCAGCGCGCCCGCGTGCGCGACCGAGTCGATGCCCATCGCCATGCCCGAGACGACGCTGACGCCCGCGGCGCCGAGCCCGCGAGCAAGCGTCCGAGCGACCTCGAGGCCGTACGGCGTCGGCGTCCGCGCGCCCACGACCGCCACGCCCGCGCCGTCCAGCAATGCCGAGTCGCCGGCGAAATGCACGATCGCCGGCGGGTCGGGCAGCTCGCGCAGCCCGGCGGGGAAGGCCGGCGAGCAGGCGCACAGCGCTCCGAGCCCGGCGGCGGTGAGGCGGTCCAGCGCGAACTCGGCTGAAAACGCCTCGTAGCGCGCGGAGACCTGGGCCACGCCCGCCCAGCGCAGCAGCTCCTCGTCGGCCAGCGCAAGCAGCTGTGGGCGTCCCCGGCGCAGCCGCCACTCGTGCTCGATGCGTCCGGCCAGCCCGGCGATCAGCTCCGTCCGCCGCAGGCAGGGCTCGCACGCGTCGAGTGTGGGCGCTGCCGTCATGCCGCGAGCGCGGCGGGAGCCGTATCCGCGCGCAGGATCAGGGCGGCCGTGACGTGCTCCGGGCCCACCTCGGTGCTCGCCTGCAGGTCGGCGATGGTCCGCGCCACGCGCAGCACCCGGTGGTGCCCGCGGGCGCTGAGTCCTAGGGTGTCGTGCAGCTCGAACAGCCGCCGCCGCGCGCTCGGCGTGATGCGCGCGAGCTCACGCAGCATCGCGGGGGTCATGTGGGCGTTGCAGGTCGCCGAGGTCCCGCGCAGGCGCAGCGCCTGGCGCTCGCGCGCGGCCACGACCTGCTCGCGCACGCTCTCCGACGACGGCGCGCCGTCGTCGCGCAGCCCGGCGGCCGTCGGGCGCCTGACGTGCAGCGTGATGTCGATGCGGTCCAGCAGCGGCCCGGACAGCCGCCGGTCGTGGCGCGCCCGCTCGGCGCCCGTGCAGCGGCAGCGCTCGTCGCCCAGGCCGCACGGGCACGGATTCGACGCGGCGACGAGCATCGCCCGCGTGGGAAAGGTCAGCACGCGCTGAGAGCGCACGACGATCACGCGCCCGTCCTCCAGCGGCTGGCGCAGCGCCTCCAGCGTGTTGCGCGAGAACTCCGAGAGCTCGTCGAGAAACAGCACGCCGTTGTGGGCGAGGGTGATCTCCCCCGGCTTCGGCGTCGTTCCCCCGCCGACCAGCCCCGAGGGCGAGATCAGGTGATGCGGCGCGCGGAAGGGGCGGTCGCGCACCAGGCCGCGACCCTCGTGCAGCCCGGCGATCGAGTGGATGCGGGTGACCGCGATGGCCTCCTCGCGCGTCATCGGCGGCAACAGCGTGGGCAGCCGGCGGGCGATCATCGTCTTGCCGGTGCCGGGCGGGCCGTGCAGGAAGAGGTTGTGCGCGCCGGCCACGGCGATCGTCACGGCGTTCATGATGCCGGCGTGTCCGCGCACGTCGCGCAGGTCCGGCGCCTCGGGATCGGCGGCGGGCGCGGGCGTGGCAGCCGGGGCGAGCGGGTCGGCCTGCCCGCGAAGCACGGCCACCGCGTGCGCGAGCGACTCGCTCCCGAGGACGTGGAGGTCCTGAACCAGCGTCGCCTCCGCCGCCCGCGACGCCGGCAGCACAAGTCGCGTCAGCCCGTGCCAGCGCGCGCCCTGGGCGATGGCGAGGGCCCCGCGGATGGCGCGCAGGTCGCCGTTGAGCGACAGCTCCCCCGCCACGGCGCAGGTGCGCAGCGCCTGCGGATCGAGCTGTCCGCTCGCCCCCAGCACGGCGAGCGCCAGCGGCAGGTCGAAGTGCGGGCCCTCCTTGCGCAGGTAGGCCGGCGCGAGGTTGACCGTGATCCGCTTCTGCGGGAACTCGAAGCCGCTGTTGGTGATCGCCGCGCGCACGCGCTCGCGCGCCTCGCGGACCGACTTGTCGGCCAACCCGACCACGTTGAAGGCCGGCAGCCCCACGCGGATGTCGGCCTCCACGATGACGCGGCGCGTGTCCACCCCGTCGATCGCGAAGCTGACGACCTGGGCGAGCAGCTAAAACGCCCCCTGGAGATGCTCGAGCGAGACCAGGTCCCCCGCCGCGTCGACCAGCACGCCGACCGCGTCGAAGCGCAGCTCCTCGTAGAACGGCCGCTCCGGCTCAGCCTCGGCCAGCCAGGCCGCACCCATCCGCCGGACCTGGTTCTGCTTGGCCTCCCCGAGCGCGTCGAACGGCTGCCCGCAGCCGGCGCGCCGCGTCTTGACCTCCGCGAACACGAGCAGCGGCCCGTCGCAGACGACCAGGTCGAGCTCCCCGAAGCGGGTGCGGTGGCGGCGTGCGAGGACCTCGAAGCCGAGGCGCTCGAAATGGCGGGCGGCGAACGCCTCCCCGGCGAGGCCGAGTGCGTGGCGGCGGTCGGTGGTCACAGGTCCGCAAGCTACGGACGACCCCGTGACAGGTCAGTACGTGGGTGTGACGACTCTGTGCCGATTCACAGCGCAAGCTGTGAATACGCCACCGACTGAAACGACAGCCGGTGCAGGGGCGAGACGCCGTGCAGCTCGATCGCCGCGCGATGCTCCGGCGTCGAGTAGCCCACGTGGGTCTCGAACTCCCAGTGCGGATAGCGCTCGGCGACCCGCTGCATGTAGCGGTCGCGCGACACCTTCGCGATCACCGAGGCCGCGGCGATCGCCGCGCTCGTCGCGTCCCCGCCCACCAGCGGCCGCTGCTCGAAGCCCGTCGGCGGGACCGGGAAGCCATCCGACAGGCACAGGCAGCCGGGGACCCCGACCCGCCGCAGGCAGTCGCTCAGCGCCGCCAGGTTGGTGACGTGCAGGCCGCGGGCGTCGATGCCGCGCGCGCACCGCGAGGTGACCGTCACCCGAGTGGCGATGCGCATGACGCGCGGGTACAGCTCCTCGCGCATCTCGGCGGTGTGCTGCTTTGAGTCGTTGAGCGCCGACAGCGCCCGCAGGTCTGACAGCGTGAGCTTCTCGAGGTCGAAGAGGACCGCGGCGGCCACGAGCGGGCCGGCCAGGCAGCCCCGCCCGGCCTCGTCGGCGCCGGCGACAAAGCGCACGCCCAGCTCGCGGTCGTAGCGGAACAGCCGCGACCCGGACGAGCGCCTGCGGCGGCGCCGCTTAGAGGAGCCCGATGCGGCCGGGCGGCCAGTAGGTGGCAAAGGCTCCACCGATGATCCACTTGTCGGGAACGGGGCCCCAGAACCGGCTGTCGTCGGATGAGCCACGGTTGTCGCCCATCATGAAGTAGTGCCCGGCGGGAATCGTGACCTCGCGCGGGAAGCTGCACCCACCCGCCGGGCTGCACGGCTTGGTGAACGGCTCGCTGGCCTCCCTGCCGTTGCGGTAGACGTGCCCGCCGACGATCTTCAGGCGGTCGCCCGGCCCGGCGACGACGCGCTTGATGAAGTTCTCCCCGTCGGGGATCGGCACCTCCTTCAGGCAGACCTGCCCGCGCGGGGGCAACACGCCGCACTGCCCTTGCTGGGCGCCCCGGGGCGGATGGAACACGACGACGTCGCCGACGGCCGGCTTGGAGAAGCTGTGGCCGATCCGGTTGACGAGCACGCGCTGGCCGACCCTGAGCGTCGGCAGCATCGAGCCGCTGGGGATGCGGTACGGCTTGATCAGGAACTTCTGGATGCCGAGGGCCAGGCCGAGCGCGACGGCCACGATCAGCACAAGCTCAAGCAGCGAGCCGGCGGTGGACTGGGGCTTCTTTACCACCCGTGAGACCCCGCGGGAGGCTAGGACTCGTCGACGGAGGCAGCGGGAGCGGCGGCCTCGGCGACAGGGGCGTCGACGGCCGCTTCGACGGCTGCAGCCTCCTCGACGATCTCCGGCTCGTCTGCGGCATGCCCCTCGGCGTCGACGGCCACGGGCGCGTGCAGCAGCCCGGTCTCGACGACCTCCTCCGGCCCGACGTACCGGCGCTCGCGCACGCGGGCGGACTTGCCGACGCGGCCGCGAAGGTAGTAGAGCTTCGCCCGGCGCACGTCCCCGCGGGCGGCGACCTCGATGCGCTCGATCTTCGGCGAGTGCAGCGGAAAGGTGCGCTCCACGCCGACGCCGAAGGACTGCTTGCGCACGGTGAACGTCTCGCGGACGCCCTCCCCCTGGCGCTTGATCACGACGCCCTCGAACACCTGGGTCCGGCGACGCGTCCCCTCGATGACCTGGAAGTGCACGCGGACGCGGTCGCCGGCGTGAAACTGGGGCACGCGCCGCAGCTGCTGGCGCTCGAGCTGTTCGATGACGATGCTCATGGCGAAGAAGAACCCGCGGAGGCGACATGCCGACGCGGGCGCGTTGCAGAACTCTAGCGGACACCCCTGGAGCGGCTCTGCTCGCGCCGCCACTGCTCCACGCGGCCGTGGTGGCCGCTCAGAAGGACCTCCGGGACCCGCCAGCCGCGGTAGGACGCCGGGCGCGTGTAGTGCGGGTACTCGGGCAGGCCCTCCAGGGCGGCGCTGAAGGATTCCTCGTGCACGGACGTCTCGTCGCCGAGCGCGCCGGGCAGCTTGCGGATCACCGCATCCAGGACGACCATCGCCGCGAGCTCGCCCCCGGCGATCACGTACGGGCCGATCGAGATGCGGTCCGTGCAGAAGTGCTCGAGGATGCGCTCGTCGAAGCCCTCGTAACGGCCGCACAGCAGCGTCAGTCGCTCCTCGGCGGCCAGCTCGCACACCAGCTCCTCGTCAAGCCCGCGTCCGCCGGGCGTCAGCCCGATCACCCGGCGCTGCTCGCGCAGGTCCAGCGGGTCCATCTCGTAGCGCGCCTGCAGCGCCCAGTCGACGACGTCGACTCGCAGGACCATGCCCGCCCCGCCCCCGAACGGCGTGTCGTCGACCGAGCGTCCTGACAGCGTCGTCGAGTCGCGGTAGTCGACGGTCTCGACGCTCGATCCGCGCTCGAGGGCGTTGCGCACGTGACGCTGCTCGCGAAACCAGTCGAACCACGAGGGAAACAGGGTGAAGACGTCGGCTTGCACCGGCGCCTAGGCCTCCCCGAGAAAGGCGAGGTCGACGTCGATGCGCCCGGCCCCGAGGTCGACGTCGCGCACGGCGTCGCCGACGAGCGGGATGAGCAGCTCCCCGACCTCCAGCACCTCGCACGACGGCAGCGCACGCACCCGGTCCACGACGCCCACGGAGCGGTCGCCGTCGACGACGGCCAGACCGACGAGGTCATCCGCCCAGTACTCGCCGTCCTCGAGCGGGGAGACGTCTGAGCGCGTGACCTCGACCGGCCGGCCGCGCAACGGCTCGACGGCCTCGCGCGAGGAGACGCCCTGCAGCCGCAGGATCGGCTTGGCGGCGGTGCCCGCGACCCGCTCGACGAGATAGGCGTCGCCCCCGACGTAGACACGGATGCGCCGGACGAGCACGCCCTCCTCCGGGCGCGTCACGTAAAAGGAGCCGTCGAGCCCGTGCGGCTTGCCGACCCGGCCGACCTGCAGGCGCGGCTCAGTCGACGATGTCGACGAGGACCCGCCGGTCCTGTCGGGATCCTGCGGCCTTGACGACCGTCCGGAGGGCCGAGGCGGTCCGTCCGCCGCGCCCGATGACGTGTCCGTAGTCATCCTCGTCCACCGCCAGCTCGAGTATCAGCGATCCGTCGTCCTCGAACTCCTTCACGCGCACCTTGTCGGGCTTGTCGACGAGGGCCTTCGCGAGGTACTCGAGGAGGTCGCGCGGCATCGAGGGCGGTGGGTCCTAGTTGATGCCCTGGATGCGCAGCAGCTTCCTCACTGAGTCCGACGGCTGCGCGCCGTGACGGAGCCAGTAGCGGACGCGCTCCTCGTCGAGCACGATGGTCGAGGGCTCGGTCTGCGCGTTGTAGCGCCCGATCGTCTCGAGGAAGCGGCCGTCCCGGGGTGCGCGGCGGTCGGCGACGACGACGCGCCAGACCGGATCCTTCTTCCCGCCCACGCGGGTCAATCTCATCGCTACGGCCATATCGGCGACGGAGGGTAGCGGCTCCGGGAATCGGCTCGGGGCCCGCATCCGGCGGCACGGCCGGCCGCGGCAGGCTCCGGCCTCAGCGCGCCGCCTCCGGCACCCCTAGCGCCCCTGGCGCATCATGGCGCCGATGTCGGGCATCTTGCCCTGCTGGATGCCGCGCATCATCTTGCGCATTTCGCCGAACTGCTTGACGAGCTGGTTGACCTGTTGGACCGAGGTTCCCGAGCCGGTGGCGATGCGCGCGCGGCGCCGGCCCTTGATGATGTCCGGCTTGTGGCGCTCCTGGAGCGTCATCGACAGGATGATCGCCTCGATGCGGTCGAACTCCTTTTCGTCGACCTTCAGCTGTGAGAGCTGGTGGCCGGCCAGGCCCGGGAGCATGCCGAGCAGCGACGTCAGCGGGCCCATCTTGCGGATCTTTTTGAGCTGATCGAGAAAGTCGTCGAGGTCGAACTCGTTGCGGCGCAGCTTGGCCTCGAGCCGCTTGGCCTCGTCCTCGTCGGTCTGGCGCTCGGCCTTCTCGATGAACGAGAGCACGTCCCCCATGCCAAGGATCCGCTGGGCCATCCGGTCGGGATGGAAGGCCTCGAAGTCGCCGAGCTTCTCGCCCGTGGAGGCGAACAGGATCGGCTTTCCGGTGATCGCCTTGACCGACAGCGCGGCGCCGCCGCGGGCGTCGCCGTCGAGCTTTGAGAGCACGACGCCGTCGAACTGAGCGACCTCGGCGAACTGCTCAGCCACGTTGACGGCGTCCTGACCCGTCATCGCGTCGACGACGAGCAGCACCGTGTGGGGCTTGACCGCCTTCTTGATGTCGGCCAGCTCGGCCATCAGCGCCTCGTCGACGTGCAGGCGGCCGCTGGTGTCGACGATCAGCACGTCCTTGCCGTCGCGGACCGCCTGGTCGCGCGCCCAGCGGGCGATGTCGACCGGCTTTTTGTCGGTCCCCTGCTCGTAGACCGTGGCGCCGGCCTGGCCGCCGACCTTGACCAGCTGCTCCACCGCGGCGGGCCGATAGACGTCGCAGGCCGCGACGGCGACCGACGAGCCGTGGACCTCCTTGAGGTGCCGGGCGAGCTTGGCCGTGGCGGTCGTCTTGCCCGAGCCCTGCAGGCCGGCCATCAGGATGATCGTGGGCGGGCGTGGCGAGAAGGTGATGCCGGCCGCCTGGCCGCCCATCAGCGCGGTCAGCTCCTCGTCGACGATCTTGACGACCTGCTGGCCCGGGTTGAGCTGCCTGGTGACCTCGACCCCGGCCGCGCGCTCGGCAACCTTGGCCGTGAACTGCTTGACCACCTTGAAGTTGACGTCGGCCTCCAGCAGCGCGAGGCGGATCTCGCGCATCGCCCGGGCGATGTCCTCCTCGGTCAGCGCACCGCGCTGGCGCACCCCGGAAAGCGCACCCTGCAGCTTCTCTGAGAGGGAGTCGAACACGCCCGCCCATGCTAGGTCCTCCACCTGCTGCTCGGCGGACGCACAGGACCTCCTGCTGCAAGCCCGACGCCAAGGATGCCTGGGGGGAGGCGGCCCTCGCGGGTCGCCTCCCCCAGGGTGATAGCGTTGCCCCGTGAGCGGACCTGTTGACCTGGTCTTTGAGGGCGGCGGCGTGAAGGGCATCGGGCTGGCCGGTGCCTACGCGGCGCTGGAGGAGGAGGGCTGGGAGCCCGAGTGCGTGGCGGGCACCTCCGCCGGTGCGATCACAGCGGCCCTGATCGCGGCCGGCTACACCGGCGAGGAGCTGCGCGAGGAGGTGCTCGGCATGCACTTCCGCGAGTTCAAGGACGAGGGCTGGGAGGACCGGATCCCGCTGATCGGCAAGGAGATGTCGGTCCTGCGCGACTACGGCATCTACGAGGGCCGTCGCTTCCTGCAGTGGATGACCGAGAAGCTCGACCGCAAGGGCGTTCGCACCTTCGCCGACCTCAAGTCGACCGGCTCCGACGACCCGAAGCGCGCGTTTCGCCTGCAGGTCATCGCCTCCGACGTGAGCCGCCACGAGATGCTCGTGCTCCCGCGCGACGCGCACAAGATCGGCTCGACTCCCGAGACGCTCTCCATCGCGTACGCGGTGCGGATGAGCATGTCGATCCCGATCTTCTTCGAGCCCGTCAACCACTCCAACGACACCACCGGCGAGGAGCACCTGATCGTCGACGGCGGCATGCTGTCGAACTTTCCCGTCTGGCTCTTCGACGCCGACGACCAGCCGCGCTTTCCCACCTTCGGGCTGCTGCTGGTGGAGCCGCCGACACGCACGCCGGTGGCCGACCGCCTCAGCGGCGCGCCCGGCGCGGTCTCGCGCTCGCACTCGATCATCGAGTACCTCAAGGCGATCGCCCAGACGCTGATGGAGGCCCACGACCGCATGCACGTCGAGGAGGCCGACTTCGCGCGCACGATCGCCATCCCCACGCTCGGCGTGCGCACCACGGACTTCGACCTCACGCGCGAGCGGTCGCTGGAGCTGTACGGCTCGGGCTACGACGCCACCAAGGCGTTCCTCGACAGCTTCGAGTTCCAAGGCTATGTCGCGGCCTTTCGCAGCGACGCCGCCGCTCCGTCACGGCGGCAGAACCTCGTCGCGGCGATGCGGCAGGGCGCGGACGGGGACGCGCCGGCGAGCCGGTAGACGCAGGCCGTCCGCCGCATCCCAACGCCGGTGCGCGACGCTATCGGCGCTCGATCGCCTCGCGGAGGCGCTCGGGGATACCGCTCACGCCCTCGCTGATCAACGCCGTGAGCGCGCGCGCCCAGGCCGGCAGCAGACCCCAGCGCCCGAGCACCGCAAAGGCCGCGAGCAGGATGAGGATGGCCGCCGTCGACAGCGTGATCCAGTCCCCGATGCTCCGCGGCGCGGCGTGGACGGCGATCACGGCGAGCGCGGTGCCGAGGACGGCCGCCACCGCGCAGTAGTTGCGCGCGGTGCGCAGCTGCCGGTCGCCCTGCTCGAGCTCGGCGTTGCGGATGCGCAGCCGCGCGGTCTCCGACAGCAGCCCCTCGGTGAGAATCGGGGCAAGCGGCTCCCGCGCGCGCACGACCTGCGCGTCCGGGCTCCTGGCGCCGGCGGCCGGCTCCATGAGCCACTGCGGATGCGCGAACAGCGTCAGCAACGTGAGCGCCTCCGTGCTGGATCCCTCGACGTCGTGCCGCGGCCGGCGGCGCCCGCTGAGCAGCGATCCGTCGCGGCGCAGCGTGCCGAGCGCGTCCTTGACCGTTTCGTGGTCCACGTCGATCGCCAGGTCGAGCCCCTTCCCTCGGCACCGGGCTAACGCGGTCAAAAAGCTGCCGGCGACGAGGACGCTCTTGCGCAGCTCGTCGGCGCCCGCCACCTCGGCGCTGAGGCCAGCGGGCACCGGCACGCCGCAGGTCACGACGGCGTCCCAGGCCTTGGTCAGCACGACGGGCGACGGCCCGGCCGGCACGCCCTCAAGCGCCCGGCGCAACAGATCGTCGTCGCGCAGGCGCCGCGCGATGTCCAGGCGATCCTCCACCGGCGCATGTTCGAAGCGCTGGCGCAGCCACGCTTCCACGCGACGCCTCAGACCGTCGCCGAACAGGCCGGGCAGGAGCTCGTCGAGGTCCAGAGCGGCCGCTGTCGTGCTGACCGTCTGGTCGATGTGGCCGCGCTCGATGCCGCGGCCGTCCAGCAGCGCACGCACGCGCCGGGCGAGCCCCGGCTCGGCGAGGTCGGGGATGCCGAGGCCCCCGGGCTCGCCGGCGGAGATCTGCTCGTAGGCAGGATCGCGCAGGAAGTGCACCGTGCGCAGGACCGCGCGCGTGGCCAGGATGCTGCCGCGCCGCTCCTCTCCCTCCGCCCAGCCGCCGAGCCAGTCGGCCATGGGTCGCCCCGCCAGCTCGGCCGCCCAGCTGCGCGCGAGCCAGCGCAGGTCCGACGCGCCCTCCCGGGCCAGAAGCCGGCCGGCCTCCATGGTGACCAGCCGGCCGCCCCGCTCCTGCCAGGCGTCCGCGTCGGCTCCCACCCGGCCCTCGCCGGCCACGACGGTGCCCGCGCCGATCTCCGGCCAGCCGTCGTAGGCCGGCTCGCGCTGCCCGATCTGGACCGTGTGCGTCCCGGCGAGCGCGAGCTTGTGGACGAGGACGTTCCACGCCGCGGCCTCCGGCTCGGCCTCGGGGAAGGCGACCACCTCGGGGAGTCCCCGCGCGCAGAACGAGATGAGGTTGCCGAGGAGCGCGGCGTGCTGCTCTCGGCCGGGCTCCAGCAGGAGGGTGCAGGCGGCAAGCAGGGGCCGGCGCCAGGCGCTGGTGCGCAGCAGCACGGGAACGCGGCGCTCGCCGGTGTCGGCCTGGAGCACGACGCGCCAGGCGCCGTCGCGGGGCGCGTCGAGCCCGTGGACGGCCTCCCAGGGGTCGACCGGCGGCGTCAGGTGCCAGGACTTCCCTGGGGCGGTGCAGACGCCGGCCGGGTCCGGCCAGTTGAGCACGACGTCCAGAGCGCCGTCCACGCCGCTCGGGAGGGACACGTCAAGGCGCCGGCCGCCGAGCGGCACGGCGCGCAACGCCAGCTCGCCGCGCAGGCAGTCATACGCCGCGGACTGCATCTGGTGCAGGACAAGGACGCCGGTGTCCGGGAAGGCGGCCTCCAGCGCCTCCCGCAGGGCGGCGCTGCGATGAATGGCGTTATAGCCGAGGATCAGGCAGTCGAAGCGGTCGGCTCGCGCCAGCGCCTCGTCGAAGGAGTTCTCGGTGAACAGGCTCCATTTCCAGTTGTGGATGCTCTCGCCGGCGCTCAGAAAGCCGGAGAGATCGCGCGCGGGCACGTTGAGCATCTCCGACTCGTGCTGGATGAGCGCGATGTCGATCTGGGGGACCGAGCGCAAGGGGCGAGCAACCTCCTTCCCGCCCGACCCTACTGCCGCCCGACTCAGGAGCGCAAGCCCTCCTGCGCCAGGCGCTGCGTGATGCTCCTCGCCTCCACCCACCACGTCACGTCGCCGGCCGGCTCGAAGGGGACGATCTCGCCGGCCAGCCTCTGCGGCGCGCCGAGCCGCCAGCGCTCGTCGAGGCGAGCGACGTCGGTGAGGACCTCGGCGTACGGCGTCGCCTCCTGCTCGCGGCCCCACCCGAAGACGCGCTCGGTGCCGAGGACCGCGTTGGCCTGCGCCCGGCCACGCACCAGGGCGCGGTAGTCGTTGCGCGCGATCTCGCCGGCATGGGCCTCGAGGGCCCAGAGGATCTCCTGCAGGCGGTCCTCGGCGAATCCGACGAGCACGGTCGGCAGCGGCAGGTCGGCCCACAGCCCCCACATCCACCACCGGGCTCCCGGTTGCCCGGCGAGCACGTCGCGCACCGCGCGGCCCACCACCTCGTGCCCAGAATGGCGATCGTGCGGTGAGGGCGAGATCACCAGGTCCGGGCGGTGCTCGCCCAGCAGGCCCCGCAGCCACGCCGCGAGGTCGGCCTGCGCCTGGTCGAGGTCGTCGCCGACGGACTCTGACATGGCGATCGGGACGTCCGGGAGCACGAGCTCGAAGCGCGCACGCCGGCACGCCTCCCCGAGCTCCTCGCGCCGGCGCTCGCGGTCGTCGGGGCCGCCGAGGCTGCACGCGGCGTTCACGACGCGCCGGCCGGCGTCCCGGAGGGCCATGAGCACAGCCGGCGCCCCGATGAGCTCGTCGTCGGGGTGGGGCGCGAGGTGCAGGACCGTCACGCCTTCAACCCTAACCGCGGGGCCGGTCCTCCGGCGTCGGAGCGTCCCGGGGCACTAGCCCGCGAGCTTGCGCAGGGCCTCGATCTCGCCGCTGAACTCCTCGATCGCCGCCTCCAGGCCCGCGCGGCGGCCCTCCGTGGCGCCCTCCTCGTCCTCGAGCCCCCTGGCTGCCGCGTCGAGCGCCGCCGCGAGGTCTTGGTCGCCTGCGGCGGCGCGCTTGACCGCCTCGTCGCCGAGCCCCTCGGCGGTGCGCTCGCGCTCGGCGCGAGCCTCGCGCTCGAGCAGCGCCGCCTCGTCTCGCAGCGCGACCAGCGTGCCGGTGAGCGCCGTCGCGATCCCCGCGACGCCGTCGCGCACGCTGTCGTCGAGCGAGAGCTCCGCGCGCGCCGGGATCTCGGGGACGTCGGGGATCGTCAAGACCGTGCCGGGCACGAGTGAGGAGAGATCGACGTGCGGGTTGGCCTCGGCCAGCGCCTTGCTCGCGCGCCGCGCGACCGCGGTTGACACGCGCCCGTCGAACAGCCGCGAGCGCAGCTCGCTGAAGTTGTTCTCGCTGCCGACGACGAGCACACCCATTGCTTACCTCCAGGCCGCGCCGGTCACGGCACGTTCGGGTTCAGTGGTTGCCAGGGCCCCGGCAGGCCGGCGCCCGGGCCGCCGAGGTGGGTTCCGGCGGGAGCCAGGTTGCCGACGGCGGCGAACGTGTTCTCGTCGGTTTCGAGGATGATCATCGAATCGCCGCCGCTGACGCGGTTTGTGGACGCCGTGATGGCCCGCGCTCGCAGCACGACGGCCTGCACGTCACCCTCGGTGTGGGTGCAGTGGTTGGCGTCGGCGACGACGTCTGCTCGCACCCGCACGAGGCAGGTCGGCAGCCGTCCGCCGCCCTGCAGGACGTTCGCGGACACGGTCGCGCTCTCGCGCCGCGGCGGCACGAACGCCGCCCAGTCGCCGTTGAGCACGAGCGCGCCCCTGGCGGTCTCGATGACGGCCTGCTGCGGGGCGATCGCGAGGAGCTCGGCACCCGCGGACTGGATAAGCAGCGCGTGCCAGCCGCCGTCGCCCTGCGGGATCACCGTAGGCCGGACGGCGTTCTGCGACGCGACGACGTGGTCAAACGGCCCGACGGCGAGGATGCCGACGCCGAGGCCGAGAAAGCCGTCGCGCGGGCCGACGTCGGCGACCTCGTTGCCGCTGACGCGGACGTCGCCGCAGGCGATGACCGCGATCGCGGCGCGCATACGCGCCTCGTGCAGCTCGCGGGCGACGCCCACGACGGTGTTGCCCGTGATCGCCGCGGTCTCCGTGCGCGCGACGAGGATCCCGAACGCCGCGCGGTCTCCGGACTCGTCGGTCGCCACGTCCAGCAGCTCGTTGTCGTCGATCGCGACGTGCTCGGCCGAGCCCTTGTCCAGCATCGCGATGCCCGCGCCGACGCCGGTCAGGACGTTGTGCTTGACCATGAGCGTGCTGACCGGCGTGCGCAGCGCGATCGCCGTGCCCGCGCGGTCGTGGACGCGGTTGGCGAGGATCCGGACATGGCCGGGGGCGGTCGGTAGCGCGCCCGGCGCGACGACGATCCCGTCGCCCGCGCCCTTCCCGTCCTTCCCCCGGCCGGCGATCACGTTGCCCTCGACGGCGGCGTCGGAGCCCGTGACGATGCCCGGGCCCTCGTTGGCGATCTTGTTGCGCGCGATCTCGAGCGTGCCGCCGGGGCGCACCGCGCCGTTGGCGATGATGGCACCGGCTTCCCCGCCGAGCAGGTCGTTGCCGGTGATGCGGCAGGCGTACATGTACAGCGAGCGGCCGCCGATGTCGATCCCGCTCTTCACGCCGGCGACGACGTTGTCCTCGATCCGCAGGCCGGCGGCCATCAGCCCCGCCTTCTCGTCGCCGGCGCCCGCCTGGATCCCGGTCCGGCCGATGAGGATGTTGCGCCGCAGCGCCACGAGCATCCCGACGCCGGACAGCTCGACGGCCGAGCCGGCGCCGCCGTGGGCGTCGGCGTCGGCGTCGTAGGACAGCACGACGAGATCCTGCAGCGTCGTGGCGACGACGCTGCGCATGCGGATCCCGGCCGCCGCAGCCGCGCCGCTGACGATCGCCAGGTTCTCGATCACGATCTCGACCGAACGCGTCACGCGGATCGCTGTGCCGCGCGCGACGAGCACCGTCGCCGTACCCTGCCCGCGGATGCGCACCGAGCGCGCCTGGTCGATCGTCACGCCATCGCCGAGGTCGTAGACGCCCGCCGCGACACAGATGGTGCCCCCGGTCGTGCGCACCTGCTCGATCGCCTCCTGGAGCGTGATGCCGTCCGGATCGGTGGTCACGCAGACGGTGCACGCACAGTCGTCGCCGGCGGTCTGCGTGGGCGGCCACAGGCGCCGGCAGTCGGTGTCTGCGTCGGGGAAGCTCACGACGGCCAGCCGCGCGTAGTGGTGGTGCACGCCGTGCGGCGACGCGTCGGTGAGGGTCTCCAGCGACGTGTCGGCGGTGCGCGCGGCGAAGATCCAGTGGTCGCCCGGGCGAAACGCGCCCGAGGCGCCGGGGGCGAGCTTGAACGACACGGCCACGCCGTGCTCGAGGACGACCTTCGTCAACGCGCTCGGCGGGACTGTGATGACCCCGGTCGAGCCGACGGCGTCGAGATCGACGAGCTCGACGCCTGACGCGTTGCGGACGATCTTCGACTGGTCCCAGCGGCGCGCGCGCAGGTGGCGCGCCGCTGCCTGCTGGGCGTCGGCGGGCTGGAGGTCGGCCGGGAGCGCGTCCGCGAACGCGATCGCCCGCGCCGTGTCGTCGACGGTGACCTGGCGCATGACCCCGGGCCGCTGTCCGAGCTCGTACCGGTCGTCGAGGATCTCGACCCAGTCGCCGGTGGAGAAGCTGAGGGTGTCGTCGGGACCCAGCGACGCCAGCCGCAGAACCGTGGACGAGACCATCTCGACGACCGGCTGGGCGACCGAGGCCTGGTCGCGCGACCACTTGAAGGTCGCCGTGCCGGGAGCCCCGCCTTCGTGGACCTCGACGCGGTAGGTCTGGTTCTCGAGGCCGCGGTAGCCGCCGGCCGGTGGCAGCGCGCACGGATCGTCCTCGTCGTCGACCTTGACCGTGCCGGTGCTGAGCCGCCCCGCCGAAGGGCTGACGATGTCCAGCCAGCCCGGGACGTCCTCGTCGTCGGTGGCGCACGTCGTGGTCGTCGGGACGTCCGGGAGCACGCGCACCTGCCACACGGTCTGCGTGCGCGCGGTCGTGTCCACGCCGACGGCCACCTCGATGAGACCGGGATCCTGCAGATGCGTGAGCTCGCGTTGCCAGACGTCGAGGTAGACGAGGTGCGGGCCCCCGGCCGGCAGGGCGTCCGGGGTCGGCCAGTAGGGCTGCCCGTCGTACGGCGTGTCGGCGGTGCCGGTGCGCTCGGACAGGAGGGGATCGAACGCGGTAGGGTCGCTGCCGTGGTTCTCGGCGACCAGGCCGTCGACGTACATCCGCCCGCGGCCGATCGAGAGCGCGCCCCCGAGGGCGGAGACGCGGAAGGCGTCGGGCGTCAGACGCGGCACCCAGGCGACCCCCTGGCGCTGGGCATCGGGCCCGTACGAGGTGAGGTCGCAGGTCGCGGCCCGCAGCCGCCGGTCGAGCATCGCCACGTACTCGTTGAAGTCGCCGTCGAGCAGCAGCCTGCCCTGCTGCAACACGACGCCTGAGAAGTCCTCGAGGGGATCAAACCTCACTCGGCTGACGTCGGCACCCATGGGTGTCTCCTTTCTCGGTCCATCACGTGGCGTAGAAGAAGCCGGCTTCGAGCCCGTAACGGAGGTACTCGTCGAGGCGGAGCCGTAGGTTGGTCTCGCGCTGCGGCTGGTGCAGCCCATGGGTCGCGCCCATCTCGCTCTCGTCGTCCGCGCCGGTGCGCACGGCGGTGTGCGTGCAGCGACGCAGCTGGGCGTAGCCGGGGTCGCCGTAGCGCATGGACGTGAACTGCGGGCGGTGGGCCGGGTCGCTTCCGGCGCACTGGAAGCGGGGGGGCGTCCGGGAGCCGGGCGGGACGTATGAGAAGCGCATGCAGCCGACCTGCCGGCGTAGCGACCAGACCGGGGCGGGCCACGGGTCCGGCCCCGGCGTCGCCGGCCGCGCGAGCAGGATCGAGTTCGAGACGTCCAGGCGCTCGGCGTGGACCTTGCCGAGGACCGTGCACGCTTCGAGCGTCAGATGACCGCCGGGGGTGAGACCGTCGCCGGTCGGCCGATCGGCAGCGGCCGATACCGTGCGTAGGCCGCCTGCGATCGGCGGCCGGCCGCAGAAGGCGATCTCGCTCTCGCCGCCCGCGTCGACGACGCAGTCGCTCGCGCTGACCTCGGCGCCGTCGACCGCGACGATCGGGCCGGTGAGGCAGTGCTCGAGCCTGACGGTGGTGAACGGGTGCAGCACGATCAGGCTGGCGGCGCCGAGGGCTGCGGGCGCCCCGCCGCTCGTGCGGGTCAGCCCCGGGACGAGCGTGCAGTGACGCAGGACGACCGTGCGCGGCTCGCTGTCGGCCGCCTCCTCGATGACCAGCGGCGCCCCAGCGATCATCAGGCCGTCCAGCACGACGGTGCTATCCGGGGCCAGCGCGAGCTTCGTCTGGTCGCCGCGCGCCAGGAAGGGGCGCTGGTGGCCGGCGGCGCGCAGCACCGTCTTGGTGTCCGCAGCCCCCGCGAGCGGCGCCGTCACGGAGATCGTCGCGGGCGCGACATAGCGCTGGCTGTCGTCGATCTGGACGCCGCCGCCGCCGGCGACGCTGGCAAGCGGAGGTCCGAGGGTGGCGCCGCCGGAGACCGAGACGACCTGCGTCAGCTCGTCCCGGGAGCCCGTGCGGTCGTATCCGCCGCCGCCCGCCGCCAGTGCCGAGCCGTAGTGGAAGGTCGCGAGGCGTGTCTCGCCGGCCGGAGCGGCATCGCCGAAGGCGACGCGCCCGAGGACGGGGTCGACCACGACGAACGCGTCACCTGGCTGGGGCTCGTGGGCCCACGTGCCGGGCGCAGCGGGATCGTCGGCGAGGCTGCAGACGCGGACGTCACCGGACGCGAGCGCAGTCACGCCGATCGCGGTCTGGCGCTCGAGCAGGAGCGAGCGGCCGGCGCCGTAGAGCTCGGCCTCGTGCGCGTCCAGCCAGCGGGTGGTCAGCGGCAGCGGCACGTCGAACGGCTCGGCGATGTGCGTGATCTCCTCCTCGGTCCGCGCCGCGGCGAAGATCTGGCGGTCCGCGCCGAGCGGGTCGAAGCGGAAGCGGCGGCCGGAGGCGTCGGCGGCGACGAGCGGCGCGCGCGGCACCCGCAGAGCCTGCACCCGCCACAGGAAGATGCCGACGTTGCGGATGTTGTAGCGGCCCGTGCGGGAGCTGATCGTGCGCATCTCGGCGGTGTGCGAGAGGTCGTCGAAGGCGCCGGCCTGAAAGCGCCCGCCCAGTTCCAGGCGCCCGGCGTCGCGCAGGCCCGCGGTGCCCGCGGCCTGCGGCCGGATGTGGTTCATGTACTGCGTGGTGACGAGCAGCTCGAAGAACTCGACGGCGCGCGCAGGCCAGCCGGTGACGTCGCGGGCGAGCTGCTCGAGCATCGAGGCGGTGCCCTTGCGGCGGCGGTAGCGGATCGTGTTGGCGACCTCGGCGCGCGGTGAGGCCACGCGCGGTACCACGCCGTGCAGCGCCCGGTAGCCGATCAGGTCGCCGATGTACGGCGCGACCCAGTCCGCGCAGGTCTCGACGAACTGGTCGTCGTACAGCTGCTCGAGGCTCTCGGCGATCGCGTTGACCTGATCGGTGATGACCTCG
>JBBQBV010000060.1:0-20040 GCA_038318085.1 Solirubrobacterales bacterium
CCACCGCGTCGGGATCCAGGTTCCGCGTGTCGCCCAATGCCATTGCGCGACAGACCGAGCGCGCAGGCGCGGCGGTTGCGCCCCCCAAGGAACCCCGAACGGCTTCACTCCGGCACCGTGAACCCCGCCGGCGGCGACGGCCGCGAGCTGCTCGAGCTCCCCCTCGTCGGGCAGGGGCAGCTGGAGACTGGGCGTGGTCAGTCCCACGTCCGCGGGAGGCCAGACGGCACCGGCGGCGCTCAGAGGACCTCGATGGGGACGAGATGTCCACACGACCGCGCGAGCCGAACGTCGCGGGTCAGCAACGAGCAGTCGAGCGCCTCGGCCAGGACGACGTACGCGGCGTCGTACGCCGAAAGGTTGTCCCGCAGTTGGAAGGCTCGGCGGCGCAGACCGTCCCCCGAGCGCCAGCGATGGATCTCAAGGTCGTCGAAGTCGGTCAGGGCGTCCTCGGCCCTCGTGGCGGTGAGATCCCCTCGGAGAGTCAGGCCACGCAGTGCCGACACGACCTCGTAATCCAGGAGGGCCGGCGCGCAGAGCTCCTCGCTGGCCAGAAAGGCCCGGAGCTCGTCGGTTCCGTCGACGTCCGTCAACGCATCGACCACGGCCGCGCAGTCAATGACGATCACGAACCGGACCCGCCTGCCACCACCTGATTCTCGCGCTCCCCCCGGGCTGCTTCGAGCACCTCGACGGCGGATGCACTCGCACGTCCGGCTCGTCGAGCCGCACGGTCAAGGACGTCCTTGACCGTCGGGCGTGCGACGTCTCGCTCGAGCAGGTCGAGCAGGTAGGCGTTGAGCGACTCGCCCCGCGCTGCCGCGCGGGCTTTCAGGTCGCGGCGGACCTCATCCGGCACGTTTCTGATCTGGAGCAGGGCCATGAATACATGATACATCAGCATCAATCCACAACGTATTGAAGCCAAGTTGATCGCACCCCGTCGGGGTGAGCGGATCAGCCCTCGCGGGCCGTGAGCGCCTGACGGATCGTCTTGGGGAGCATGAAGCGCACGTCCTCGCGCAGCACCTCGAGCGTCTCCACCGTCGCCGTCCCGCGCTGGCGGAAGAAGTCCACCAGCCGCTGCACGAGGCCCTCCGGCGCGCTCGCACCCGAGGTGATGCCGACGACGCGCTTGTCGCGCAGCCACTCCTCGCGCACCTGGGTCTCGTTGTCGATCAGGTGCGCCTCGGCGCCGAGGTCGCGCGCGACGTCGACGAGGCGCTGCGAGTTCGACGAGTTGCGCGAGCCGATGACCAGGACGAGGTCGCACTGGACGGCCATCTCCTTGACCGCAAGCTGGCGGTTCGTGGTGGCGTAGCAGATGTCGTCGGTGCGCGGCCCGGTGATCGCGGGGAACTTCTCCCGCAGCCGGCCGATGATCGTGCGCGTCTCGTCGACCGACAGCGTCGTCTGCGAGATGTACGAGACGCGCGCGGGGTCGGCGACCTCGAGCGTGTCGACGTCAGCCTCCGTCTCGACGAGCACGATGTGCTCGGGCGCCTCCCCCATCGTGCCCTCGACCTCCTCGTGCCCCGCATGGCCGATCAGGACGATCGTGTAGCCGTCGGCGGCGAACTTGACCGCCTCGCGGTGCACCTTGGTCACCAGCGGGCAGGTCGCGTCGATCGTCTGCAGGCCGCGCTTCTCGGCGTCGGCGTGCACCGCCGGGGAGACGCCGTGGGCGGAGAAGACCGTGACGGCGCCCTCGGGGATCGAGTCGTCGAGCTCGTCGACGAAGACGGCGCCGCGCTCGCGCAGCTCCTCCACGACGTGCTTGTTGTGCACGATCTCCTTGCGCACGTAGACCGGCGGCCCGTACAGCTCGAGCGCCCGCTCGACGCTCTGGACCGCGCGATCGACGCCCGCGCAGTAGCCGCGCGGCGCGGCCAGCAGGAGCTTGTCGGGGGTCGAAAGCGTCGCGGGCGTCATCGGTTGCGAGTGTAGAGCGGGCCTCACGGGCGCCCGCCTGGATCAGCTACTCCAACGGCTGAACTGCCGCCTGCAGCGGCGTCGTCACGAGCGGCCCCCGTTGCGGGTGCAGATGCACGTCGCACTCCAGGCGCACGCCGAACTCGGGCAGGTAGACGCCCGGCTCGATCGTGAAGCCCGTGCCCGCGGCGAGTGCGCGGTCGTCGTGGGTCTCGAAGTCGTCGACGTTGGCGCCCAGGCCGTGCACCCGCGGGCCGGGCCCGAGCGAGTGCCCCGTCCGGTGCACGATCCCGTGGCCGAAGCCGGCCGCCGCGATCGCGGCGCGGCAGGCGCGGTCGACCTCGAAGCCGCGCAGCCCGTCGCGCTCGCGCAGCAGCGCAAGCGCGGCATCGCGCCCCGCCGCGACGGCGGCGCAGACCTCCCGGACGCGCTCGGGCACCTCGGCACCCGTGAAGCTCATCCAGGTGACGTCTCCGAACACGGTGCGCGGCCCGGGCCGGCGCGCCCAGATGTCGACCAGCAGCACCTCGTCCCGGCCGATGACCGCATCCGGCTGCGGCTCGTGGTGCGGGTTGCCGGAGTGCGCGCCGACCGCCACGCCGGGCACGCCGTCGGTCTCGAGCCCCCGGTCGGCGATCTCGGCGAGGATGCGCTGGGCGACCTCGCCCTCGGTGACCGCGCCCAGGCCGCCGCGGGCGTGCGCGCGGGCGAGCGCGTGGATCTCCAGCACGTGGCGCACGGCGTCGTGGTGCGACGCCTCGGCGGCGGCGTCCCAGGCGGCGGCCACAGCTTGGAAGAGGTCGCCCGAGGAGACGACCTCGACGCCGAGCGAGCGGATCAACTCGACCGCGCCGGCGTCCGCCCAGCCGACAGCGGGCAGCGCGTTGCGCGGCGAGTACTCCATCGCCACGCGCCCGCTCGCGCGGACGTGCTCGGCCAGCAGCGCGAAGAGCTCCTCCCAGCCGCGGTAGACCGCGAGCGCGACGCCGAGGCCGGCGACGAGATCCTTGTCGAGCGCGCTCGAGATCAGCACGGGCTCGCGGTCGGCCGGCGCGACCAGCACGAGCCGCCGCGTCGTGCCGGGCGGCGCGGCTCCGAGCACCTCCCACAGCACCGGGTTGGAGCCGCGGAAGTCGTAGAGCACCCAGGCGCCGAGGCCGGCGTCGCGCAGCGCCGCACGGATGCGGGCGCCGTCGATCAACCCTTCGAGGCCGGGTCCGTCGAGAAGTCCCACCCCATCGGGCGAACTGTACGCTCCGGACCGATGGCGCAGGCGCATGGCGACCGGCTCACCGCGGTGGACGCGTCCTTTCTCGCCCAGGAGGGCGACGCCTCGCACATGCACATCGGCGCCCTCACGATCCTCGAGGGCCCGCCCCCCAGCTACGACGACTTCGCCGCGCACATCCGCAGCCGGCTGCACCTCGTCCCGCGCTACCGCCACAAGCTCGCGGTGCCGCCGATCGAGACCGGCCGCCCGCTGTGGGTCGACGACCCGGCGTTCAACCTCTCCTACCACGTGCGGCACTCCGCGCTGCCGGCGCCCGGCCGCCAGGACCAGCTGCGCGCGCTGGCGGCGCGGATCTTCTCCCAGCAGCTCGACCGCGCGAAGCCGCTGTGGGAGATGTGGCTCGTCGAGGGGCTGCAGGACACCCGCTTCGCGCTGATCTCCAAGACCCACCACGCACTCGTCGACGGCGTCTCCGGCGTCGATCTCGCCACCGTCATCTTCGACCTCGCGCCGGAGCCGGGGGAGGCGGGCGACCATCCCGACGCCGCGTGGATCCCGCACCCCGAGCCGTCGGCGCTCGAACTGGCCGCCCGGGGCGTGCGGGCGCTCGTGCGCACGCCGTTCGAGCTGATCGCGCGCGCCGCCGACGCGGCGTCGCACCCCGCTCACGCGCTCGAGGTCGCGCGCGAGGCCGCCGAGGGCGTCGGCGAGCTCGTGTGGGCCGGCCTGAACCCGGCGCCGCAGACGCCGCTCAATGTGCCGATCGGGCCGCACCGGCGCCTCGAGCTCGTCCGCTGCGAGCTGGCGGATTTCAAGACCGTCAAGAACGCCTACGGCGGCACCGTCAACGATGTCGTGCTCACGGTCGTGGCCGGCGCGCTGCGCCGCTGGCTGCGCCTGCGCGGCGTGCGCACCGAGGGGCTGGAGCTGCGCGCGCTGGTGCCGGTGTCCGTCCGCGCCCAACACGACCAGGGATCGCTGGGCAACCGCATCACCGTGATGCGCGGCCCGCTGCCCGTCTACATCGAGGATCCGGTCGCGCGGCTGCGCGTGGTCAAGCAGGCGATGGACGGCCTGAAGGACTCCAAGCAGGCGATCGGCGCCGAGGTCATCGCCGGCGTGCAGCAGTTCGCACCGCCCACGATCCTCGCCCAGGCCTCGCGGCTGAACTTCTCCACGCGACTGTTCAACGTGATCGTGACCAACGTGCCCGGGCCCCAGTTTCCGCTCTACATCCTCGGCCGCCGCCTCGTCGACCTCTTCCCGATCGCCTTCCTGCCGAACAACCACGCCCTGGCGATCGCGATCATGTCCTACGACGGGGGCATCGACTTCGGGCTGCTCGGCGACTACGACGCGCTGGCGGACCTCTCCGCGCTGGGGGAGCTGCTCGAGGAGTCGTTGGCGGAGCTGGTGACGGCCGCTGCAGCGGTCGCGCCCAAGCCGGTCGCCGCGACCGCGCCCAATCACCAACGCGCCAAGAAGACAGGCGCCGGGAAGTCCCGCTCGGCGAAGCGGACGAGCCGGACTCAGTAGCCGAGGGCGAGCTTCGCGTACGCGCCGCCCCGTCGGAGCCAGTTGTGCTCGCGACCTCAGCCATCGGCGCGCTGCTCGCCCGGCTGTTCGACGCGGGTGATCATCCGCTCCGCCCGTCCTCCGGGTGTCGGGCCGACCCGGCCCGATCAAAGGTCTTGCGAAGGCCGACGATCGCGTCATCTCGTAACGCTCGGGCGCCGATCAACACTATGGATCGACCCATCAGTCCAATCCGCAAACCGAGGAGGAGCGAGTGTCTCCATCGACCGTCGACCCTGGCCGAGCCGCGAACGGGACGTCGCCGTCCGTCGCCAGATCCATGCATGCGCGGATCGCGCTGCCGACCGTGCTCGCGGCGGCGGTCGCCTGCTCTGCCCTGCTCAGCCTTCCCAGCGTCGGGGTGGCGGCGGCCGGCGCCCACGCCAAGCACCACCGCCACGCCAAGCACCGCTCCCGGCATCGGGCGCACAAGGCCGACCACGCAGGATCCGCCGCCGGTCTTGGGCAGCTCAGCGGTCTCCTCCCGCGCGACCACCTCACCACCGAGAGCGCCCTGCAGGTCAATCTGGACAACGACACCGTGCGGCTCCCGCTGTACCCGGGCAAGGCGCCGGACGGCACCAAGGTCTGGTACGTGCTGCTCGACGCCTCCGACTCCGGCCTCGCCCACGACCTTGGGGTCAACTACGCCCCCAAGCTGTACAACGTGGCCAACGGCTGCCCCGAGTGCGTGCAGACCGTCAAGCTCGAGAACCCCGCGCCGGCAGACAACCGCTTCGGGCCGGGTGTGATCGACTTCGCGGGCGTGCCCGATTTCAGTCCCAACCGCGTCGCCCAGCGCGGACCGAACGGCTTCCCGCTCGCCAACTTCAAGCCCGGCGCCGTAGCCGGCCCCGGCTATAGCCCGTTCATCCGGATCGAGGGGTCTCCAGTCGTTTACAACGCCCCGATCGTGGCCGTCGGAGACGGTCCGTTCGACGTCACCCACCACCGCAACACCGGTGAGCGGGTCCTTGGCATTCACATCGCCAGGCCGGCGCCTCAGGGCCAGTTCAACGAGTCCTGGGCCGACCTGCTGCTGGTGAAGGGCTTCGACGCCGGGCAGCCGATCCTCTACCTCAGCACGGACGCCGGTCAGCCGCTGACCGCGGTCCTCGAGCGCGGCACGTACGTTCCCGCGCTCGATCACGCCGCGACCAACGGTGGCGACGACTTCCTCGGCTCCGCCCGCGAGCGGCTGTTCGGGTTCATCAACGGGCAGACCGGCACCGGCAACCCACAGGCGCAGGGGTTCGTCCATCTGGCCAAGGACGGCCTGATCGGTCACGACGCCGCGGTCGGCGACACGGAGTTGATCGACGCGCTGCGCAACGGTGGCGACCTCCTCAATGTGTTCGGTGACTTCCCCACCGAGTCCGACCCGCGTCACGCTCAGGCCTACAGCCCGCTGTGGGACGCGCAGCTCGGGCTGTGGACCGACAAGGCCGTGAAGGCCGGGCTCAACCGCCGCCAGACCGACGAGGTCGAGGTCTTCAACCTCGCGGCGCAGCGGCCCGACCTGCTGACCGGCGTCGATCCCGCCACCGGCAAGCCGGCTCCCTACGGGTCTGTCGGCGTGAACATCAACTGCGCGGTCATCGGCTTCACGGCCAAGCCCCCGCGCGCGAACCTCGCATCCCCCGCGCCCAATTCGCAGTTCCCACCGCGGTAACAGCCCCCACAGCCACCACGGCGGCCCAGGCACGGACCGGGGGAGCACAATCGCTCCCCCGGTCTCGCGCCAAGTTCGATGGAGGCCCGACGAGCCGGGGCTTTGCGGACACGGCGCGCGATCCGCGTGGCTTCTTCCGAGGAAGTTCTGCCGCGTTGGACCCGGGCCGAAGCCGCGCCCAGGCCCAAGCGCCAACGCGCCAAGAAGTCAGGCGCCGCGAAGGCCGGGGCGGCGAAGCGGACGAGCCCGGCTCAGTAGCCGAGGGCGAACTTCGCGTCCTCGGACATCTTCTCCGGGGACCACGGCGGCGTGAAGACCATCGAGGTGACGACCTCCTCGACCTCGTCGAGCTCGCCGACGAACTCCTGCATCTGCTCGGATACCTGCGGGCCGATCGGGCACGCGGGGGTAGTCAGGGTGAAGGTGATCTCGACCTTGGCGCCCTCGATCGCGATGCCATAGACCAGGCCGAGCTCAACGAAGTCGAGCCCGAGCTCGGGGTCGATCACGTTGGTCAGCGCTTCGGTGACTTCCTCTTCATCGACCATGGGGTTGAGTCTAGCCATGGCCGAGGTGTAGCTTGCCTTGAATCGTCTCCTTCGACGCCCATCACTCCGTGCTCCTGGTGACCGGAGAAGAGGATCGGGTCACCTCCGGGCGCCGCCGGCGTGCCCTGTCGAAGGTGCTCGCCCCGGGCCGCGACGTCGTGGTCGATCTGCGCGGGCTGAGCTTCGCAGACTCCTCGCTGATGGTGGATCTCGCCGTGATCGCCCGCCGCCTGCGCGCCCAGGGCCGCAAGCTGCGACTGCGCGACCCTCAGCCGCACATCCGCAAGCTGATTGAGCTGATGGGGCTCGACCGCCTGCCTGCGGTCGCGCTCGACCTCGCCTGAGCGGGAATTTCGACGTGGGCCCTGAGTCCTATCCTCGGAGGGCACCGTGCCGCTCCTCGTCCTCCTGTTCATCGTCGTCCCGATCGCGGAGCTGTATGTGATCATCCAGATCGGCCAGGCGATCGGGGTGCTGCCGACCATCGGCCTGCTGCTGGCGGACTCCGTCGTCGGCTCGTGGCTGATGCGCCAGCAGGGCCGAGCTGTGTGGCGACGCTTCACCGAGGCCGTGCAGGCCGGGCGCCCACCGGCCTCCGAGGTCATCGACGGCGCCCTCGTGCTGATGGGGGGCGCCCTGCTGCTGACGCCGGGCTTTCTCACCGACATCCTCGGCGCGGTGCTGCTCGTGCCGCCGACGCGCGCCGTCGTGCGCCGCGTGCTCGCGCGCCGCTTCGTGGGCCGGATGACCGCGTCGCTGCGCACTCGCGGTGGTGCCGCGCCCCCGCCACACGCGCCGCGTTCCCGCGACGTCGACGGCACGGCGTACGACACCGACCCGCGCCGGCCGTGACCACGCCCGCCGACGAGTCCTCCCGGCCCCTCGACGCGCCGGGCTTCGCCGACGCGGTGACGGTCTCCTGGGCCGACCCCGAGGCCGGCTGGTTCGGCATGGCCCGGCTCGGCGTCGCCGCTGACGGCGGCAGCGCGCTGGCGGTCCTGTTCGAAGGCATCGAGCCGGTCGGCGCCTACGCTCGGGGCGCCCTCCGGCTTCCGGCCACGCCGGACTGGTCCTCCCTGGCCGTCGGGCCGCTGCGCACGACGGTCGACGCGCCGCTGGAGCACTGGACTGTCGCCTGGGACGGCGAGGGCTCGGGCTTCGAGCTGACGCTCGACGCGATCAGCCCCCCGGCGGAGGTCACGAGGGCAGACCCCGTCGCGCGGCTCGGCGGCATGGCGGCCTACGAGCAGCTCGTGCGCGTGCGCGGGACCGTCCGCTCTGGCGAGGAGGCCGTGGCGATCGACGGACTGGGCCAGCGCGGGCACTCCTGGGGGGTCGCCGACTGGTCCTCGCTGGCGCAGGTGCGCAGCGTCTCGGGCTGGCTCGGCGAGGAGCACGGCGGATTCGTGGTCTCGAGCCTGCGCCCCGACGGCGCCGAGGGGCACGGCGAAGAGATCGCCTGGGCCACGCTCGTCGAGCGCGGAGAGATCGTCTCGGTCGCCGATCCCCGCCTCTCCACCACCTACGACGGCGCCGGCCACCCGCGGCGCACCGGGCTGGAGCTCTGGGTCACCGAGGAGCCCGGCTACCCGGTCCGGGCGGCCGGCGAGATCCTCTGCGGCTCGACCCTCGAGCTCGGCTCCCTGCGCCTGGACCTCGCCTTCGTGCGCTGGCACTCCCGGGGCACCACGGGCGTCGGCCGCTACGACGTGCTGCGCAAGGCGTAGGCACGGGGGCGGGGGGCCCCCGTTTGCTTAGTTGTGGGTGCCGAGGCGGTCCCACATGTACAGCTCGAGCGCCTCCTCGAGCAGCTCCTCGCAGCGCGCGCCCGAGAGCCACGGCAGGACGGTGTCCAGCGCCTCGTCCTCGCCGACGCCGTTGGCGAAGGCCTCCTCGCCGCGGAAGCCGGCGGCGAGCTTCAGGGCCTCGCGCCGGGCGTCGTGCTCGAGCGCCGGGTAGGCGCCGACCAAGAAGTCACGGTTGGCGATCGGCTGGCCGACGTCCATCGAGGCGTGCCAGGCGGCGAGCATCGACAGATCGTGCTCGTCGAGGTCGGCGAGGGCCTTTGCGTAGTGGGCCGGCAGCTCCTCGGCGGGGATCTCGTCGACCCACGCGCGCACCAGCTCGCACAGCAGCTGGCGGCGCGCCTCCCGGCCCACCGACTCGGCAATGACGCGGACGGCGTCTCTGGGTTCGATGAAGCACAGAGGCATGGTGCTGACGCGCTCGCTCTCTCGTGGGAGACGACCAGGACGCGCCTAAGGTACGGGTCGTGTCGGACGGAGAAACGGCGGGGGCCCTCTGGGGGACCGACCACGAGGAGCTCGACGAGGTCGCGTCGCTGTCGCTCGGCACCCGGACCGCGCTGGCGATCACCCGCGGGCGCTTCAAGAAGTCCTACCGCTACGAGGATCCCAACGAGGACGTGGTGGCCGCCGCTGTGGGCCCGCGCGCGACGCTGCTCGTGTGCGCCGACGGCCACAACGGCTCCACCGCGTCCACCGTGGCCGTGCAGGAGGTGCTGGCCGCGCTCGGGGCCGATCCGCCGGCCTCCCTCGACGACGGCGACTGGCTCACGCTGTTCGGCCGCGTCAACGACGCCGTCATCGCGAGGAAGGGCGTGGCCTCGCAGCACCCGGCCAGCAACACGGTGCTGCTCGTCGGCCTCGCCTCCGCCGGCGCGCTGGACTGGGCGGCGATCGGCGACGGCGCGATCGTGGTGGGCCGGCCGGGATCCCAGCGGGCGCGCCAGGTCAACCGGGAGGCGATGCGCTTCGTCGGCTACCCGATGAACAAGCGCGCGCTCAAGAACACGCTACAGCGCGGGTGCACCGCGGTCGAGCCGGAGGAGTGGATCGTCCTGATCACCGACGGCCTGTCGGAGTTCATCTCCCCCCTGCGACCCGCCGACGTCATCCCCCGCGTGCTCGCGACGCTCCCGGAGCCGACCGCGCTCGCCGGGGCCCTGGCCCTGGTCGAGACGGCCTGCGCGGCGGGCGCGGGCGACAACGTCGCCGCCGCGGTGATGGCTCCGCCGTGACGGATCCGGCGCGGCGCCAATCCAACCTTGACCTCGTCACGCTCGCCGCGGCGGCCGTGGCGTCGGCGGTGGCGGCGTACGTCACCTCGCAGGTGTGGGCGGCCGGGACCCTGATCTCCGCGGCGCTCAGCCCGGTCATCGTCGCCCTCGTCAAGGAGGCGGTGACGCGCCCCGCCGACAAGCTGCAGACCGTGCGCGTACAGCGCACGGCGGGCGCTCCCGAGCCGCCCCCTCCGCCGAGGCCGCCCGGCCCGACCCCGCCGGACGACCCGGACGAGCCCGCCCCGCCGCCCGAGCCCACCGCCCCGATGTCCGTGTACAGGAGGGCGGGCAGGCACCGCTGGCGCGCAGCCGTGCTGACCGGCATCGTCGCCTTCGTCATCGTGGTGCTGGTCTACACCGTGCCGGAGCTGTTGGCAGGCCAGTCCATCACCCGCGGCGCCAACCACGCCACGACGCTGTTCGGCGGCACGGCACGCAAGAGGGCCGGCCGCAAGCCCCGGCACCCGGGTGCGCCGTCGGCGCCCGCGAGAACGCGCACTGCGACCCCGACGCCGACCGCGACCGCCACGCCGACTCCCACGCCCTCGCCGACCGTCACGCCGACGCCGGCCGCAACGGCCACCGTGACACCGACACCGACATCGACGCCGACGCCGGTGCCCTGACCCGCGCCCGGCGGGCGGGGTCAGGCGCCGGGCGCGTGCGCCTTCACCACGCCGTACGCCGGGCGGGCCTTGGACGACGGAGCGTTGCCGCTGCCCTTGACGATGCCGGCGTCAAAGCGCGGCTCGGAGCCGCCGAACCAGTTGTAGACGTAGACGCGCTTGATCTTGCTCGTGACCTTGATGACCCGCTTGAACAAGAACTGCATCGCCTTCTTCTGGCACCCCGCCGAGGTCTTGCACTTGCCGACCTTCTTGGTGTCCTTGTTCCAGAAGGAGCCGAAGGCGTAGTCGCCGCCGGTCTCCGTGAGCCAGTAGCTCTTGCACCGCATCGCCTTGGTGAGCGCCTTGGTGCCGCTGGTGCGGAAGCGGTTGACGTCGGCGTAGTTGTGGATGCCGCAGACCGCCGGCTGCCGGCCGTAGGCCTTGCGCAGCCGCTTGACGTACTTGACGGTGCTCGTGTAGCGCGGGTGCGAGGACTTCGTGTTGCTCGCGGAGTCCAGGATGTCCATCGTCGGGATCGTGCAGGTGCGTCCGAGCGATTTGCAGACCTGCTCCGCCGCCTTGGCGAACTGCGCGCCGCGTGCGGGATCGCGGTAGGTGGCCTGGGAGAAGTGGTTCTCCTCGTTCCACGGCGTGATCGTGTGCACCGTCGGGAACTTGGTGAGGAACTTCATGATCTCGGCCTTGTAGGAGGCGACCGACGGGAGCTTGCAGACCGCCTTGCTCCTGCCCTTGCCGTGGGCGCAGACCACCGCCGCGTTGCCGCGCGAGTGCTCGAAGGCGACCAGCGGGTCGATGCCGAGGAAGGAGGCGGCCGCGATGTACGGCGCGACGCGGCCGGAGATCTCGTCGTCGCCGTTCTCGCCGGCGGTGACGGCGTTGTAGGAGACCACGACGCGCACCTGCTTGACGCCCAGGGCGGTGAAGAGGGGATCAGCCAGCATGGTCGGCCGGTTGTCAGAGACGCCGAGGGTCGGCTTCGCAGACGCGGCGGCGGGCAGCGCCGGGACGAGGGCAAGCAGGATGAGGCTGAGGGCGCGGGTTCGCATGGGCTCCAGAGGATCGGAGGGGTGGACGCAGAGCATGCAACGGCAGGCGGGGACGATCCCTGCAGCTCGAGGTCTCTCCCCTGACCGTAGCCTCTGAGCGGATGCTCTTCGCCCAGGTCCCGCACGAGCCGGTCCCCGTGCGCCTCGCCGCGGCGGCCGGCCGCAGCTGGAGCGCCGCCGCGCCGGCGGGCTCGGTGCGGGCCGCCGTCACCGCTGCCGGCGGTCGCCTGCGGCTGACGGTGACGCGCGCCGGCCACGTGGCGCTGCGGGCCGACCTCGGAGACGCACCCGCAGGAGAGCTCCGCGCGCGCCGGGAGGCGGTGCACGAGCGCTTCCACACGCCGTCGGGCAAGCGCCGCGTGCACCGCCTCGACGCCCGCCGCCTGACCCTGACCGGCCGCGGCGGCCGCGGCGTGCAGATCCTCGCCGCCCGCGGCGGCGCCGCCTTCCGCCTGCTGCGCGCCGGCCCGGAGCGCACCGTCCTGCATGCGCCCGCCGGTACGCGGGCGTGGCTGCAGAACTACCGCGCCGACTACGAGAACCCGTACGTCCCCGGCGCCCTCGCCGGCTACGCCCCCCAGGAGCGCTACGCGTTCCCGGCCCTGCTGCGCACGGACGGCCGCTACACGCTGCTGACCGAGGCCGGGGCCGAGCGCGCCGCGGTGTCACACCTCAAGCTCTATCCGCACGGCCACGGAGCGCTGCACGTCGACCTGCCGCCCTCCGAGCCCGCGCCGGCCCGCACGCCGTGGCGCGTCATGGTCCTCGGCAGCCTCGCCGACATCGTGGCATCCGACCTGCCGCTCGCGCTGGGCTCGCCCTCGCGGATCCGCGACCCCTCCTGGATCACGCCGGGGCGCGCCGCCTGGTCGTGGTGGTCAGACCCCCGCAGCGCCACGAGCCTGGAGCGCCAGCGCGACTACGTCGACGCCGCCGCGGCCGCCGGCTGGGAGTACGTGACAGTCGACGCGGGCTGGAACCCCGCGTGGGCCCCCGGGCTCGCCACCTACGCCGCCCGGCGCGGCGTGAAGCTGATCCTGTGGCTCGACTGGCACGACCTCTCGACCCCGGCCGAGCGCGAGCGCGTCCTGTCCCTGCTCGCCGCCTGGGGCGTCGCGGGCATCAAGGTGGACTTCCTGCTCTCAGACCACGCGCCGCAGATCCGCGCGATGGACGACATCGCACGGGCCGCGGCGACACGTCGGTTGGTGGTGGACTTCCATGGCTGCACCGTGCCGCGCGGCATCCAGCGCACCTGGCCGAACGTGTTGACGCTCGAGGGCGTGCAGGGCGCGGAGCACGCCATGCTCGAGCCGCTGTCGCCCGCCCACAACGTCAACCTCGTCTTCACCCGCAACGTGATCGGCGGCATGGACTACACGCCGGTGACCTTCTCCGCGCCCGGCCGGGTCACCAGCGACGGGCAGGAGCTCGCCGAGAGCGTCGTCTTCGAGTCCGGCCTGCAGCACTTCGCCGACACACCGGAGAGCTACGCCCGGCATCCGGTCGCGGCAGCCTTCCTGCGCGCGGTGCCGGCCGCCTGGGACGACACCCGGCTGGTCTCGGGCCGGCCGGACTCCCACGCGGTCGTCGCCCGCCGGTCGGGGGACCGCTGGTTCGTGGGCGGGATCGTCGCGGGCGGCCGGCGGTCGCTCGACGTCCCGCTGCGTTTTCTCTCCGAGGGAGTCTACGCGGCGCAGGTGATCAGCGACGGGCCGCACGGCGGCCTGGTGTCGCGCGACGCGCCCGTCGGACGCATCACGACGCTGAAGGTGCCGGTCGCCCGCAATGGCGGCTTCGTCGTCGAGCTGACACCCGCGTCATAAGGCTTCCGTCCGGGTGGCGGTGACGGCCGACTCCGCGGAGTCGACCTGGCGCGCCCCGGAGAACAGCCAGCCGTGCAGGAGGGCGGCGAGCACGGCACCGACGAGCGGCGCGACGATGAACACCCACAGCTGAGACAGCGCCCAGTCACCGACGAAGATCGCCGGTCCGAGGCTCCGAGCCGGGTTGACGGAGAGGTTGTCGATCGGGATGCCGACGAGGTGGATGACGACGAGCACGAGGCCGATCGGCAGTCCGGCGAACGCGACCTCGGCGATCCGGTCGGTGGCCGCCAGCACCGTGAACATCAGCAGGCCGGTCATCAGGACCTCGACGAGGAACACCGCGCCGAGCGGATACCCGCCGGGCGAGTGCTTCCCGTAGCCGTTGGCCCCGAACCCCGCCATGCCGGCGTCGTAGCCCCCGGCGGGCGACTTGACGATGACGAGCAGCACCGCAGCGGCGGCGAATCCGCCCAGCAGCTGGGCAATCCAGTAGTAGGCGGCCTCGCTGACGTGCATCTTTCCGCGAACCACGAGCCCGAGCGTCACGGCCGGGTTGATGTGGCAGCCGGAGATCGGCCCGATCGCATAGGCCATCACCAGCAGGGACAGGCCGAAGGCGAACGCGACGCCGAGGTTGCCGATCTTGTCTCCTGCGATCACTGCGGCTCCGACACCGCCGAACACCAGCACGAAGGTCCCGACGAACTCGGCAACGGCGCGCTTGACCAGCATCAGGTCTTCCCCCGTCGCACTGCAAGATCCGACACACTCTCATGTGACGCCGTGCGACCATCCCACGGATGGAGTTCGAGGTCAAGGCCGCCGGCGGGGTCGTCTACCGCGGCGACACGGAGTTCGCCGTCATCCACCGGCCCCGCCACGACGACTGGTCGCTGCCCAAGGGCAAGCTCGACGCGGGCGAGAGCTTCGAGGCGGCGGCCGTGCGCGAGATCGAGGAGGAGATCGGGGTGCGGGGCGCGCTGGGGCAGGAGCTGCCCTCGTCGACCTACACGGACCACAAGGGCCGCTCCAAGCTCGTGCGCTACTGGCTCGTGGAGGCGGTCGACGCCCCGCCGTTCATGCCGAACGACGAGGTCGACGAGCTGCGCTGGATGCCGGCGGCCGAGGCGCTGTCGCTGCTGACCTACGCTCGCGATCGGGAGCTGCTCGAGGCCGCCTGCGACGCGCTCGGCTGCTCGTGAACCACGACCGCTTCCCCGGCCTCGCCGACGGGCGGGCCCGAGCTCGACGGCCCCCGCCGGCACGCAGATGATCGGTGGGGCGCCGCCGGGCGAGCGAGCCCGACGCCCTTGCCGGCAAGCTCCGAGAGACGTGACGCAGGCGTCACGTTCGGCTGGGCGGAATGTTCTGGTTGAAGCGGAACACGTTCTGCGGGTCCCAGCGATCCTTGGCGGCCTGCAGGCGCGTGAAGATCTCGTCGCCGTACGCGGCCCGCAGCCGGCTCGAGTCCTCGGCATCCCCGAGGAAGTTCACGTAGGCCGTCCCGTCGCCGTAGGGCTCGAGCGCGTCGACCACGTTGCGCGCCCACGCCACGTGCTCCGGGCCCTCGCCGCCGCCGGGCCACTTGGCGATCACGTTGAGGACGTACGGCGCGTCGCGGTGCGGGAACGAGCTGCCGCCCGCGGGCTCGCGAGCGACCGCCCCGCGCATGTCGTGGATGTGCAGCTCACACTGCGGCGACGACTGCGCCCGGTGCCCCTCGACCACGGCATCGATCGCCTCGTCGGGCAGCGACATCAGGTGGTGGGACTTGAAGTAGTTGCCGTCGCCGGGCGGGTGCAGCGGGTCGGGCAGGCCCTGCATCGCCACGTAGGGGATCGGACCGATCAGGTCGAAGATCGGCTCGGCGAACGCCTTCACCGGCGCGAACGCCTCCATGCCCTCCTCGACGGTCCCGCTGTGCATGGCGATGATCGCGGCCATCGGCTTGCCGTGCCACGCCTCCGGCGTGAACGGCGCGGGCGGCACGGTGGTGAGGTTGATCACCGACGTCAGCTCGGCGGGCGCCGACGGCAGCCACTCGCGCCAGGCGCGCACGACCTTGGTCGCCTGCTCGCCGTCGAAGGCGATCAGGCCGCCGGCCACCGTCGGCCCGACCGGATGCAGCGCGAACTCGAAGGACGTGACGACGCCGAAGTTCCCGCCGCCGCCGCGCAGCGCCCGCAGCAGCTCGGGCTCCTCGTCGAGCGACGTGTGGACGAGCCGGCCGTCCGCGGTCACGACGTCGGCTCCGACGAGGTTGTCGCAGGCCAGGCCGGCGGTCCGCATCAGGTAGCCGATGCCGCCGCCGAGCGTGAACCCGGCCACGCCCGTGGTGGAGATGAGGCCGCCCGTGGTGGCGAGGCCGAAGGTCTGCGTCTCCATGTCGACGTCGTGCCAGACGCATCCGCCCTGCACGGTGGCGCGGCGCGCCGCGGGATCGACGCGCACGCCGCGCATCGACGAGAGGTCGATCACGAGCCCGCCGTCGATCTGCGAGAAGCCGGGGATGCTGTGCCCGCCGCCGCGGACGGCGATGAAGAGCCCGTTGCCGCGGGCGAAGGCCACCGCCTCGATGACGTCGTGGACGCCGGCGCAGCGGACGATGAGGGCCGGCTTGCGATCGTGCGCGGCGTTCCAGATCGCGCGCGCTTCGTCGTAGCCGGGGCTGGAGGGTCGCAGCAGCGTGCCGCGGAGGCTCGCGGCGAGCTCGTCGACGGTCGCGTCGCCGAGCGCGGGGTTGAGCGTGACATCGGTCATTGACATGGGCATGACTGAACCGGGGGCCCGTCAACACGGCGTTAGCAGCGCGTCGCAGTACGCCGGACCGGCCGTGACGCCGCTGGAGGCGAAGTACTCGCGCGCCCGGGCGAGGTGGTGGCGCAGGCCGGCGCTGTCGCCGAGCGCGAGGGCGTGGCGGGCGGCCGCGACGTGGACCCAGCTCGCGTGCAGGCCGAGGCCCGTGGGCTCGAGGAACTCGGTCAGCGCCTCGGTGAGCCAGCGCCGCGCCGCTTCCGCGTCGTCGGCGGATTCCGCCACGTCGGCCATCGCCATGCAGTAGCCGGCGTAGGCGGGACCGTCGACGACGTCGGCGGCCATGCGGCGCGGCTGCTCGAGCAGGGCCTCGGCCCCGGCCCGATCGCCGGCGCGGCCCTTGACGACCCCGAGAGCGAGCAGCGTGGTGAGAACGCCGCGGAGGTCGAGGACCCGCCGCCGCAGGGCGAGGCTGCGGGTCAGCCACATCTCGGCCGCGTCGAGGTCTCCGGCCTCGCGCTCCACGTTGCCGCGCTGGGCCAGCACGAGGCCCTCCCCCAGGACGTCGCGGTTTGAGCGCACGATCCCGAGCGCCTCCTCGAGTCGAACGCGGGCGTCCGCGTGGCGGCCGAGGATCCGGTCGACGTAGGCGCGGTGCCCGAGCACGTAGGCGCGCGACAGCGCCGGCTCGACTCGCCGGAAGTGCAGGGCGGTCTCCTCGAGCTGCGGGTGCGGGAGGCTCGGCACCGGTCCGGGCGGCACGAGGCCGCCGACCGTGAGGACGGCCGAGCGGCCGGGCCCGTCCCCGGCCTCGGCGAGGGCGGCGAGCGCGGCCGCGTAGGCGTACTCGGCCTCGGTGTACTCGATCCGCCACATATGCACCATGCCCTCGCGCTCGAGGACGGCGGCGACCAGCGCCGGCTCGCCCAGCTCCGCGGCGATCTCCCCGGCCTGCGCGATCGCCTCGACGGATCCCGGGAGGTCGGCGCCGATCGCGAAGCCGTCGGCGGCGTCCAGCAACGACAGCGCCTCGCCGGGCCGGTCGCGCAGGGCCCGGTGCAGCGCGGTGCGCTGACGGCACAACTCGTCCGCGCCGGAGTACGCCAGCGGACGGCGGCGCTCGATGGCCTGGCGGGCATGCAGCGCCTCGCAGCGCGCGGCGCTGGCTTCGGGGGCAGCCGTGAGGGCGAGGTCCAGCCACCGCGAGCCCTCGCGCAGGTGCAGCCGCAGCAGCCACACCGCGGCCATCGCCGCGGCCATCGCCGGCGAGGCGGCCGGGTCGCGCGCGAGCGTCCAGTCCAGCGCGGCGCGCAGGTTGTCGTGCTCGCGCTCGAGCCGGTCCACCTGCTCGAGGTCGCACTCGGTGACCCGGCCGCCCGGCTGCGCGGCGAGCGCGGCGAACCGGCGGGCGTGGCGCTCGGCGAGCGCGTCGAGCTCGCCGGCCTCGCGCAGGCGCGCCATGGCGTACTGGCGGATCGGCTCGAGCAGCCGGTAGCGGTAGGCCTCGCCCGCCTCCTCGGCCACCACCAGCGACTGGTCGACCAGGGCCGCCAGCTCGGGCACGTCCGCCTCGCAGATGCTCTCGGCCGCGGGGAGGTCGAAGCCACCGGCG
The DNA here is from genome assembly GCA_038318085.1 of Solirubrobacterales bacterium. Lineage (GTDB taxonomy): Bacteria > Actinomycetota > Thermoleophilia > Solirubrobacterales > Solirubrobacteraceae > DATLGB01. The sequence goes on from JBBQBV010000060.1 coordinate 17,911, forward strand.
AAGACGGCGAGGCGGCGGAAGAGCCGCCGCTCGGTCTCGGAGAGCAGGTCGTGGCTCCAGTCCAGCGTCGCCTCGAGCGTCTGCTGGCGGGTGAGGCCGGTGGGCCGGGCGCTGCGCAGCACGCTCAGGGCGTCGCCGAGGCGCTCCGCCACCTGGGCGGGCAAGAGCGCCGCCGAACGGGCCGCGGCCAGCTCGATCGCCAGCGGCAACCCGTCGACCCGCCAGCAGATCTCTGCGACGGCGGCGGCGTTGGCCGCGCTGAGCACGAAGCCCGCGCACGCGGCGGCGGCCCGCTGGCAGAACAGCCGCACGGCGTCGGAGCGCAGTAGGCGCTCGAGCTCGGCCTGCGGCTCGACGAGCCCGAGCGACGGAACGCGCCAGTCCAGCTCCCCGGGCACGTGCATCGGCGCGCGGCTCGTGGCGAGCACGTGCACGCCGGGGCAGCGGGCCAGCAGGGCGGAGACGGCCCGCGCGCAGGCGCCGAGCAGATGCTCGCAGTTGTCGAGCACGAGCAGCATGTCGCGCGCGCAGAGGTGGGTCGCGAGCGCCTCGTCAGCGTCCTCGTCCTGGCGCAGGTCGAGCCCCAGGGCGCTCGCCACGGCCTGGGAGACCAGGGCGGGATCGGCGAGCGCCGCGAGCTCCACCGCCCGCACGCCGTCGCGGTGCGCGTCCGCCCGGCGCGCGGCGGCCTCGAAGGCCAGGCGGGTCTTGCCGCAGCCCCCAGGACCCGTGAGCGTGACCAGGCGGGCGCCGGGCAGCACGCGGCCGAGCTCGGTCAGCTCGCGCTCGCGGCCGACGAAGCTCGTCGGCTGCCAGGGCAGCCCCGGCGGCCGGACGGCCGGCGTCTCGACCGGCTCGGCCAGCAGACGCCGGTACAGCGCCCGCGTATCCGGCTCGGGCTCGGTGGCCAGCTCGCGGTCGAGCGTCGCGCGCAGCTCGGCGTAGTGCCCGAGCGCCTGCTGGCGGCGCCCCGCCGCTGCGTAGGCGACCATCAGCGCGCGGTGCGCCGGCTCGTGCAGCGGGTCGGCGACGAGCGCGCGCCGCAGCGGGTCGGCGGCGCCCTCGTGGTCGCCCGTCTGCGTCCGCAGGGCGGCGAGGGTGAGCAGCAGCCCGAGGTGGCGCTCGGCGAGCGCCCGGCGGGCGTCCGCCGCCCACGGCTCGTACGGGTCCTCCGGGAGCAGCTCTCCCCCGTAGGCGGCGAGCGCGCGCTCGAGCTCGGCCGGCGCGCCGGTGCGGTCGGCCGCGCCCGCGGCGTCCCCGAAGGCGTCGATGTCCAGCGCGATGTCCCCGTCGGAGCACAGCATGAGGAGGTCCCCGCGCACGGACAGCACGGCGGCGCCGTCGGCTCCCGCCGTGGCGAGGGCGCGGCGGGCCTGGTAGAGCGCCTGGCGCAGGTTGTTGGCGGCTGCGGTCCGGTCGCGATCGGGCCACAGCAGGGCCTGCATGCGCTCCGGGTGCAGGGCGCGACCGGTCTGCAGGGCGAGGACCTTGACGACCGACCGGGCCTTGCGCAGCCGCCAGGCATCGTCGGCGACGGGCGTGCCGTCGACCTGGACGTCAAACCCTCCGAGCAGGCGGACGTTGAGCATGGGCGGTCCGTGCGACCATCCCGCGCTTGGAGTCCCAGGTCAAGGCCGCGAGCGGGGTCGTCTACCGCGGCGACACGGAGTTCGCCGTCATCCACCGGCCCCGGTACGACGACTGGTCGCTGCCCAAGACAAGGCCCCGGAACGTTCCACGCCCCGCGGCCCTCGAGGGTGAGGAACGACACGGCCCGCAGTTCGCGTGCTCAGGCGCGGCGTCTCAGGCCGCTGCGGCCTCGGCCGACGCCTCGGGCTCGGCCTCCGCGGCCAGCTCGGCCATCACGCGCTTGTAGTCGTGGGGCATGACCTTGACGAAGCGCTCGAGCGCGGCGGGCCAGTCGGCGAGCAGGCGCTCGGCGACCGTGGACCCAGTCCGCGCGCGATGCTCGGACACGAGGTCGAACAGCGTGCGCTCGTCGTCGGTGTCCATGGCGTCGAAGCCGACGAGCTCGAAGTTGCAGCGCGACTCGAACTGGCCGTCCTCGTCGAGCACGTAGGCGACGCCGCCGCTCATGCCGGCCGCGAAGTTGCGACCCGTGCGGCCGAG
>JBBQBV010000061.1:0-19934 GCA_038318085.1 Solirubrobacterales bacterium
CACCGAGCAGCGGCATGAGGACGATGCTCGAGATCAGCAGGCCAACAGCCAGCCAGTTGCGCTGGGGCTGCGCGCCCTCGATGAGCTTGCTGACCGACTCGTAGAGGACGTAGGGCACCAGCAGGAAGAAGCTGCCCGCCACCCACTTCTGGGCGCGCCGTTCGGCAGTCTCCGAGAAGCGGTGCTTGCCGGTGAAGCGAACGATGACGATCACGGCTGCCGCGCCCTCCACGGCTGAGCCGATGGCCCAGGAGATGACGCCGATCGAGTGCGCCTGTGCCCCCGCGACAAGCCCCACGCTGCCCTCGGCCATCATCCAGACCAGGCTGAGCCACGACAGCCGGCGCGCCTGACCGGCGGCGCGGTGCCACGCGGCATCGGGGCGCGTCGCCGACACCCCGGGCGCCGCCATCGGCAGGGGCGGCAGCCGCGAGGGAGCGCTCATGCCGCCTGCTGACGGCGACAGCCGTACCGCGGGCACGAACCGACAGTGCTGCCGGCGAGTGCCAGGACCCGATCAGCCGCCGCCAACAGATCCGCGACGCCATCGATCAGCCGGTAGTGGACCTCCCGCCCGCGCCGTTCGCGGGCGACCAGCCCGCAATCCCACAGACACGCCAGATGAGTGGAGGCGTTCGACTGCGTGAGTCCCGTCGTAGCCACGATGTCGTTTACTCGACGCTCGCCGTCCGCGAGCGTCTGCAGGATGCGCAGCCGGCTACGATCGGAGAAGCCATGAAAGAGCGCTGCGTAGAGGTCCGTGTCGGGCATCGACATATCAGCATAGGCCGATATGTCGTGTTTCGTCCCCCCTTCGGCTAGACCCCCGGTGGGCATCGACGCGGTGAAACGTCCTCGCGAGTTCGTCGTGATGATCGGCACCGCGGCAACTCACGCGAGCGTGGCGCGTCCGAGGATGTAGGGCATTGGCGGCTCGGCGGCGGCCTGCATGACGAACCGCCGTACTTCACTGGTGTCGAAGCCGGCGCGCCGCAGCGCAAGCAGGGTGTCGCGGGCGGGGTGGCAGTTGCCGAACATTCGCGGCCAGAACGTCGCCTGGGCGGCTTTCTGGAGTCGGGCTTCCCATTCTTCCTGTCTGCTCGCCATGGTTGATACTACCGGTGATAGTAGACTCTCTGCCCGATGCGCCCCGTCCTCTTTCAGCTCGGAGGTTTCGAAGTCAAGAGCTACGGCGTGTTCGTCGCCTTGGCCTTCCTGGGCGCCTGGGTGGTGCTCCGCCGTGAGCTGGGCCGACGTGCCGGGCGGGCGGACGCCGCAGGCCCGCTCCTCGTCGCGGCGGCCGTCGGCGGGCTCGTCGGCGCCCGCGTCTATTGGTACATCGAGCATGCCGACACCGCGTCAGCTGGCGACGTCTTCTCAGCGGCCGGCTTCACGTGGTACGGCGGCGTCGTCGTGGGCGCGCTGGCGGTGCTGGCGGTCGCCCGACGGCTCCGAGTCCGCCCGCCTGACCTGCTCGCCGCCGCGGCTCCCGCGCTGGCTCTGGGCTACGCACTCGGGCGCATCGCCTGCCAGTTCGCGGGCGATGGCACCTATGGGCGCCCGAGCGACTTGCCGTGGGCGATGTCGTACCCGCACGGTGAGGTCCCCACCACCGAACGCGTCCATCCGACTCCTGTGTACGAGACCCTCGCCGGCCTGATGATCTTTCGCGCTGCTGTGGCGTCTTCGCGACCGGCTCGCGCCTCGCCGGCTGTTCGCGCTGTACCTGCTGCTTTCCGGAGCCGAGCGATTCCTCGTCGAGTTCATCCGGCGCAACGACCCGGTCATAGCCGGTCTGACGCAACCGCAGCTGTTCGCTGCGGCGCTCGCCGCCGCCGGCTGCGTGCTGCTCGCCTGGGGGACAAGGCCCGGTCTCTCGAACACGCGGCCGGTCGTCGGCTAAACGCGACTCGCGGGGCGTACCATGGCTGCTAGTCGTGCCTGGTCGCTGCCGACACCTGCTCACTCCGCTGGCCGTCTTGGCGTCGGCGGTCGGGCTGTCTCCAGACACGAGGGTCGCGCGCGTCGTTCGTGGTGGCCGGGCGTTCCCGACCACGGCTTTCTACGACGCTGCCGGCCCGCTCGTCAACACCCAGCCCGGGTCCTACGCGAGCGAGGCCAAGCTCGCGGGCGACATCCAGCGCTACGCCGTCGATGGTTGAGGCGCCGAGCATGCTGCTGGCGTTCGCCGCCGGCCTCGTCTCATTCCTGTCGCCGTGCTGCCTGCCGCTCGTACCGGGCTACCTGGCGACCGTCTCCGGCAGCGAGCCCCGCGAGCTCGGCCGTCGCTTCGATCGGCGCGTGCTCGGACGCAGCGCCGTCTTCGTCGGCACCTTCTCGCTCATCTTCATCCTGCTCGGGCTCGGAGCCACCGCCATCGGATCGTTCCTGTTCGACCATCAGCCGACGCTGAACAAGGTCGCCGGCGTGGCCATCATCACCATGGGGGTGTTCTTCCTGGCATCGATCGCCGTCCCGCGGCTCAACCGCGAGTGGCGCCCCGCCGGCCTGATCGAGCGGGCGGGCCGCGGCGGACCGGTGGTGGCCGGCGCCGCGTTCGCGATCGCGTGGACGCCATGTGTGGGACCGACGCTCGGAGCGATCCTCGGACTCGCGTCGACGAGCACCGGGACGGCCCAGGGCGGGCTGCTGCTGGCTGTCTATTCGGCGGGCCTCGCGCTGCCCTTCCTCGGCACGGCTGTCGCCTTCGACGCCGCCGCCCGCGCGTTTGCGTTCTTCAGGCGCCACTACGCGGCGATCCAGGCCGCCGCCGGCATCGTGCTCATCGCGATGGGCGTGCTCGTGCTCACTGGCGAGCTGTTCCGGCTCAACCTCGAAGTCCAGCAGTTCCTGGACCGCCTGGGTGTGAACTTCTTCAAGAGCGTCTGACCCGTCAGCGTGGGCGGACCGCTCCTACTATCGTAGATCGTAGAATGTCCGAAAGAGAGTCCAGTGGAGACGGTCTTCCTCGGCCTGGCGGCGATGGCGTGTCCGGTCGGCATGGGGCCGATGATGTGATTCATGGCGCGAGTCATGCGATCGAAGAAGCCGACGCAGGCCGTTCCGCCGTCCTTTGAAGCGCTGCGCGACGAGCACCGCCGTCCTGGTGATGAGCTCGAGCGGCTGCACAGCGCCGGCGTCGAGCGGTGACGCTCGGCCGCGATGTTCCACCGCCCCTGCACGAGCTTGATTCCGAGCTCATGGAGCTGGTTTGGGAGCTGGGTGAGACAGCGTCCGATCAGCGCTCGACGCCCTCAACCGGCGCGCCGAGAAGGCCCGCGAGGACTACCGGCGGGCACGAGCATCGGCAGGCATCGACGCGCTGGTCGCGCGGTACGGCGACATGATGGTGAACCTCCACGCTGCTCACCGCCCAGAGCTGCATGCTCCTGATGGCTGCGGCGCCGCTCGTCCTCGGTGCCGCCGGGCTCCTCGGCGGGCGCAGACTGGCACGAGTGCGACGCCCCTGACTCAGCGCGGCGGACGCTGGTCGCCGCCCTGGTCGGCGGCTTGCGGCCGACCGGCCAATGCGGCCTGGACACCGGCTGCGAGCTGACGTCGATCGACCGCGCCGATGACGTGCCCGACGACCTTGCCCTGGCGACTGATGAAGAACGTCTCTGGGATGCCGGTCGCGCCCCAGCGCCGGGCCGTGTCCTTTGTCGGGTCGCGGACGTGGGGGTAGTCCTGGTGGAACGCCCGCAGGAACGCCCGGGCGTCCTCGCGGGCGTCCTCCATGTTCAAGCCGAGGAACAGCACGCCCTTGGCGCGACCGGCCTCCCAGCCGCGCTGCAGCAGGCGGGCCTCCTGGCGGCACGGGTCGCACCACGAGGCCCAGATGTTCAGGATGACCGGCGTGCCCCGCAGCTCGCCGAGGGTGACGACGTGGTCTGCAGAGGCCCGACGCCACACCGGTTGCAGCCGGCCGGGTCGTCCGTCGGTGAGGACAGCGAGCCGGAAGCCGGGCGGAACGACTGCGTGACTGCCCGCGAGGGCGTCGTCGATCGTCCGGTCCGGGGCCTGCGCCGCCACGCCGTAGACGAGCAGCGCCAGGAATCCGACGGCCGCGAGCGCGCCGGCGGCGCGCAGGACGCGGGCCCACGCGGAGGGGCGCGGCGCCTCAGCCGGCACGGTCGACCTCCGGGGGCCTGACGTGCTGTGGGCGGTCGAAGTCGCCGTAGGTGGTGCGGGTGAAGTGTGCCTTGGTGGCCACGCGCTCGGTGAGGACTCGGTAGGTGGACAGGTCGATCGTGAGCCGGAACCACACCGGCGTCGCCTCGTCCATCAGCGCAAGGGTAGCCACGCGGTGGCCGTGGTCGCGACGGGTGCCGAGGAGGCGGGCTGCGCGAGCGTAGGGAATCCAGCGGAACCAGCTGCGCGTGCGAAACGGCAAGCCGGAGCCGTAGCGGCTGTGCAGCCACGGCGCCCCGGGCGTCCGCTGCCATTGCACCCGGCCGATGGTGACGTCCTCGACGCCCAGGTCGGTGGCGAAGCGCAGGCGGTTCGGGGCCTGGAGCACGTAATGGGTGGCCGCGTTTGAGCCGGGGCCGCTGGTGACGCGCTCGAGCTGGCGGACCGAGCGCAGGCTGCGCATCGCCGCCTGGGCGCGAACAAGCAGGCGTCGGGCTCGGCCGTCGGCGCCTCGGATCCAGCGCACGGGCAGGACGGCGACGTAGCGCCGCCCCGCGTCACGCAGGGCGACGCGCACGACGTCGGAGCCTGCAGGGGCTCGAAAGCGCCGGCACGCGGGTCCGCACGAGCTCGTCTCGGCGCCGAGCACGTCTACCGGCCCGCGCGACGGGCGGCCTCGGTAGTCCAGCGCGCGCACCGTGCCGATCAACGCATGCGGCTGCCGCCGCACCCAGACGGCTACGAGCTGTCCGCCCGCGTGATCGGCGACCGCGAGCTCATCCGCAGAGGGCCGCGGCAGCGGGCATGGATCGCAGGCGGCGACAGCCGCCTCGGCCTCGCCGGCCTCGCCGAGCTGCCGCGGCGGCAGCGGGAACGCCACGAGCAGGGCGACGGCGGCGACCACGGCCAGGCCGACCGCGGGCTGGGTGCGCAGCATCCGCCAGTGGCGCCGCTCCACCCGCTCTGGCGGGTTTCGGTTGGCCGCTGGAAGCCGCGGTCGCAGCCGTAGTGCGTGGCCGGCGCTCAGCGCGGCGACCAGCCCGACAAGGCCGATCTTGACCGCCAGCACCCGCCCGTAGCCGGTCTCCCACAGCGCGCTCAGGTGACCGAGCTCGGTGATCAGGCTCACCAGCCCCGTGGTCGTGACGAGCGCGAACGCCGGCAGGGCAACGCGGCCGAAGGGCGGCAGGACCTCGCGGGCCACGGCGAGCCGTGCCGGTCGACCGGCTCCGCGCAACGTCGGCGTCCACACGGCCACGAGCAGCGCGATCCCTCCGAGCCACACTCCGGCGCTCACCAGGTGCAGCCAGTCGGAGGCGACGCTCGGAAGGCGCGGCGACGCCGCGCTCGCGTGTCCCGACGCCGCTACGGCTCCGAGTGCCAGCACGGCGAGCGCCGCGCTCGCGCGCGGCCGCCGCGAGGACAGCAGCGCGGTACCCAGGAACAGCACCACGACCAAGACGCGGGCGGCGCCGGCCTGACTGGCCAGCAGGAAGTCGCTGATCCGCACGGGCGAGAACCCGCTCGCGGCGTCGGCGGCCTCGGCCAGCGTCGCCGTCACGGCCGCCAGCACTGTCGCCCACGCCAGGGCGCCTGTGAGCCGCGCCTGGCGCTCCCGGACCGCGGCGACCGGGACCTCCGAGACCAGGGCGTCGGGGACCAACCAGCGGGCGCGGCGCGTGAGAACCGGCAGCAGCAGAGCGGCGGTGAGCACGAGCGCGAACGCGTAGAGCGCGCCGCGCGCGAGCACACGCAGCCAGCCGTCACGCGCCAGCGGGCTCTGCTCGACGGCTTGCCCGCCGCCGACGGCGCGAGCGCGGACGCCGAACGCGTACGAGCCTTCGAGCGCATGCCCGTCAACGGTGGAGACCGTATGCCACTCGACGCGGTACGCCCCACGCGGCAGCGCCGCCGTCGCGATGACCTCCAGTCGCCGAGCGCTGGGGACGCGTACGCTGACGGCCACAGGCCGCCGGGTGTCCGTTGCCACGAGCCGGACGGTGCTCAACCGCCGGTTCAGAGGCTCGGTGAAGCGCAGGCTCAGCTGCGCCGGCGAGGCGTCCAGTCGCCTCCCCGGCCCGGGCGAGGAGCCCACGAAGGCCGCGTGCCCGAAGGCCGCGCCAGGGGACGCCGCGGCAGCGGCGAGCGCCACGGCGACTGTGTACAGGACACGCGATGAGTGGCGGCGCACGGGCGACTCCACTATGAACGGTAGTAGTGCCGGCAAGGTGATGACACGCCGCGTCATCTGGTCTACGAGGCGTAGGCCTCGGGATTGCGCTCGAAGGTGTGTCGGCAGTCCTCGGAGCAGAACGCGTAGACGACGCCTCGGTATTCGCTGCGGTACTGGACCACATCCGGGTCCAGTCCCATACGGCACACCGGATCGATCACCCGGCCGGCCGGGAGCTGCTCGTCCAGGACGAGCGCGTAGAGCTCGACCGGCTCGGCCATGTTCTTGAACCGCGTGCGGCCGCGCGGACGCACGCCGAGGGCAGGGCTCGCCTGGGCCCGCGTCGCCGCGGTGAGGATCACCTCGCCGGACTTCGCGGTGTCAGCCACCCTCGCGGCGACGTTGACGGCGGAGCCGAACCAGTCGCCGTCGCGCTCGACGGCTGTCCCGGTGTGCATCGCCACCCGGATGCCGAGCCCGCGATGCCGCGCACCGAGCTCGCATACGAGCCGGCGGGAGAGCTCCACGGCCGCAGTCGCGTCCGAGGTGCGGATGAGCAGCGCGTCGCCGATGGCCTTGACCTCCTCGGCGCCCTGGTCCGCGAGCATCTCGCGGGCGGCCAGGACGAAGTCCGCGGCGACGTCGGCGGCGTACTCGTCGCCGTGCGCCTCGGTCAGGGCGCTGTAGCCGGCCAGGTCGGCGAGCATGAAGTGTGCAAGGCCGGCCCGTGCGTCGTCGCCGGCGCGCCCGGCGGTCACGGTCCGACCCCGTGCAGCGCCACGTCCAGCACCGCCCGCCGAGCGCGGTCTGCCGGCCACGAGTGGCCCTCTCGGAGATGGACGTAGGTCCATCCGACGAGGTTGAACAGCACGGTCGCGCCCTCCTCGGCGTCGATTTCCCGCAGTGAGCCGTCGGCGGCGCCGTCGCGCAGGAGACGCTCGAGCGGCTCCGTGAAGACCGTGCGCGTCAGGGCCCCGCGGTCGCCGTCCGGAGCTTCGTGGAACACGCCGTCCGACTGGGCTCGCAACGCCAGGAGCAGCGCCAGGTGATCCTCGGCCACCTCGCACAGCGCGGCGAGCGCCGCCTCGAGGCGATCCCGGGCGCTGCCCGAACCGGTCAGCGCCGGCCACATGGCGGCCCGGTAGCTCGTGGTGGCCCGCTCGACGAGCGCATGCAGCACGGCAGCCTTGGTCACCCCCCGGCGATGGAGCGTCACCCGCGACAAGCCCGACTCGGCGGCGATCCGCTCGAGCGTCGCTCCCCGATAGCCGTAGCGCGCGAACGCCTTACGGGCCCCCTCGAGCAGCTCGTCGGTCAGCCCCTCGGCCATGCCCGTGAGCATACTCACAGTTGCGTCTTTGCAACTTATATGTAACAGTTACGCATCATGCCTGTTGCTCCAAATGCACCTCCGCGGCCGCTGCCGGCCGCGCTCCTGGGATTCGCGCTCGTCGGCGCCGCCGCGGCCCTCGGCGGCGCCTACCTCGACGACGCGTGGCATACGTCGCGCGGGCGCGACAGCTTCTTCATCGCGCCCCACATCGCCATCTACGGGGGCGTTGGTGTGATCGGTGCCGTGCTCGCGATCTGGGTCCTGCGGATGCTGCGGCGCGGAGGCCGAGCCGCCGTGCGTCGCCGCCCGTCGGCCATCCTGGCCGTGGTCGCTCTCGCCGGCACCCTCGCCTCGGCCCCGGTGGACAACGCCTGGCACGTCGCCTTCGGCCGGGACGCGGTGCTCTGGAGCCCTCCGCACCTCCTCGGGATCGTGGGGACACTGGCGCTGGGGTCGGCGATCCTGATGGAAGCGCGCGCACGACCATGGGCCCGCCTGGCAGCCGGGGGCCTGGTGCTCGCCGCCGCGAACTTCACCGTCGCGGAGTACGAGACCGACGTGCCCCAGTTCTCCGCGGCGTTCTACCTGCCGGCCCTGGCGGCGGCGGCGATCGTCGGCTTGTCGATCGTGCGCCCGTGTACCCCAGGCGACGCGTGGGCGGGAACGAAGGCCTCGATCGTCCACGGCCTGTTCGTCGCAGCGATCGCGCTGCTCTTGCGTGCGACGGGGTTTCCCGCGCCGTCGGTTCCCGTCGTCATCGCCGCCGCCGTCGCGCTTGATCTGTCGAGCCGACGACGGCTGGTCGTGCGGGCGGGCCTCGTGGTCGCGGCGCTGGCCCTGGCCATCCCGGTCCGCCGGCTCCTGGGCTCGGACGTCCGGGTGGACGCGAAGGACCTCGCGACCGGGGCGGCACTGGCCTTCGGCGTGGCGCTCGTCCTGTTGTCGGGCGTCCAGCGCGCGCTGCGCCCGCGCTCCGTCGCGCCCCTGGCGGCGGGCGCGACGGTCGTCGCGCTGCTGCTGCTTCCGGCCGTCGCCCTCGCGCACGACCCGGGACAGGGCGAGGACGCCGGCGCGGCCCGCCTGCAGGCACGCGGCGCCGGCAAGACGGTGCGGCTCTCCGGCCGGCTGCGCCCGTGCCGACCGATCCGGAGCGGCCGCGTCCTCGCCCGCCGAGCCGGAGACACGATCGATCGTCCGCTCCGCGTGCGCGGCTGCTCCTTCGACGGGACCGTTGGCGTCACAGAGCTCGGGCGCTGGTTCGTCTACGCCGACCTCGAGTCGGAAAGCGGCCCTGTCGAGACCTGGATCTCCCTTGTGGTCCGCAGCGGGCACAGTCGCAGCTTCGCCGCGAACCGCTTCGCCTACACGCCGTCCCCCCAGCGCACGACCATCGTCAAGGGCCTCGGCGGCGGAGCCCTCTATCTCGCCGTCGCTGCCCTGCTCTTCGCGACGCTGTGGGCGGTCAGTCGACCCGTGACGAGACCCGCTGCCGCTGCCCACCGATAACCTCAATCAGCGGGGACAGTCCGCCCCGGGAGGCACCCCACCGCTGCTTCGCACGGCGGCGAGGGTCGCCGAGGGCACCGCGGCGAAGACCGCGACGACGAGCGTCACCATGGCGGCTGCGAGCGCTCTTGTGAGAGCCGGGCGGCCGTGCCCCGGGTCGTCACCCACCAGCTGGGACACGCGCCGGACGACACCAGCACCGCCGAGGCTCGAGGTCGCGGCCATGGACCAGCGCCCTCCATGCGCGGCCTTGCAGATCGCGCTGGCGAGATCGTGCGGCGCGTGCCGCCGGGCGAGGGCGTAGCGATCCGCGTCTCGCTCGAGATGGAAGGTCAGCTCCGAGAGGGCCGTCCCGGCGCCCGGTACGAAGCGGCCGAGGGCCCGCGACAGCTCACCGAGCACGAGGATCCAGCGGTGCCGGTGGTCGATGTGGCCATGCTCGTGGTCCAGGCTCGCATACAGCTCGGCGTCGTCGAGCACGGTCAGGGCTCCCGCGGACACGACCACCCGCGGGCGCCGGAGGCCGGCGGCTGCCACCACCACCGTGCCGTCGGTGATGATGAGGCTGTCGCTCGGGCCAGGACCGAGGCCGTCGGAGAGCAGCCGTCGCACCTTGCGGGCGGCCTTGGCCAGCCCGAAGGCGACCGACGCGGCCGAGAAGGCCAGCAGGATGGCCGGGAACAAGATTGCCGCGTCCGCGACCGCATGCCCGTTGAGGCCGAGGTGCGCGGTGACGAGCGGTACGACGGTGTGCCAGCACCAGTGCGTGAGCGCGTGGAAGATCCCGGTCGCCGGCGCCACGATGATCAGGAACGCGATCGCGACGACCGTCGCCGCCGCGCGCAACAGAAGCGACGAGAGCCAGATCGCCGACGCGACGGCGGGCGTCGCGCCATCGAGGCGGATGAGGTGCGGCGCCGCCAGGGCGCCCACGAGGACGCAGGCGCCGACCACGGCGCTCACGGGCGGCCCTTCGGCCGGCCGAGCTTGGCTCGCTCGGCGAGACCGCGAAGCTCCGCGAGCTCGTCGCCGTCGAGCCGGCCGACGAGCTGCGCGAGCACCGCCTGGCGAACTTCGCTCGACGTCCCGGCGAGCGCGGACTCGATGGACCTGGAGACGTATTCGGTCTCGGTCAGCTTCGGCCGGTAGACGAACGCCTGGCCGTCTCGCTCGCGTTGCAGCAGGCCTCGATCGGCCAGCCGGTTCAGGACGGTCTGGACGGTGTTGTACGCGCCCCGATACCGCGCGGGCAGTGCCGAGCGGACCTGCTCGACCGTGCCGGCCTCCAGCCGCCACAGCGTTGCCATGATCTGCTCCTGCAGTTCCCCTTGGATGCCTCCGAGAGGGCTCACCGGCGCCAGTATCGCATCCCGTTCGGCCGGCTCAGATCGATGGTGTCCGACAGACCGCAGGAGCCACGGGACGTGACTAGGAGGCGCCCTCCCAGGCGCGCAGCTCGGGCAGCGGGTCGATGGGCGTTCCGCCCTCGTCGCGGCCAGGGGCGGTCCACAGCTCGAAGTGCAGATGGCACCCCGAGGCGCGGCCGGTCTCGCCGACCTCGCCGAGCTGCTGTCCGGACGTGACGAGGTCCCCGGTGTTCACGATCGCTCGCGACCGCATGTGCATGTAGACGTACGAGCGGCCGTCCGCGCCGTCGATCACGACGTAGTTGCCGGCCGCCGACTCCGACGCGGCCTGCCGAACCGTTCCCTGCAGGGCGGCGACGATCGGCGTCCCGCACTTCGCGAAGATGTCGTGGCCCTGGTGCCCGCGGCCCCCGCCGAAGCCCTGGTTCGCGGACGTGCCGATCTCGTGCTTTCCGTCGATCGGGAACGCGAAGCCCGTCGCGATGCTCGCGGGGTCAACCGCAGGGTCAAGCGTGAGGGGACCGGCATTCGCGCGCTCCGTCGACGTCCGCAGCTGGATCGGACCGGTCTTGGCGGCGGTCGGGATCCGCACCTTCAGGGCGTGCGCCTGCGGCTTCGTGGCCCGGACGTGCTGGTCGTCCCTGCGGCCCCGGCCACCGAGGAAGACGATCTCGCGCACCGCCCGCAGGCCCTCCCCGCGCATGGCCAGGACCGCGCCCGCGGCGCACGCCCGGTCGCGGCCGTCGTCGCAGCGCACGGTGTCGACGGTGGGCGCAGCGGGCACCGAGGCGCCCCCCGTCGAGGTGGTGGCGGCATCGGCATCGGCGCCAGTGCTCATTGCCATGGCGCTGAGCACGCCCAGTGCGAGCACGACTCTGAACCGGATCTGGGGGTACGACAACAGGGATCCTCTCCTTCGCGCCTACGGGGTGAGCTGACGGGCTCGCGCGAAAGAGTGCGCGGTGCCGCGCGATGGCGGCACTTCGCCCCGATGAAAACGTGGGTCCCCCGTTCCCGGTCGTCGGGTGCGACCGGAACTCGGCTGGCTTATGTGGTGCGCAGCTTGTAGCGCATCTGGACGACGAGAACCTACACTACGTAGGACAACTCCATGCGCACGGCACTTCGAACCTTGCTCTCCTGGCGGCGTGGTCGGTGGATCGCGGCAGCGGTCCTCACGGTGCCCGCCGCCCCCGGCAGTCCGAGACGCGGGTGAATCTCCGTCCCCGCCGCAACAGTCACCAGCTGAGCCTGAGCCGGCGGCACGCCGCCGGGCTCATCGCGGCGGTCGCCGTCATCGTCGGGGCGCTCGCGGCCGTCTCCTCGGGAGGAGGCGCAGCTTCGGTCGGCGTCGGAACGATGAGCAGGGCCGCACCGACCGCCACGCCCACAGCCCCGCTCGACCGAGGCACCGATGCGGTCACGGCGCCGGCAACCATCCGCCTCGAGTCGCTGCGCGTCGGCTCCGGCGTCCGCGGAGCGGAGATCATCCGGCCCTCCGGCATGCCCGGCCGCCTGCCGGGCATCGTCTTCCTGCACGGCTGGGGACTGGTGGCGCACGGCGACTACCGCCCCTGGATCCGCCACCTCGCCCGTGCGGGCAACCAGGTCATCCTCCCCCGCTACCAGCTTGACGAGCACTCGATTCCCGACCGGGCATTTCCCAACGCGCTGGCGGGCATCCGCGCGGCGCTCCGGCGCGCCCCGGTCGCTCGCGGCACGCTGGCCGTCGCCGGCCACTCGGCCGGCGCGGCGCTGGCGGCCGACTACGCCGCCGCGGCACCTGCGCTCGGGCTGCCCCGGCCGCTGGCGGTGTTCTCGGCCTATCCCGGCCGCCGCATCCTCGGCTATCCGGCCGGTGTACCCGAGGTCAGCCCCGCTCGCATCCCGGCCCCCACCAGGATCCTCGCTCTCGCCGGAGCCGCCGACCAGGTCGTGGGCGTCGCCCCCGCCCAGAGTCTCGTGCATGCGGCCGTGCACGTGCCGACCCGCCGCAAGCGCTACGTCCTGGTCAGCGATCCGAAGGTCGATGACCACTATGGCCCGACACGCCACGGGCGGCGCGCGCGAGCGGCATTCTGGAAGCGCCTCGACGCCCTCGTGCGGCTGGCGCGACGATGAAAGGAGCACACGGATGACCAGGACCGAAGGTGAGGAGCTGCCCAGGACGGGCGAGCCGGCGTCCAGCAGGAGGCGCTGGCGCTGGCCTGGAACGGCGTCCACGCCGGCCTCGGCCACCGAGCCGAGTGACTACGCCGTGCTGGAGGCCGTCTTCGCGGGCGGACTGGCGGGGGTGATCGCGCTGACTCGCCGGCGCGAGCGTGATGGCGGTCCCGCCATCCCGCGCCGCGAGCTTCCAGTGCTCGCGATGGCCACGTTCGCGCTCGCCGACGTGCTGGCCAAGGAGAAGGTCTCGACATGGCTGCGTGAGCCGTTCGTGCGCGAGGACGCCGATCACAAGCCGGTCGAGCCTGAGGGCAGCGGTCTGGCCCACGCCGTCGGCGAGCTGCTGACGTGCACGAGGTGCGTCGGCACGTGGAGCGCCCTGGCGCTCGTCGGACTGCGAACGGCCTCACCGGCCGCCGGTCGCGCGACGGCCAACGTCCTCGCGCTGGCCGGGACCAACGACCTGATGCAGAGCGGCTTCCGGCTGCTCGCCGAGCGGACCGACCTGGCGACGATCCAGACCGACGCCGCCCGACGCGCGAACGAGGCGGGATGAGCTGCCGCGGCGCGCGGGCCGGTACCGTTCAGCGCCCGATGCCCCCGAACATGAGGTGGCTGTGCCGATGACCGAAGCTCCTCTGCTCACCCGCCTGCGGGCGAAGCTCGCCGGGGAGATCGCCAGCGACAGCCTCGACGCCTACCGTGCCGCCGGGGCGGCCGCATACGACCTCTTCGTGGCGGCCGAGCAGCATCGCGCCGCCGCGGCGTCATCGGCGGAGGAGGCCGTGAGCCGCACGTTCCTCGTCTGCACCTGGAACGCGTTCGTGCTGCAGACGCTCGGAGACGCGTTCATCGACGCCGACTACGAGGCCGATCCGAAGACCGTCGGGTTCGTGCCCCCGGTGACGGCCGAGCAGGCGCTCGCCTTCTACGCGCAGGTCGAGCAGTGGCTCGTCTTCGGCCGCCAGGCGGAGAGCGACAGCGGCTACCGCCTGGACGCATACCTCCCCGCGGAGCTCCCGGAATGGGTGGAGGTGGAACCGTGCCCAGACGCGCACCTGCACGCCATGATCTCCGCCTGCGCGGAGGTCGTCGAGCACGCCGAGCTCGCCGTTACCGACCTCGAGAAGACCGCCTCCGCCGAAGCGAAGGCCGTTGCCCGCATCCGCGCCGAGCTCGCCGCCGTGAAGGCCTCGGCCGAGTACGCCGTGCAGCTCCACACGCAGTACCACCAGGGGTCCGGCAGCCCGCAGCTGCACGAGCGCATCGAGACCAGCATCAAGGGCACCGTCGAGAAGGCGTACGCGCTCGGTCAGCTCGCGGCGATGCCAGAGCTGACCGACCAGGTGCCCTCCTCCGACGCCCTGCGAGGCAAGCGCCTCCCGGGTCCCGGCGAGCCTGGGTTCGATCCCTGGTGCCTCACCGATCCCGATACCCGCGAGCAGTGGCAGCGCGACCGCCAAGCCCGGCGAGCGATCCAGGCGCTGTGGGCCAACGACCCCGAGCCCCGCGCCACCCTCGACATGCAGGCGGAGATCGAAGCCGCGCTCGGCAACGGCTCCGTCGTCTATGCCACCGCAGGCCGCGGTCGCCGGCTCGGGAACTACTTCTGCTGCCCGTGGGCGCCCATCTACGCCGCTGAGCGCCCGATCACCATCGCCGGTAGACGCCTGCGACCGCTCCAGCAGTTCACGCTCGACGTGTCAGCCGAGGAGCTCGCCGAGGGAGGCCCGTTCAAGCGCGAACTGCTGCTCGGCAACTTCCACCCCACGAGCACCATCGACTACTGCGACCCGTCCAGCGGCGGCCACCAAGACTGAGGCCGGCTGCGGACCGGGTTCCCGCCCTGAGCGGGCAGGAGTCAGCTGACCTCGACCCGCCGCATCATCCCCGCCTCCTGGTGATAGACGTTGTGGCAGTGGTACGCCCATGAGCCGGGGTTGTCAGCCACCCAGTCGAGCTTGAGCTCGCGCATCGGCAGCGCGACGGCCGTGTCCTTCAGCGGCCCACCGGCGCCGCCGACGGCGAAGTTGTGTCCGTGCAGGTGCATCGGATGGGGCATCTTCGACCGGTTGCGCATCACGAAGCGCACATGCTCGCCGCGGCGGACCCGCACTGCGGCGGCCTTAGGGAAGGCCTGGCCGCCGATGGTCCAGACGTAGCTGCCGCGCCCCATCGCCAGGTCGAGGCGAATTTCCCGCGGGCTGTCAGAGCGTGGCGCTGCGGCGTCCACCGCCGGCCGGAGATCCTCATAGGACAGCACCCGCCGCGGGACGCGCAGCGGGGCGGCGGCCGCCGGGGCGCGCCCGGTCGCATCGCGATAGCGCAGGAGAGCGACGGCACGACCGCGCTTGCCCAGCGGCATGCCCACGATGCGCGCGAAGCCCGAGCCCTTCGCCCGCACCATGACGTCGTAGCGCTCACCCATCCCGAGCACCAACGCGTCGGTACGCACGGGTCGAACTGCCAGGCCGTCGGCCCGCACCACCTCGAGCTCGTGGCCCTCGACGAAGACGCAGAACAGGGTGTCCGCACTCGGGTTGATGAGTCGCAGGCGCAACCGGTCGCCGCGCCGAACGGGCACCACGGCCGGAGCCTCGGGCGGACGGCCGTTGACGAGGTACAGCGGGTAGTCGCGAACGTCCCCGGGATCAAGCCGCCCGGCCTCGAGCTCGCTCGCCAGACGAGCCAGGCTGTCGGGGCCGGGAGCCCGCCCGGCCAGGTCGGTGTGCCTGCTCCTGGCCCCTGAGCCCATGTCCGTCCCGCCGGAGCCTGTGTCCATCCCGCCCATGGCCATGCCGTTCGCGCGCAGGTCGCTGAACTTGCGGTCCGGCGTGCCAGACAGCCCGTCGAGCCAGTCGTCGAACATCAGCACCGACTCGCGGTCATAGGCCAGTGTCTCCCGGCGCGGCTCGACGATCAGCGGCGCGTACAGGCCGCGGTCGAGCTGCGTCCCGACATGCGAGTGCAGCATGTAGGTGCCGGGATCAGGAGGCGTGAAGGCGTAGACGAACTCCGCTCCCGGCGCGACCGCCTTCTGCGTGAACCCAGGCACGCCGTCGGCCGCGTTGCGCAGCCGGATCCCGTGCCAGTGGATCGAGGTCGCCTGGTCGAGGTCGTTGACCAACCGGATGCGAACCGGCTTGCCCTCCGTCAGGCGGATCGCGCGACCGGGAAGCTCGCCGCCGTAGGTCCACGTCTTGGCACGCCGACGCCCGAGCTCGACCTCCGAGCGGGTCGCACGGATCGTCAAGTCGGCCGCACTGCCGCTCTGGCCTCCGCACGCCGTCAGCAGGCCGCCCAAAGCCAGCGCGCCGGCCCCGGCGCCGCCGGCCGCCAGGAGCTGCCGCCGCGTCACTCCGCCGTCGTTACCTCCATCTCGAGCATCCGGCGCGTCGGCGCCACGGCCACACCCTTCATCCTGAGCGTCACGCATCATTCCGACATAGCGTAGGAGGGCCGCGGTGGGTGGGGAAGTGACCGTCTCGAGCGCTGGCCGAAGCAAGAAGCTCGGCTCAGCCGCGGCGCGGCGCGGCCGCGAGGGCCCGTCGTCCGAGCCGCGCGAAGCGCTCCTCGAACAAGGTCTTCGACCAGACCTCGCGGGTGCCGTCGAGGACGTTGACGACGCTCAGCGAGCCGTCGCGATTGAACCCGGTCAGCACCACGGTGTGCTCGTTGAGGTTGACCCGGACCGGGCGCCCGGCGGACGAACGCCAGCTGCCGTACGGGCCATCGTCGAGCCCGACCCAGGCCATCACGGCCCGTCCGTCGAGGATCCGCTCATAGATCCGGTCCACCGGGGCTCCGGTCAGGTCATCCAGGCGGGCGCCGAGACGGCGCGCGAGCCGGGCGACCGGTCGCTGGTAGACGCCGAAGCCGCCGGCCGGACCGCTGCCGTCCGCCCGCCCAACGTAGCCGAGCTCAGGATCCCCCCAGACCTGATCGGGGGCGCTTCCCTGCGGATCGACGGGGCCGTCGTGGCGAAGCTGGCGCTGGAGCTGGAGCTGGTCCACGCGGATGCCGAGGGTCTGCAGCAGCACCTGCAACGCGGCGGTCTCGCAGTTGTTGCGCAACTCCTGCCCGATGACCGGGGCCGGGATCGCCGAGGCAATCGCACGAGTGACGACTCCTGCCGTGCGCTCCCGCCCCGCGGCCCGCTCCACGACCCGGCTCGTCGCCTCGCGGCTCACCGCCAGGGAGAGCCTGACGCTGCCGCGGCTGACCTCGAGCGTCGGCGGCAGCAGGCGGCGCACGTCACCGGCAAGGGCGTCCGCCGGCCGGCGACGACCGTTCGGTCTCCTCACCGCCAGCGTGGCGACCGTCCGACCGGCGGCCACCAGGCGCAGCTTTGACGGCTGGGACGACCTTCCGTCGGCCGTCACCATGAGTCCCGTCACGAGGATGACCGCAGCCACGACCAGCGTCGCCACGCGGCGGCGAGCCCGAAGGCGCCGGTGGGAGTGTCGGGCGGTCTGGTTGGGCATGACGTGGTGTGGACGTGCTCCGTCGGCCCGCGCTCGGGCCTTCGACCTCCGCGCCGGAGATCCTCCCGGGCCGGCTCCGGAACACCGTGGCCCATGCACCGTAACGTGGGAGAGGCCGACGGGACCTCATCCGAACCCTGCGCGGCCACGTATGACCCCTCAGCCGATGGATAACGCAGACGACCCCACACCCCGGCCCTATGGGCGCCGCGCCTTCCTCGGCCTCGTCGGCGGTGGCGTGTCGTCGCTGTGGTGGGGCCCGGCGGCCTGGAACGCGGTCGCCACCAACGCGGTGCCCGCGAGCCTGCGCGGCGCTCTGCCGTCCCCGACGGCCGGCTGGCGGATCTACACCGTCAACCCCCCCATGCCCCGATTCGACCCGGCGACGTGGCGGCTGCAGATCGAAGGCCGGGTGCGCATGCCGATGTCACTCACCTACCGCGACCTGCTCAGCCTGCCCCGCGCTGAGCAGCGGTCCGACTTCCATTGCGTGACGGGATGGTCGGTGCCCGGTGTGCGCTGGGCCGGCGTGCGCTTCCGTGACCTGCTCGCGCTCGCACAACCCATGCCTTCGGCCAAGGGGCTCGCGTTCATGTCCTCGGAGCAGCCTTACGTCGATTCGCTGTCGCTCGGGCAGGCGCTGGTGCCCGACGCGATGCTGGCCTACGAGATGGACGCACGGCCGCTGACACGCGAGCACGGCGCTCCGGCGCGACTGGTGATGCCGCAGATGTACGGCTACAAGGGCGTCAAGTGGGTCAACCGGATCGTCGTGTCGGACACCGTCGAGCTCGGCTTCTGGGAGCAGCGCGGCTACGACCTCGACGCCTGGGTCGGGCGGAGCAATGGCTACGGCTGAGCGGGTGGGCGTGCTCCGCTTCTCGGTGACCGAGCGGCTCGTGCACTGGATCCACGCCGGCGCGTTCTTCGCCCTCCTGGCCACCGGCGTCGCGCTCTACCTGCCGGGGCTGGCGGGGGCCTTCGGCTCGCGCGCCCAGGTGAAGGCCGCCCACCTGTACGTCGCTGCGGGCTGGATCGTCGCGCTGCTGCTCGTGGCGGCGCTCGGGGATCGGGGGCGCCTGGGCGCGACGCGGCGCGAGATCGAGCTCTTCGACAGCGACGACGCCCGCTGGCTGCGGCGCCGGCAGGCCCCGCAGGGCCGGTTCAACGCGGGGCAGAAGCTGCACGCGGTCGCGCAAGCCGCGGCCGCCACCCTCTTTCTCTTGTCCGGGGCGCTGCTCTGGTACGGCGAGCGGAACACGCGCTTCCGGCTCGACGGGACGATCCTGCTCCACGACGCTCTGACGGTCGCGGCGACCCTGCTGGTCATCGGCCACCTGTATCTGGCCGTGGTCCATCCACCGACCCGGCCGGCTCTGCGCGGAATGCTGTCCGGATCGGTCGACGAGGAGTGGTCAAGACGTCACCATGCGAAGTGGCCACCGCAGCCGTCGGCCGAGGAGGGCCGTGCGGAGTCGAGCCGCCTCGCGACCCTGGGGCTGCTGGTCGCGGCGGCAGCAGTTCTCGTGCTCACCGTCGCCCTCGTCACGGCCTCCGGCCCCTGAGCCTCGGGCCTGCGGAGCGCAGCGCCCCGCTGCGCGCAGCGCGGATACCGCGGCGGAGCTGCTCGTCTCGCAGCCGTCCGATCGCCTCGGCGACGACGCGCCCGTCCGACGACACGAAGAAGGGCGACGGTCGTCGCCGCTGGTTGACGTCCCGTCGACAGCACGGGGGGCCTGAGCGCCGGCGCCTGCCGGAACGCCGGTCGCAGCAGCGGCGCCGTCTTGACCGCCCTGGCCGACTTCGCCTCGCGCATGCCGGCGGCGACGGCCACGACGAGCGCAAGCGCCGCCGCCGCGCCGATGGCCGACGGCAGCGCGCGTCGCAGGTTCAGCGATCTGGCCGGCATCGTGGAGCGCGACCGGGGCTTCAGGCCCCGATCGTCCGACAGAGTGTAGGATCGCCGCTATCATGGGCGCATGGAGCCCGATCGCGCTCTGGCCGCCGCTGCGGCGCGCCCGCCGTCCGTGCGCCTCGCGCTCGAGTCGATGCGGGCGTGGACGGCGCGACGCTGGGCCGTCGTGATCGTCGTCTCGGCGGTCGCGGCCCTGCTGATGGGAGTGCCGACGGGCATCGTTCGCACGAGCCTCTACACGCGCATGACGGCGGTGACCTGGTGGGACTACCCGGTCTGGGCGATCTCCGCGCTGCTGGTCGGACTGACCGCCGCGACCTACCTCCGCGGCGCTGTCACCGGCGCAGTCCCCGACCGCAGCCGCCGCGCCCTCGGGGCGTCGGTGCTTTCGACGTTCGCGATCGGCTGCCCGATCTGCAACAAGCTCGTCGTCGGGCTGATCGGCGCCAGCGGTGCCCTGAGCTACTGGGCGCCGCTTCAACCGGTGCTGGGCGTCGCGAGCATCGCGCTGCTCGCGACCGGCCTCTACGTCCGCCTGCGCGGCGCCGTGGCCTGTCCGCTTGCTGCCGCCCCGTAGGACGCGACGGCATCGAATGACACCGCTGCCGCACAATGCACGCATGAGGCTGTGGCGAACGCACACCGGGACCGCTCGTCGCCGGGTCGTCCGGGCGCTGGGGGTGGCCGTGTCGTCAGTCGCGGTCGTCGTGGCGGCCGCCGGGTGCGGCGGCGGCGCACCCCATCGCTCGCCGGCGCGTCTGGTCTCGGCGGGCGGCAGCCCTCCCGCCCGCGCGCGCACGCGTCCGCCCGCGCGGGTCCTCGTGGCGCTCGAGGGCGCCGGCGCGGTCGCCGTCCTCGG
>JBBQBV010000062.1:0-19897 GCA_038318085.1 Solirubrobacterales bacterium
GGCGTGATCGAGCTCGCGGTGGCGGACGTCCCGGCGCGTGTCGAAGGTCATCGCGGCGATCCGGTGATCGTGACGGACGCGCGGATGATGCCGTTGACCGTCGAGGACGTGCGCGCGGCGATCGACCGCGTGCGTCGATGATCGCTCCGGACTCGAGCGTTGCGATCGCGGCCGCAGCCCCCTGGCACGTGGCGCACGAAGCCGCGGTCACGGCGCTCGGGGCCGAGCAGGCATCGTTGATCGCTCACGTCGCGTACGAGACGACGGCCGCGATGAGCAGGATGCCTCTGGGCCAACGCCTCGCGCCGGACGTGGTCTTTGATTGGCTCGAGCGACGCTTTCGAGCTCGATGGCTCGTGCTGCCGGCGGTCGCGACGCGACACGCCCTTCGAGCGGCTGTCGACCACGGCATCCGCGGCGGCGCGCTGTACGACGCGTTGATCGCGGCGACGGCAGCGCACCACGATCACACGCTGCTGAGCGCAGACCGTCGCGCCGCACCCGTCTACGCCGCGCTCGGTGTCGAGGTCGTCTACGTGATCGCCGATTGACCGAGCCCGCGTCGATGCAGGTCACGTCCCGCCGCTGAGTAGGTTGGGACACGTGCTGCTCGGGGTTCCGAACGTGTCGGAGGGGCGGGATCCGGCCGTCATCGCGGCCGTGCGGGCGGCCTTCGGCGTTCCGGTGCTCGACGTGCACGCAGACCCCGACCATCACCGCTCCGTGTTCACCCTCGCCGCCGAGCCCGGGGCGTTGGCGGAGGCGCTCGTGCGCGGGGCCGAGGCCGTGATCGCTCGCGTCGACATCACGCGCCACGCGGGTGTGCACCCGCGCGTGGGGGCCGTCGACGTCGCCCCGGTCGTCTATCTCGATCAGGCCGATCGCGGCGCGGCGATCGCCGAGGCGCTCGTGCTCGCCGACCGGCTCGGGGCGGAGCTGGCGCTGCCGGTGTACCTGTACGGCGACCTCGCGGGCGGGCGCACCCGCGCCCAGCTGCGCCGGCCGGGCGCGCTCGACGGCCTGGCGCCGGACTTCGGCCCGGCGGCGGCGCACCCCACCGCCGGCGCGGTGCTGGTCGCCGCGCGCGCGCCGCTCGTAGCCTTCAACGTCGAGCTCGCCCCGCCGGCCACCCTCGCCGACGCGCAGGCCATCGCGGCCGCGCTGCGCGAGGGCGGCGAGGAGGGGCTGCCCGGGGTGCGCGCGCTCGGCGTCCTGCTCGAAGAGGCCGGCGCGGTCCAGATCACGACCAACCTCGAGGATCACCGGGCTACGTCTCCGGCGCAGCTCGTGGCCGCCGTGCGCCGTCACGCCGAGGTCGCCCGCGCCGAGCTCGTCGCCATGGCGCCGGAGGCCGCCTTTGCCGACTTCCCCGCCGACGTGCCGATGCCCGGCTTCGAACCCGACCGGCAGCTGATCGAGCGCGCGCTGGCTACGTACACTTGACCGATGGCCCAGACCAAGCGCAAGCGCCGGACCAAGCACCGCGGCAACGCCGCCGGTGCGGTCGAGGCTCGCGGACGCACCAGCAAGCCCGTCGCCGGCGCTCCCGCCAAGGGCGGCCGGGCCCCCGCCGGCAACGGTCGCGGCGCGGCTCGCCGCCCGCAGCCCGAGCTGCGGCCGCCGACGATCAAGAGCGCCGCGCTGAAGGCGCTCTTCGGCGTCGTGATCCTGTTCGTCTTCTTCCGCTTTTTGAGCAAGGGCAACACGACGGCCCAGGCGATCAGCTTCTGCGCCGTCGCGTTCCTGCTCTACACGCCGGTCATGTACTACACCGACCGCTTCATCTACAACCGCAAGCTGCGCCAGCGCGCGGCGCAGGGCAAGAAGCGCTGATGCAGGTCCGCATGTACACGGTCGGGCCGATGCAGGAGAACTGCTTCTTCGCGCACGGCGACGGCTCGACCGACGCGATCGTCGTCGATCCCGGCGAGGAGGCTGGCAGGCTCATCGGCGCCGTCTCCGAGCTCGGGCTCGACGTCAAGGCGATCCTGCTCACGCACACGCACTTCGACCACGTGGGCGCGGTCGCGCCGCTGGCCCGCGCCACCGGCGCCCCGGTCTACTGCCCCGAGCTCGAGAAGGACGTGCTGGCCGACATCAACGCCTTCGTGCCGTGGGCGGGTTTCGGCCCGTTCGAGGACTATGTCGCCGACCACCTGGTCTCCGGCGGCGAGACCCTGTCGCTCGCCGGCTTGGACATCGACGTGCTCTTCACCCCCGGCCACTCGCCCGGCCACGTCTCCTATTCGATCGCCGACGAGCTGGCGCTGTTCTCCGGCGACGTGCTGTTTGCGTCCTCGATCGGGCGCACCGACCTGCCGGGCGGCGACCACGCGACGCTGCTGCGCTCGATCGCCGGCCTGCTGGAGGCGCTGCCGGACGAGACGCGCGTGCTCCCCGGCCACATGGGCGTCACCACGCTCGGTGCCGAGCGCGCGAGCAACCCCTTCCTGCACGAGCTGGCTTGAGCGAGCAGCTCCAGGTCCCCAGGGGCACGTTCGACGTGCTCGGCGACGACGCGCTCGCGCGGGAGGCCCTGGAGCGCGTCGCGAGGTCGGTGCTCGAGCGCGCCGGCTACGAGCGTATCGAGACGCCAGCGTTCGAATCCACCGAGCTGTTCGCCCGCGGCGTCGGCGCCTCCACGGACATCGTCCAGAAGGAGATGTACTCCTTCCAGGACGGCGGCGGGCGGTCGCTGACGCTGCGCCCGGAGGGCACCGCGCCGATCGCGCGGGCCTACATGGAGCACGGCTTCAAGCAGCGCCCGCAGCCGGTCAAGCTCTGGTACCTGTCGAGCTTCTTTCGCGCCGAGGCGCCGCAGAAGGGCCGCTACCGCCAGTTCTGGCAGGTGGGCGCCGAGGCGATCGGCTCAGACGACCCCGCGGTGGACGCCGAGCTGGTCGTCCTGCTGCAGGAGCTGCTCGAGGCGCTCGGCGCGCAGGGCGTGCGGCTGCGGATCTCGAGCCTCGGCTCGCCCGAGTCGCGCGTCGCCTATCGCGGGGAGTTGCAGGCCTACCTGCGCCGGCATGAGGACCAGCTCTCCGCTGAGGTGCGCGACCGCATCGACCTCAACCCGCTGCGCGCCTTCGACGCCGACCACGCCGGCACCCGCGCGGTGATGGAGCACGCCCCGCGTATGGTCGACAGCCTCAGCGCGCCGGACGCGGCGCACTTCGCGCAGGTTCGCGCGCGCCTCGACGCCGTCGGCGTCGTCTACGAGGTCGACACGGCCCTCGTGCGCGGGATCGATTACTACACGCGCACCGTCTTCGAGTTCACGTCCGACGCGCTCGGCTCCCAGAGCGGCGTGGGCGGGGGCGGGCGCTACGACGGGCTGATCGAGCAGCTGGGCGGCCCGCCGACCCCCGGCTGCGGCTGGGCCGCCGGGGTCGAGCGGATGCTGATGGCCTCCCAGCAGGCGGCCGTCGCCGCGCCGCCCGTCGACCTCTACGTCGCCGCGGGCGAGCAGGGGCTGCAGGTCGCGGCCTTCCGGCTGGCCTGCGACGCCCGCCGCGCGGGCCACGCAGTGCGGCTCGAGCTCGCCGGGCGGTCGATCAAGGGCGTCTTCAAGCAGGCCGACAAGGTCGGGGCTCGCTACGTTGCGGTGCTCGGCCCAGACGGGGTCGCACTGCGAGACATGGAGTCGGGAGCGCAGCAGACGGTGGACGCGGACACGGTGATGCATCACATCCGGGGCGGGCAGCTGTGAGGCCTCCGCGCCCCAACGGGTTCCGCGACCGCTGGGCGGGCGAGCTGCGCGCCGCCGACGTCGGCAAGACCGTGCGCGTGGCCGGCTGGGTCCACCGCCGGCGCGACCATGGCGGGCTGATCTTCATCGACCTGCGCGACCGCTCGGGCCTGCTGCAGCTCGTCTTTCATCCGGAGACCGCGGCCGACGCGCACGCGCTCGCCGAGACGCTGCGCTCCGAGCACGTGCTCACCGCGCAGGGGGAGCTTGTCGCGCGCGAGGGCGGCAGCGTAAACCCCGACCTGGCGACGGGGGAGATCGAGCTGAGCGTGGTGGAGGCTGCGCGCCTGGCCGAGGCCGCCACGCCGCCGTTCCGCGTCGACGACGATGACCCCGTCGACGAGACGCTGCGCCTGCGTCACCGCATGATCGACCTGCGCCGCGCGCCGATGGCGCGCAACATGGTGCTGCGCCACAAGGTCACCCACGCGATGCGCGATCACCTCAACACGCACGACTTCCTCGACATCGAGACCCCGATCCTCACGCGCTCGACCCCGGAGGGCGCGCGCGACTTCCTCGTCCCGGCGCGCCGCGTGCCCGGCGCCTTCTTCGCCCTGCCGCAGTCCCCGCAGCTGTTCAAGCAGCTGCTGATGATGTCGGGCTTCGAGCGCTACTACCAGATCGCGCGCTGCTTCCGTGACGAGGATACGCGCGCGGACCGCCAGCCCGAGTTCACCCAGCTCGACATCGAGCTCTCCTTCGTCGACGAGGACGACGTGATCGAGGTCATGGAGGGCGTCATGGGGAGCGTCTTCGAGGCCACCGGCTTCCCGATCGACGGGCCGCCGTGGCGCCGCATGACCTACGCCGAGGTGATGGCCCGCTACGGCTCTGACAAGCCGGACCTGCGCTTCGGCCTGGAGATCCACGACCTGTCAGAGGCGGTGGCCGGCACGGCGTTCCGCGTGCTCGGCGGCGCCCCGACCGTGCGCGGCTTCAACGCGGGCGCCCGCGACGTCGCGCGGCGCGACCTCGACGAGCTCACCGAGCACGCCAGGCGCTTCGGCGCGCGCGGCCTGATCTGGGCCGTCGTAGGCGAGGATGGCTGGCAGCGCACGTCGGCCGGGCCGCTCGAGGAGGCCCAGCGCGCCGCGATCTCCACGGCGCTGACCGCCGCGCCGGGCGACCTGCTGCTGATCGTCGCCGACGAGGAGCTCAGCGCCCTGACGGTCCTCGGCGAGCTGCGGCTGGAGATCGGGCGCCGCTACGCCCTCACCGAGGGCCAGCCGCACGCCATCGTGTGGGTCGTCGAGGCGCCGATGTTCGAGCGTGACGCCGCCGGCCATCTCACCGCGATGCACCATCCCTTCACGGCGCCGACCGGCGACTGGTCAGACCCGGCGTCGATGCGCTCGCGCGCGTACGACCTCGCGCTCGACGGCCTGGAGATCGGCGGCGGGTCGATCCGCAACCACGACGCGGCCGAGCAGCAGCGCGTCTTCGACGTGCTGCGAATCGGCGCCCGGGAGGCGCAGGCGCGCTTCGGCTTCCTGCTGGACGCGCTGCGCTACGGCGCACCGCCGCACGGCGGGATCGCGATGGGCATCGACCGCATCGTCGCCGTGATCGCGGGCGAGCCGTCGATCCGCGACGTGATCGCCTTCCCGAAGACGGCGAGCGGGTCGGACCCGCTCACCGGGGCTCCGGCACCCGTGGACGCCGAGCAGCTGCGCGAGCTCTCGCTGCGCACCACCGCCGCCTCCTGAGTTTTCCCACCGGTTGCTAAGGATCGGGCGGGCCCGTGCCGATGACGTACGGGACATGAGCCAGATCTCGCCTCCGATGCGCATCATCCTCGTCGGCGCGGTCGTCCTCGCTGCCGCCTGGGTGCTGTTTCTCAAGCCGGGTGGCTCGACGGACACCGCGACGCCGGCCGCCACGCCCGCCGCGACGCCCGGGCTCGCCGGCACGGCCAACGGCCCGAAGGCCAAGACCGGCCTAGGCCGAGCCGTGCAGGCCGCCCACGGCGCGTCGGACAAGTCCGACGCCGCCAACGCGGCTGCCGGCAGCCAGACCTCCCCGCCGGCCACCGGCGCCGTCAAGCCCTCCACGTCCGCGGCCACGACGCCCCAGCCCGCCACCACGACGCCGGCCGCCGGCGCCAAGCCCGCCGACGCGCTGCTCGCCAAGCTTCCGAAGTGGCTGCAGAAGAACCTCGACCACAAGGTCGTCGCGCTCATGTTCACCAACGACAAGGCCGCTGACGACCGCCGGACCCATCAGGCGTTCAAGCGCGCCTACACCGCGCACGGCAAGGTCGTCATCCGCAGCGTCCCGGTGACGAAGATCTCCAGGTACGGGCCGGTCACGCAGGGCGTCAACGTCCAGCAGACGCCGACCATCATGGTCATCGACCGCGACCGACACGCCAACACGCTCGTCGGGTACTCGAGCCTGGACTCGATCAACCAGGCGATCATCGACGGCCTGCTGGCCACCGATCAGCCGGTCAAGCACGTCGCCTACCTGCGCAAGCTCGAGGGCACCTGCTCCGACGTCCGCGACGACCTCTTCGCCCTGACCCCGCCCTCCACGCAGAAGGCCTACGTCCACTACGTCGACCGCGCCATCGTCCGCCTGGACCGCCTGGACGCGAAGGTCGCGGCGCTCACCCCGCCGGTCGCCTACCGCGGCGTGGATCGCCAGGTCAAGAAGGTGCTGGCGGTCGACTCGAAGATCTTCGGATCGCTGAAGGCCGCAGCGCACGGCAACACGGTCGACACGGTGGCCTTCCGGGCGACCGCCAAGAAGGACGACAAGCTCTGGGGCCCCCTGAGCCTCGACCTCGCGGCGGCCGGCCTCGACGAGTGCCGCTGAAAGCACCACTACACTTCCGTAGCAAGATTCTCCTCCTCAAGCCTTGAAGAGCCCGCCCCTGGCGGGCTCTTTGCGTTCGTAGACTGAGGCGTATGGACGCGCTGGGCCTCGCCGAGCACCTCGAGCATCCGGTCGGGCGCGGGCACGCGCCGGACGGCGGCTTCGCGGGCGTGGCCGGCGGCGCCGTGTGCGGCGACCTGATCACCATCGAGCTGCGGGTCGAGGGCGACCGCGTGGCTGACGCGGGCTTTCAGGCCTCGGGCTGCGGGGCGGCGCAGGCGGCGGGCTCGGCGGTCGTGGCGCTCGTGCAGGGCGCGGCCGTGCTCGACGCCGCGCGGGTCGGGACGGCCGCGGTGGCGGTCGAGCTCGGCGGGCTCTCGGTCGGCAAGCTGCACGCGGCGGACCTCGCCGCCGACGCCCTGCACCAGGCGCTGGGCGCGGCGGCGCGCGCGGACGCGGCGGTGCCGTCCGATGCCACCCGCACGCTCGTGGCGATGAGCGGGGGGGTGGACTCCGCGGTCGCGGCACTGCTGGTCGAGCGGGCGGGCCGCGCGGCGGTCGGCGTGACGCTCGAGCTCTGGCGCGACCCGGAGAACGACGCCGAGGCGTCCTGCTGTTCGGCGAGCGCGGTGCGCGCGGCCCGGGCCGTCGCGCACGGCCTCGGCCTCCCGCACTTCACGCTCGACCTGCGCGCGGAGTTTCGCGCGGGGGTCGTGGACCCCTGGCTCGCCGATCACGCGGCCGGCCTCACGCCCAACCCGTGTGTGCGCTGCAACGGCGGCGTGCGGCTCGACGCGATGGTGGCCTTCGCGGACCGGCTCGGCGCCGCGGACCTCGCGACGGGGCACTACGCGCGCGTGACGCAGGACGGGCTGCTGCGCGCGGGCGCCGATCCCGCGAAGGATCAGGCGTACATGCTCGCGGCGACGTCGCCGGCGACCCTCGCGCGCCTGCGCTTCCCGCTCGGCGAGCTCGCCAAGCCGCAGGTCCGCGCGCTCGCGGCCGAGGCCGGTCTGGCGGTCGCCGCCAAGCGGGAGTCGCAGGACCTCTGCTTTCTCGCCGGCACGGGCCGCGCGGCCTTCCTGGCCCGCCACGGTGGCCAGGGCGACCTTCCGGGGGACCTGATCGACGGCCGCGGCCGCCAGGTCGGGCGCCACCGCGGACACCACCACTTCACCGTCGGCCAGCGCAAGGGCATCGGCGTCGCGGCCGCCGAGCCCCTCTATGTGCTGGCCAAGGATCGCGCGGCGAACACCGTCACCGTCGGCGTGCGCGCGGAGCTCGCGACCGTCGAGGTCGCCGTGCGCGGCGCCGTCCTGCACCGCCCGGCGGGCGAGATCGAGGCGGTCAAGCTGCGCTACCACTCGCGCGCGATCCCGTGCCGCGCCGAGGCGTCGGGCTCCGACGTCCGCCTTATCCTGCACGAGCCCGCGCCGGGCACCGCGCCCGGCCAGGCGGCGGTGCTGCTGCGCGGGGACGCCGTCGTGGGCGTCGGCACGATCGCGTAGGGGCGCGCCTATGGCGGCGGGTGAGGGAGCGGTTCATCACGCGCCCGCCGGGCGCGCCATTGGCGGATAGAGCATCCATTGGATGCCTGATCCACCAATGGTGCGCTGCGGACGTCTCGCGGCACCCTGCAGCGCCCGTCGCCGCCCTACCCAGCCCGTCTGCAGAACGGCCCCGCGCCCGCCAAACCGCCAGCGGAGAACGCCTCGCCCTACGCCTTGGCCTCCGCCTCGGCGCGCGCGTCGGCCTCCATCTGATCGCGGATCGCCTGCCCGCGGGCGTTGAGGTCGCTCGCGTGGCGCCGGTGGCGCCAGTAGAAGAAGCCGACGACGGCCAGACCGACCGCGACGGCGCCGTAGACGCCGATCTTGGAGATGACCTTCTCGAAGGCGTCGCCGGCGAAGTAGGCGCCGAGGCCGACGCCGGTCGCCCAGCAGATGCCGCCGAGGGCGTTCCAGAACAGAAACGTCGGCCAGCGCATCTTGTTCATGCCGGCCAGCCAGGCGGAGGCGATGCGCAGGCCGGCCACCCAGCGCCCGAGGAAGACGGCCTTGGGCCCGTGCTTGGCGAAGAAGGGCTCGCCCAGGGAGAGCAGGGCGAGGCGCTGGTTGTACATCGGCCCCGGCTTCATGAACACCGTCCGTCCGTACTTCCGGCCGATCGCGAAGCCGACGTTGTCGCCGAAGATCGCGGCCGCCGCGGCGATGACGATCAGCCACTCGATGCTGAGGTCGCCGCGGTTGGCGGCCAGCGCGGAGGCGATCAGCGCCGTCTCGCCGGGTACCGGGACGCCCATCGTCTCGATCGCGATCAGGCCGAAGGTGGCGATGTAGCCCACCTTCGACGAGATGTGAAACAGCGCGACGAGGGCGATCAACACGGTTCGAGCCTATCCGGGCCGAACCGCCGCGCAGCACCGTCGCGTACGCTGCGTGGCGCCCATGCGCTCCGACGAGATCCGCGAGACGTTCCTGTCGTTTTATGAGAAGCGCGGCCACCTGCGCCGCCCGTCGGGGTCGCTGGTTCCCGCCCAGCACGACCCGTCCGTGCTGCTCACAACGGCGGGCATGCAGCCGCTGATGCCCTACTACCGCGGCCAGGAGCAGCCGCCTGCGAACCGCCTGACGACGTGCCAGAAGTCCTTTCGCACCGTAGACATCGAGAACGTCGGCTCCACGACCCGGCACCTGACCTTCTTCGAGATGCTCGGCAACTTCTCGTTCGGCGACTACTTCAAGGCGGGCGCGATCGAGTTCGCGTGGGAGCTGTCGCTCGACGGCTTCGGGTTCGACCCCGAGCAGATCTGGATCACGGTCTTCGAGGGCGACGACGAGCTCGGGCTCGGTCCCGACGAGGAGGCGATCGCGGAGTGGGAGGCGATCGGCGTCCCGCGCTCGCGGATCGTGCCGTGCCCGCGCTCGGAGAACTTCTGGCAGGCGGGGCCGCTGGGACCCTGCGGCCCGTGCTCGGAGCTCTACCTCGACCGCGGCGTGCAATGGGGGAGCGAGGACGACCTGCCCGGCGGCGAGAACGAGCGCTTCCTGGAGTACTGGAACCTCGTCTTCATGCAGTTCGACCAGGAGCCGGCGAACACCCTCACCCCGCTGCCGACCCGGAACATCGACACCGGCCTCGGTCTCAACCGCATGGCGATGATCCAGCAGGGCGTCGACACGATCTTCGAGACCGACCAGTTCCTCCCGCTCATCGAGCTCGGCGAGGAGCTCTCCGGCCAGGGCTACGGCGCGGGCGACGAGGCGACCGACCGCGCGCTGCGCATCCTCGCCGACCACACGCGCGGAATGAGCTTTCTGATCGGCGACGGCGTCGTCCCGTCCAACGAGGAGCGCGGCTACGTGCTGCGCAAGGTCATGCGCCGCGCGATCTTCCAGGGCCGCCGCATCGGCATCGAGGGCAACTTCCTGCGCGCGTACGCCGAGCGCGTGCGCGAGCTGATGGGCCCGTACTACCCCGAGCTGATCGAGCAGCGCGGCTCGATCGAGATGTGGCTGGCCAGCGAGGAGGACGCGTTCGGGCGCACGATCGAGCAGGGTCAGCGCCTGCTCGACGAGATGATCGCCAGGGCGCGCGACGGCGGTCTGGAGGGCATCGGCGCCGACAACGCGTTCCTGCTGCACGACACCTACGGCTTCCCGTTCGAGCTGACCGTCGAGCTCGCGGCCGAGCAGGGCCTCGGCGTCGACGCCCAGGGCTTCGAGGACCGGATGGACGAGCAGCGCGCGCGGGCGCGCGCGACGGCGGGCCGCGGGGGCCGGGACGGCCTGCGCGAGCACGCACGGGCCTTCGCGGGCCGTGCCCAGCCGACGGCGTTCACCGGCTACACGACGCTGGAGCAGCCGACGGAGGTTGCGGCGGTCGAGCGCGTCGACGGACGGCTGCTGGCCAAGCTCGCCGAGTCCCCCTTCTACGCGGAGGGGGGCGGCCAGGTCTCCGACAGCGGCCTCGTGGAGTGTGACGACGGCGGCTGCTCGGCGCGCGTCAGCGCCGTCGTGCGCCTGGGCGACGACCAGGCGCTCGTGCTCGAGCCCGTCGCGGGCGAGCTGACCGCGGGCGAGCGCGTGACCGCGCGCGTGGACCCCGCGACGCGCCGGGCGACGGAGTGCAACCACACCGCCACGCACCTGCTGCACGCGGCTCTGCGCGAGGCCCTCGGCGCCCACGCGCACCAGGCCGGCTCCTACGTCGGGCCGGACAAGCTGCGCTTCGACTTCACCCACGGCGCGCCGCTGGCGCCCGAGGAGCTGCTCGCCGTCGAGAGTCGCGTCAACGAGCAGATCCTCGCCAACCACCCGGTGCGGGCGATCACGACGACGCTCGACGAGGCCCGCGCGCTCGGCGCGATGGCCCTGTTCGGCGAGAAGTACGGCGACGTCGTGCGCATGGTCAGCGTCGGCGATCCAACCTCGCCTGACGGCTCGGAGGCGTGGTCGCGCGAGCTGTGCGGCGGCACGCACGTGCGCCGCACGGCGGAGATCGGCGTCTTCAAGGTCACGCAGGAGACCTCGAGCGCGGCGAACGTGCGCCGCATCGAGGCGGTCACCGGGCCCGCGGGCGTCGAGCTGCTGCTGCGCCACGACCGTCACCTGGTACAGACGGCGGCGGCGCTGCGCACGAGCGTGGACAAGGCCGCCGAGGCGGCCGCGCAGCTGGCGATCAGGCGGCGCGAGCTCGAGAAGCAGCTGCGCGAGGGCTCCGGCCGGCCGGCGTCTGACGTCTCGCCCGCCGACGCGGTCGAGATCGGCGGCGTCCGGGTGCTCGTCGCGCAGACCGGCGTCAGCGACCCGAAGGCGCTGCCCGATCTCGCCGACCGCTTGAAGGGCCAGCTTGGCGACGCGGCCGTGGTCGTGCTCGGCGCTGCCGCCGACGGCCGCGTGGCGCTGATCGCGTCCGCGACGCCGGCCGCGGTCGCACGCGGCGTCAAGGCGGGCGCCCTCGTCAAGGCCGCGGCCGCGGTCGTGGGCGGCGGCGGCGGCGGACGCGACACGATGGCCCAGGCCGGCGGCCGCGACCCCGAGAAGCTGCCGGACGCCCTCGCGGCGGCGCGCGCCGCGATCGAGGAGCTGCTCGGGCCGTGAGCTTGGAGCGCGTGCTCGCGCTCGACCACGGCGCCGCGCGCTGCGGCGCCGCCATCTCGGACCCGACCGGCACGCTGGCGACGCCGCTGGACCCCGTCCTGCTCCCCGACACCAGGAAGGGCATGCAGCGCGTGCGCGCGCTGATCGCCGACACCGGCGCCGGGCGCGTCGTGGTCGGCCTCCCGTTGTCGCTGAGCGGCGGCGACTCCGAGCAGACGCGCGCCGCGCGCGCCTTCGCCGAGCGCCTGAGGAGCACGGTCCCGCTACCCGTCGACCTCTACGACGAGCGCTTCACGACGCGCATCGCGCAACGCGGGGGAGGCTCGGCGTCCGAGGACAGCCGGGCCGCGGCGGTCCTGCTCGAGGACTGGTTGGCCAGACATCGGCGCTAAAGGGTGGACCTTCGTATGACGACCCTGTTCGTGTGGACACCACGACCCGTGCGCCTTCGCCGAACGGCTCCGCCGCGACCACTGATCCCGAGCACCTGCTCGACCAGTTGCTGCGGCAGATCATCACGGGCTTCTTCGTCCTCACCGACGGGCAGGGCGCCCTGTCGAAGTGGAGCGACCCCGCCGAGCTGCTGTTCGGGCTCGAGGCCGAGGACGCGCTCATGGAGCCGTTTTTCGGCAAGCTCGTCGCGCGCACCGGGCTGACGCCCGAGGGCGAGGCCTGGCGCGCGTTTCTGGAGACGGGGGAGACCCCCGGCACGACCGGCCGGCTGCGGGTCGACGCCCACCGGCCCGGCGGCGGCACGTTCGCGCTCGAGGCCGTCTTCGTCCCGGTCAAGCTCGACGAGGGCTTTGACTTCTCGCTGTTCTTAGAGGACCTCGCCTTCGAGCTGCCGGTCGACATGATGCTGATGCGCATGCGCCAGCAGCACCCGGTCGTCATCCGCGCGCTGCGTGGCGCGCTGATCGCCGACCAGGTGCCGTGGGAGGGCCTGCGCACCGCCGGCACGCTGGTCGCCTTCCGCCCGCTCGACGCCACGCCGTGGATGGACGAGGCGATGGCCCGTCGCGAGCAGGACTCCGCGGCGGCCGACGCCGAGTTGCAGTCGCGCATCGAGATGTACGACGCGCCGAGCGTCACCGGCACCGACGTCTACGATCTCGAGGATGCCCGCGCGGTCATCGACCGGCTCAAGTGGGCGACCGAGCGCATCGAGGACCTCGAGGAGCGCTCGCGCATCTCCGAGGACGCAGTCCAGCTGGCCGCCGACGCGCGCGTCCGCGCCGAGGCGGCCGAGCGCGCCGCCCTCGACGCACGGGCGGAGATCTCCGGCGTCCTCGCCGATCGCCCCGTCGACTCCGCCGGCGAGGCCTCGCGGCTCGAGCTGCTCGCCCGCATGGAGCGCGTCGAGCGCGCGGCTGCCGAGGCCGCCGAGGCCGCCGCCGCACAGCGCCTCTTCGCCGAGACCGAGCGCGCCCGCGTCCCGGAGCTGGAGGCCCACCGCGTCGAGCTGGTCGCCCGCCTCGAGCACGTCGAGCATCTCGCGGGCTCCACGAGCGCCGCCGAGGCCGCTGTCGCCGAGGCGCGCGCCGAGCTCAGCGAGCGCATGGAGGCGATCGAGCGCTCCGGGCCAGGAGGGGCCGCCGCCGCGCAGGCGGCCAACGAGCAGCTGCTCGCCCGCCTCGACGCCGCCGAGCACTCCCGCGCCCAGGACGTTGCCGCCCTGCGCGCCGACCTCGAGCGCCTGCGGGCCGTCCGCGACGTCCGCCCGGAGATCGAGACGCTGCGCGCCCGCGCCGACGCCGCCTCCAGCATCCACAAGCGCGGTGAGGAGCGCGAGGCTGCGGCCATGCGCGAGGCCGAGGTCACTCGCGCCGAGCTGCGCACCGCGCTCGAGCGCGTCGAGCAGCTCAGCGAGGAGACCGCCCGGGTCCGCTCCGAGCCGGTGGCCCCGGTCCCTGAGCCCGGACTCCCCGCCGAGGACCGTCAGCGCCTCGAGCTCGCCACCCAGAGCGCCGAGGAGGCGCGCGCCGGCCTGGAGGCCATCCGCGTGCTGGCCGAGGAGCTGCGCACCCAGTCCGCCGAGCTGCGCGACGAGGGGGGCCGGCTGCAGGCGCGCCTCAACGACCTCCAGGACGGCGACGGCCACGCCCGCCACGACGTCGACAGCCTGCGCCGCGACCAGGAGGAGCTCCGCGGCGGCCTTGAGGAGCTGCGCCACGAGCGCGACGAGGCGCGGGCCACGCTGCGCGAGGCCCTGCGCGCGGCCGAAGAGGCCAAGACGCTCGCCATCCGCGGGCCCGGCATCGACCCCGACGGCCCGGCTCCGGCCGCCGCCGACGACGTCGCCGCCGCGCGGGCTCGCCTGGACGAGCTGGCCGCGGTGATCGAAGCCACGGAGTCGCGCGTGGAGGAGGCCCGAGCCGAGGCGGTCGCCGCCCGCGCCGACGCCGCCGAGGTGCGGGAGGAGGCACGCGAGGCCCAGCAGACCGCCCGCGAGGTCGGCGAGCGCGTCGACATGGCCGACCGCGGCGCGCAGAACCTGATCACCGAGGTGCGCACGCAGAAGGCCAAGGTCGAGGAGATCGCGGCGCTGACGCGGTCCGCGCAGCAGGATGCGTCTGAGAGCCGCGCCGACGCCGGCGAGGCGCGCGGCGCCCTCGCGCGGCTGGAGCGGGTCGTCGACGCCGGTCGCGAGCAGATGCAGCGGGCCGTCGCCGACGCCGCCGGCGCGCGTGAGCAGGCCGCCGCCTCGGTCCGCGAGGCCACCGCCGGCGTCGGGGAGGCCGCGCGCACCGCGACAGCCGCCGCGATCGGACCGCTCACGGACGGGCTGGCCGAGGTGCGCGAGCGGCTCGACGCGGTCGCCGTGACCGTGCACGACCTGCGCGAGGCACCCGCCGACACCGGCGATGCGCTCGAGGCGCTGCGCGCTGACGTGGACACCCTGCGCAGCGCCATGGGGAGCGCGGAGGGCGGGGACGCCGCCGCCGCCGAGCTCGGCGCCCGCCTCACCGCGCTCGAGCACGCCGCTCCCGGCGTCGATCTCGACGTGCGCACCGAGCGCCTGCGCGAGGACGTCGCCGGGGCCCTCGCCGAGCTCGAGCGCGTCGGCGCCGAGCTGTCTGCTGCCCGCACCGACGACGGCGCGGGGCGCCAGGCGGTCGAGCAGCGCCTGGCCGACACCGCCGCCGAGCTGCTGGCCACGCGAGAGGACTCAAACCAGGCGCGGCGCGGGCTCGAGGGCCTGCGCGAGGAGCTCACGTCGCTGCGCGAGTACGCCGCCGCCGCGCGCGCCGAGGCCGGCGCCGCCAAGGACGCGGCCGCCGGCGCCCGCCGCGCCGGGGCCGAGGACGAGCGCCGCCTCGACGAGCTGCGCACGGAGATCAGGTCCGTGGTCGCCAGCGTGCAGGAGTACAAGCACGGCTTCGAGGAGGCGCGCCAGGCGGCCGTCCTCGCCCGCCGCGAGGCCGAGTCCGCCCGTACGGCCGCCGAGCGCGCCGGCGTGGTCAACGAGGTGACCACGGAGAAGTTCACCGAGGTCTGGCAGCGGATGCTCACCAACCCGGCGCCGCCGCCGACCGGCAGCGACCCCCAGGCCCAGCCGGTCCCCGGCCCGGCGCGGACGTCCAAGCCCAAGGAGGCGCCGACCGCGCGCGCGCCGCGCGCCGGCTTCGACGACGAGGCGCGCCCGATGGCCGTGCTGGATCTCAAGGGGCGCTTCAAGCAGCTCAACCCCGCCTTCACCAAGCTCGTCGGCTACCAGGAGCACGAGTTCTCCAAGGCGGCGTGGCCGTCGGTGCTCGACCGCCAGCTCTACAAGGGGCAGAAGGCCGAGTTCGACGAGATGGTGACCGGGGACCGCGAGCGCGCGCTCGTGCAGAGCACCTACATGCACGGGCAGGGCATCATGGTGCTGATGCAGGGAGAGGTGCGCCTCGTGCGCGACGGCGACGGCGAGCCCAACCACCTGCTGCTCGTGACCGACCCCTCCGGGCCGGGCGGAAATCACTGATCGCAGTTGCCTCCCTAGGCTGCCCGAAGTGCCGGGTAGAGGGAGATCGGACCGAGAGCGCAGCGCGCAGGAACGCGCGGCGGCCGCCGCCGAGCGCGCGCGGCGCCGTGGCGAGGCGCCCCCGTCCGTGCCCGGGACAGGCCCGGACGCCATGCGGCCGGTCCGGCCGCCGCGGGTGACCGACGAGCGGCCGCCCGCAGTGGCGCCGGCGCCGGGACCCGTGGTGCCGGATCCGTCGCCCGCCGCGGCGCGGGCGCCGGGACCCGTCGTGCCGGATCCGCCGCTTGCCGCGGCGCGGGCGCCGGGACCCGTCGTGCCGGATCTGCCGCCCGCACCCGAGCTCGCACCTGCACCTGAGCCCGCACCCGCACCCGAGCCCGAGCCCGAGCTCGAACCTGAAACCGGGCCGGTCCGGGCCCGGCCCGCCCGCTCGGCTCCGACCGCGCGTCCGGCCCCGCCCCCGCGCCGGCCCCCGACGGCCCGGCCCGCGCCGCCCCTGCGGCGTCGCAGCGGTGCCCGCCTGCGCCGCCGCGTGCCGGCCACGCCGACCACCCATCCCACCGGCCGCCGCGTACTCGCGGGGATCGTCGTCCTGCTCGTCGCCGCGGTCGTCTGGCTGGCCGTCATGGTCTTCCAACCCTTCCGCGGCGACCCCAACGGCGTCGTGCGCGTGAAGATCCCCCCGGGCGCCGACGCCGGCGCCATCGGCGGCCTGCTGGCCAAGCGGGGCGTGATCGCCCACGGCAGCTTCTTCACGCTCAACGCGACGATCACCGGTCGCCGCGACAACCTGCGCGCAGGCAGCTACACGCTGCAGCGCGGCATGACCTACGGCGACGTGCTCGACGCCCTGACCAAGGGCCCCAAGGGCGCCGTCGCGCTGACGACGTTCAAGCTCACGCTGCCCGAGGGCCTCTCGCGGCGCGAGCTGGTGCCGATCGCCAAGAAGGCCGGGGTCGCGGGCGACTACCTGAAGGCCTCCGGCTCGCTGCACGCGCTGCGCGTCGCCCGCGGGCTCGGGCTGCCGAAGCGCGGGCGCTCGACGGAGGGCTTTCTCTTTCCCGCCACCTACGACCTCGCCAACGGCTCGGCGGCCGCCGGACTCGTCGACAAGCAGCTCGCCGCGTTCCGCGACAACCTGGCGGGCCTCGACCTGCGCCGCGCCAAGCGCAAGCACCTGACGCGCTACGACGTGCTCATCGTCGCCTCGATGATCGAGCGCGAGACCCGGCTCGCGCGCGAGCGCCCGCTCGTCGCCGCCGTCATCTACAACCGTCTCAAGGACGGGACGCCGCTGGGCATAGACGCCACGATCCGCTACGCCGACGGCAACTGGGACTCGCCCCTGAAGGTCTCCGAGCTCCAGCGGCCCGGGCCCTACAACACGCGCCTCACCCGCGGGCTGCCGCCGACGCCGATCGGCAACCCGGGCCTGGCGAGCCTGAAGGCGGCCGCCCACCCGGCCCGCGCCAGCTACCGCTACTACGTCGTCAAGCCCGGCACGCAAGGGCACGCGTTCTCCACCACCGACGCGCAGTTCCAGCGCGACCGCGCGCGCTACAACGCCGCCCGGGAGGCCAACGGCGGCAAGTCGCCGACGGCGAAGTGACCGTGCGCCTGGGCGTGTGCGGCTGGCCCGTCGCCCACTCTCGCTCGCCCGTCATGCACAACGCCGCCCTGGCCGAGATGGGGCTGCACGATTGGCGCTACCAGCGGCTCCCGATCCCGCCCGATGCCCTCGCGGACACGGTGCGGGCGCTCGAACGCGCCGGATTTCGCGGCGTCAACGTGACGATCCCCCACAAGGAGGCGGCGCTCGCGCTCGCCGACACGGCCAGCGACACGGCCCGGGCGGTCGGCGCCGCCAACACGCTGACCTTCTCGGCAGGTCGGATCGAGGCCGACAACACCGACGTCGGCGGCCTGCTCGACGCCTTGAGCCCCACCGGCCGCGATCCGCGCGGCAAGCGCGCGCTCGTGCTCGGCGCGGGGGGCGCCGGGCGCGCCGCCGTGCACGCGCTCGTGCGGGCGGGGGCTGACGTCATGATCTGGAATCGCACCGCCCGGCGCGCCGAACGGCTGGCCCGCGAGCTCGGCGGGCGCGCGGTCACGGGGGCCGAGCCGGCCGACCTGATCGTCCAGTGCACGTCGGTGGGACTCCAGGACCCGGACGAGCCGTTCAAGCGCCTCCCCATCGACGCCGATACGTTCGAAGCCGGAACCTGCGTGGTCGACCTGGTCTACAGGGCCGACGGCACGAACTTCCTCGCGGCGGCGCGAAGCGGCGGGGCGGACGTGATCGACGGACTCGAGATCCTGGTTTCCCAGGGGGCTCTCTCACTCGAACGCTGGACCGGCCGGCCCCCGCCTCGCGAGGCGATGCGCGGCGCCGTGACCGACCAGCGAACCCCATGAACCCACCCATGTCCACCGCAGAGGCAAGCCCCAGCCAGATCCGCCGGCCGGGCGTCACGCCGCCGTCGCGCCGCGGCGGCTCCGGGCGCACGCTGGACGACGTCATCGTCGAGCTCGGCTTCGTCGCCTCCGACGAGATGCAGGGCGCGATCGGCGCGGCCGCACGCGCGGGCTCGAGCGCCGAGCGCGTGCTGCTGCAGGAGGGCAAGCTCACCGACGACCAGGTCTCGCGGGCCGTCGCGGAGAAGTTCGGGCTCGACCACCTCGACCTCCTGCACTACCGCTTCGATCCCAACGCCGCCAAGCTCGTCACCCCGGCCGCCGTCAAGCGCTACCGGGCGCTCCCCGTCTCCTTCGTCAACGACCGGACCCTCCTGGTCGCGATGGCCGACCCGGGCAACGTGCTCGCGGTCGACGACATCGCGGTCATGACGGGCTACGAGGTCCGCCCGGCGGTCGCCGCCGGGCCGGACATCGAGCGGGCGCTCGCGCGGCTCGCAGAGATGGGCGAGGGCGAGGCGATCGTCAACGATGGCGGCCAGAACGGCCAGCCCGAGCCACCCCCGCCGCCGCCCGGTCCCGTGTCCTCGCCCGGCCCGCTGTACGAGCTCGCCGACCTCCAGGTCCGCGGCAACGGCGAGGAGGACGCCTCGGTCATCGGGCTGGTGCACCGCGTGATCTCCGAGGCCGTCGACCGCGGTGCGTCGGACATCCATTTCGAGCCCTTCGAGGAGGACATGACGGTCCGCTACCGCGTCGACGGCATCCTCGTCGAGGCCGCCCGGATCCCGGTCAAGATCGTCCCGACGATCATCTCGCGCATCAAGATCCTCTCCGAGCTCGACATCGCCGAGCGGCGCATCCCGCAGGACGGCCGCGTCTCGATGGAGCTCGAGAACAAGCGCATCGACCTGCGCGTCGTGACGCTGCCGACCGCGCACGGCGAGTCGGTCGTCATGCGCATCCTGGACGCCAGCAACGCGCAGATCGAGCTCGACCAGCTTGGCATGCTGCCCCAGGCCCGCGAGCGCTTCACCCACGCCTTCACGCAGGCCCACGGCGCCGTGCTCGTCACCGGCCCGACGGGCTCGGGCAAGTCCACCTCGCTCTACGCGGCGCTGAACCAGCTCAACACCCCCGAGAAGAACATCATCACGATCGAGGACCCGGTCGAGTACCAGATGCACGGCATCAAGCAGGTCCAGGTCAACAACAAGCAGGGCCTGACGTTCGCCGGGGGCCTGCGCGCCATGATGCGCGCCGATCCGGACATCATCATGGTCGGGGAGATCCGGGACCGCGAGACGGCGCAGATCGCCATCGAGGCGTCGCTGACCGGCCACCTCGTGCTCTCCACGCTGCACACCAACGACGCGCCGACGGCCATCGCCCGCCTGACCGAGATGGGCATCGAGCCCTTCCTCGTCGGCTCGGCGATCGACGCCGTCGTCGCCCAGCGCCTCGCGCGCCGGCTGTGCGAGCAGTGCAAGCGCCGCGTGATGCTGCCGGCCGAGGTGCTGCGCCAGAACGGGTTCAACGTCGGCCTCGACCTCGAGTGCTACGAGCCCGTCGGGTGCGCGCGCTGCGGCGGCACCGGCTACAAGGGCCGTGTCGGCCTCTACGAGGTCATGACTATGTCCGAGACCCTGCGCACCATGGCCGTCGCCCGCGACAGCGCGGACGCGATCGCCCACGAGGCGGTGCGCGAGGGCATGATGCGCCTGCGCGAGGACGGCTTGGAGAAGGTGCGCCGCGGGCTCACCTCGATCGCCGAGATCGCCCGGGTCGCCGGCTCGAAGTAGGGCGCCGGCCGACCGCGCCGACGCCCCACCTCAGCCGTTCATC
>JBBQBV010000063.1:0-19556 GCA_038318085.1 Solirubrobacterales bacterium
TCCGGAAGAGGGCTTGGCTCCTACCCGCGGCGAGGTCAGACCGGTGCGGATGAGTAGCCCTCGAAGGCGTAGCGGTTCAGGAACTGCCGTCCCCAGAAGAACGAGCGCTCGACCTCGGAAATCCGCGCGCGCTCGCAGACCTCGTCCCACTCGCGCTCTATCACGTCGACCTGGTGGTCGATCAGCTCGCGCGCCCCGCTCTCGGTCAGCATGTAGCTCGACGCGCGCTCGACGCGCGCTCGACGCAGCCGGCGAGCTGGCTCATGCGGAACCCGTCCGCGCCGATCAGCATCGCCTGGCTCGTCTCGCCGCCGCCGCGCGGTTGCGGGCAGAGGTCATAGGCGGGCGTGAGCGTGAGCCATTCTCCATCCCAGAACGCGGCGTGGTTGCGCGCGTGATCGTCGCTATTTCCCGTGAGGATGTTGAAGGTGATGCGGGCGAACAACTCGCGTAACGTCGCGCGTGCGCCAGTGAAACGCTCGCGGACGATCTGCGCCAGGTCGGCATAGCTCGCATAGCGGGCCATCAGCTCGTCGAGCCCGAGGATGGTGAGCGCCGAGACCAGTGCGCGCCGCCGCCGCGTTCCCGGCACCCGGTCGAAGCGCTCGACGAGCAGAACGTCGCGGCCCATCACCCGCACGAGATCGACGCTGGCGACGTCGAGGCCGGCGCGGCGGGCGAGCTCCATCGCCGCGAACTCGCCCTTCACGACCGCGTAGGTATCGGTGCTCGACGAGAACTTCGCGATCAGGTCGCGGGCGTCGTCGTGAAGGAGCGCCTTCGGGCGCGCGCCGCCGACCGAGCTGCCGTGCAGAAGCGCGAGGTCGAGTGCCGGAGGCAGCGGCCGGCCCTCACCGACGCGGTCGGCCGCATCCATGAGATCCTGAAGCGGCGTGGTCGTCTCGTAGCGGCTGGCATAGACGTCGGCGCGCTCTTGGAAGTCGAGCGCTCCGATCCGGTCCGAGCCCGAGCGCTGGAGGTAGACGAGCGGCCCGAGGACCGTCGGTTCACCGTCCTTTGCGCCCGCGCCGAGCAGGTGTTGCATGATGACTCGCCGACCCCAGGCGTCGGGCCCCGCGTCCTCGATGCAGCCCGGGCTGGTGAGCCCG
Organism: Solirubrobacterales bacterium; assembly: GCA_038318085.1. GTDB lineage: Bacteria > Actinomycetota > Thermoleophilia > Solirubrobacterales > Solirubrobacteraceae > DATLGB01. The sequence goes on from JBBQBV010000063.1 coordinate 1,110, forward strand.
CCGATCGGCTCGATCGTCCCAGAGCGGAGCGGCAGCTCGGGCAGGTAGAGCGGAATCGCCTCGGGACGCGCGAGGTAGCTGCGACCGTAGTTGAAGCGCACGATCCCCTCGTCGAGCTCGATCCGGCCCGCGACCACGGGCTCTTCCGCGCCCGGCAGCCAGGCCCATACGAACGCCTCGGCCGGCTCAGAAGTCATCTTTGACCTCATCGTTCCGACGCCGGCCCGGGCGCGGAAGGAGCGCGCTGCGCGCCTCGGTGCGGTCGAGATCAGCGCGCAGCCGGGACCGGTCGGCATAGAAGAGCGGCACGCCGAGCAGCGCCGCGGCCTCGAAGGTGACGCCAAGGCCGACGCTCAGGTCGCCGTGCTCGATCTTGTAGACCGTGCGCGACGTCGTGTCGGCCCGGGCTGCGAGCTCGTTCTGCGACCAGCGCCGTTCGCGCCGCGCAAGCCGGATCTGGGCACCCAGCAGGCGCGCCGCCTCAACGGCGTATGGCGAATAAGGACGCGGACGCTTTTGGACCATATCAGAAGCATAATGCGTCTATCTCCACTTACCAGAAGTATATTGCCGGAAGTGTTCGGGCGGAGTGGAGATGGGAAGCGCGCCCACCTGCGTCAGCGGTCCGCTCGTTCGTGCTCACCTCCCCACGACCCGACTCTACGAGCAGGAATGCCGAGGCGTCGTGATCTGGGCCGGGGGTCGATCGCGCAGGAACGGGCATGGGCCGCCTACAGCACGTCGAGAACCTGATCCACCATTGGCTCGTGACCCACAGTGTCGCCGTGCTCCGGGTCGCCGTCGGGGCGGTCTTCTTGGGGTTCGGCGTGCTGAAGTACTTTCCGGGCGTCAGCCCTGCGGAGAACCTGACCGAGGCGACGACCCACCTCCTGACCTTCGGCCTGGTCCCCGACGGCGTGAGCCTCGTGGCCATCGCCACGCTCGAGTGCTTCATCGGTGCCTGCCTGATCTCCGGTCGCTTCATGCGCGTGGCGATCTGGCTGCTGGCGATAGAGTTCGTGGGCATCCTGTCACCGCTCGTGCTGCTGCCCGGTCGCCTGTTCGCGGGTCCGCACCACGCGCCGACCCTGGAGGGCCAGTACGTGCTCAAGGACGTGATCCTGGTCGGTGCCGGCATGGTGATCGCCGCCGCGACATTCCGCGGTGGGCGGCTCGTCCGCGCCGACCTTCCCCCGGTTCGCGGGCCCCGCAGGGCCCGATAGCGAAGCCGGCCTCGGCGCCGGCAGCCACGGTGTGGTATCGGTCACCGGCACCACACCGTGGCCAGTCCAGGCGCTCCTCGCTATGGGGTTTCGCCGTCGGCGCAGTCCGGCGGGCACTGGTGGTCGACCTGCTCCCCCTGGGCATCCTGGTGACCGTCGGCGGTCTCCCCAGCGGGCTCGCTGGAGGCTTGCTCCCCGGCGTCGGGTGCGTCGGGTGCGTCGGCGGTCTCGCCGTCCGCGGATTCCGTATCGGCGGCGGCAGCCGCGCGGGCGGCATGGGTGGCGCGGTGCTTCGCGGCGTGTGTGCGGTGGACGGCCTGGTGGTGACGCGTCGCCGCGCCCGCGACGGCAGGCCCGTTGCGCAGCGCTCCGATGATCAGGAGCATCGCGGCGATCGCCACGGCGGCAAGCAACAGCAGCAGGGTGGGACGTATGGCTCTAGTCATGGTCCGGACCGTACGCCGGCTCCATTAGACCTCAGCCAGAGCCCGGTGCACGTTCGGTTAGAGGCAGGTCGACGGTGAACACGGCTCCGCCGCCGGGGTCGTTGCGAGCGCGGACGTCGCCGCCGTGGGCGCGGGCGATCTCGCGCGCGATGGCCAGACCCAGACCGGGATGGCCCGAGCGGGGCGACGTCGTGGTGCGGAAGCGCTCGAAGATGCGCTCGAGCTGGTCGGCCGGGATGCCCGGTCCCCGGTCGCTGACCGTGACGGTCGCGTGCACGCCGGCGCGCCTGAGCGCCACGCGAACACCGGTCGCATGCGGGCTCATGCGCAGCGCGTTGGCGATGAGATTGACAAGCACGCGCCGGAGCGCCAGCTCGTCCGCGCTCAGCCGCGTCTCGTCGAGGTGCTCGACCGAGATCGGCACCTCGGGACGCAGCGGCTGGGCCTCGCGGACGGCGTCGATCACGATCTGATCGAGCTGGGTCGGCAGGCGCATCGGCGCCGGAAGCCGGTCGAGGCGGGCGAGGTACAGGAGGTCGGCGACGAGGCGGCCGGCCGTGCGGCTGGCCTGGTCGATCGCCGCGAGCGCGGCGGACCGTGCCGGCGGCGACTGCCCGGCCCAGCCGCGCAGCAGCTCGGCGTGGGCCCGGATGGTGGCGATCGGGGTGCGCAGCTCGTGGGAGGCGTCCGCGACGAAGCGGCGCTGGTGCTGGACTGCCTGCTCGAGCTCGGCGAAGGAGGCGTCGAGGATGTCGGCGAGCTCGCCGAGCTCGTCACGCGGCCCGCGGTACTCGATGCGCTGGTTGAGCGCGCCGCCGCGAATCGCTTCCGCCGCGCTGGCGATCTGCCGCGCTGGACGCAATGCGCGGTGTGCGACGGAGCGCGCGAGCACCGCCGCGAGCACCGTGCCGGCGGCCACCCCGATCGCCAGCGCGGCGGCGAGCCGTGCGAGCGCCTGACGCTCGTCGGCGAGCGGTGCTGCGACGGCGATGAGCCCGGTCGGCTCGCGAGTCGATCCGACGCGGGCGCAGGCAATCGCGACCTCCGGGTGTCCGAGGTGGACGAGCGCGGAGCCGGACGACACGCATTGGCGGCGACTCCGCTCAGGGAGCCCCGGTGCCTGGCCGTTGGCCTGGATGACGCGGCCATCGGTCCGCAGGGCGCTGACCCGCAGCCCGCCGCGGGCGAATCCGTGGATCAGCGAGGGATCGCTGATCTCGACCTGGTTTGCCTGCGGCTGTTCGGGACCGCCGACGTCGACGAGGCCGGCGAGCTGCTGTGCCTGCCCGCGGGCCTCGCGGTCGGCCCGGGCGAGCAGCGCGTGGCGCAGTACGAGGTAGCCACCGGCTCCGACCGCCGAGGCGATGACAAGCACCAGGGCGGCGGCCAGCAGCGCGAAGCGCGCCCGCAGTCCGAGGGCGGTCACCGCGGCGGCCGCAGAACGTAGCCGATGCCCCGCACAGTGTCGATCAGCCCCGGCTCGCCGAGCTTGGTCCGCAGGTAGCTGACGTAGACGTCGACCACGTTGGAGCCGCCGAGGAAGTCGTAGCCCCAGACGTCCGCCAAGAGGGTCGCTCGGTCGAGGACCTGGCCGGGATGGCGCATCAGACACTCGAGCAGGTCGAACTCGCGCCGCGTGAGCTCGACCGGCTCTTCACCGTGCGTGACCGCCCGCGCGGTCGTGTCGAGCGTGAGCTCTCCGGCCGTCAGTACCCGGCCCTCGTCGCGCAGCGAGGCCCGCCGCAGTGCGGAGCGCACCCGAGCCATCAGCTCGTCGAGGGCGAACGGCTTGACGAGGTAGTCGTCGGCGCCCGCGTCGAGGCCACGTACGCGGTCGGCGATCGCGTCGCGCGCGGTGAGGATCAGGATCGGCGCACGGGTGCGCGCACGCAGCCGCCGGCAGACGTCGAGGCCGTCGAGGGTGGGCAGGCCCAGGTCGAGCAGGACGAGCTCGGGGTCGAACTCCTCCGCGACGCGCAACGCGAGCGGGCCGTCGGCGACCGTGCGGACGGCATAGCCGGCGTGCGTGAGCTCGAGTTCGAGGGCGTGGGCCAGGGAGCCGTCGTCCTCGACGACGAGCAGTCGGGAGGGGGCCACGCCGGCACTCTGGCGCGCCCGGGTCAGCGCCGTGCGTTTGCCCGGGTCAGCGCCCGGTCAACGCTGGCATATTGGTGACCTAGGGTTGCCGCGTGGCCGTCCGCGATCCGTACCACGTGCTCGGCCTCCGCTCTGACGCCTCCTCGGAGGAGCTGCACGACGCTTACCGGCGCATGGTCAAGCTGCACCATCCAGATCACAACGGAGGCTCGGACGAGTCCACGCGCCGCTTCCAGGAGATCCAGGAGGCCTACGACCAGGCACGCGCCGTGCACGCGCAGCGGCGGACCGCGCCTCCGCCGTCCGCTCGCGACGCGTCGGTGGCGTCGCGGATGGCCGACCTCGAGCGCGAGCTGCGCGAAGCCCACGCGCTCCGCGAACAGGCACGGCGCGCGGCGCGCGAGGCGGCAGCCGGCCCGACGGAAGAGGAGCTCGGCCACGTCAGCACCGACGACAGCTTCGGCAAGATCCTCGGCGACATCCGTGAGGAGGTCTCGAGCAAGCTGTCCGACGCGCGCCGGCACCCCGCGGTGCGCCGGGTGTCAGACCTCATCGACGGCCTCGACGATCTGACCTCGCGCTTCGATCGCTAGTTCCTCTCGGCGGCTTGCGTCGGTTCCGGTCGGGGAGCGTCACGCGGGGAGCGTGAGCGTGAACGTCGCTCCGGCCGCGACGAGCTCCCCGCCCTCGGCCTGGGCGAGCGAACGGGCCAGGGCCAGGCCGATCCCGCGGCCCGAGCCCGTGCGGCGGTCGAACAGCCCGTCCGCCGCGCCGTCCACGCCCGGGCCCTCGTCACTGACGTCGAGGTGGGCCCACTCGCCCGCGCTGCGCACGCTGACGCTCACGGCGCCGGCCCCGTGCTCGAGCGCGTTGGCGAGCAGGATGTCGAGCACCTCGCGCACGACGGTCGGGGCGCTGCGCAGGACGATCGGCTCGGCGGGCTCGCGGACGCGCAGCGGGCGGGCGGTGGCCGCCAGCCGGCCGCGCCAGGCGCCGTCGAGCTCGCCCAGCAGCGCTGCGACGTCCGCGGCGCCGGCGGGGCGCGGGGCGTCGCGGGCCACCGCGAGCAGCGTCTCCACGGTGGCCTGCAGCCGGTCGACCTCGCGCAGGGCGGCGCTGAGCTCGGCGCTGCGCTCGCCGCGCAGCTCCAGCGCCTCGAGCTCGAGCCGCAGCGCCGCCAGCGGCGTGCGCAACTGGTGCGACGCGTCGGCGCTGAAGGCGCGCTCGCGGGCGAGCGTCGCCGCGAGGCGCTCGCCCGTCTGCGCCAGCGCGGCGGCCACGGCGTCGACCTCGGCGACCCTGGAGCGCCGGTGCGCGGCGGTCGACGCGCCTCCGTCGCCAAGTCGCGCTGCCGCGGCGGCGAGATCCTCGAGCGGTCGTGCGAGCCGACGAGCGAGCAGCACCGCCGCGGCGGCGGCCGCCCCGAGCAGGCCGACGGCGAGGGCGGCGATCAGGGCCCAGGCGCGGTTGGCGGCGCCCTCGACCGCCTCGTCGGAGCGCGCGGCGCGCACGGCGCCCGTGACGCGCTCGGCGACCACCAGCGGGACGGCGGTGACGAGCGCTCCCGCGGCCTTGCCGTCGGCCGGGCGCCCGCCGGCCAGCACCCGGCGCACGGCGGTGTCGGCGCGGGCGGGTCCGCGGCCTGCGAGGCGCCGCCCGGCCCGGTCGTAGACGGCCAGCGCGTCGCGGCTCGGGGGCAGCTCCACCCGGTCGCGCCCCGCGCCGAGGTCGATCGCGCGTGTCGCGGCGATGATGTCGCGCTGGAGGCGCAGCGTCTCGCGGTCGCGGTACTGCCCGCGCAGCACCAGACCGAGAGGCACCGCGAAGAGCACCACCGCCGTGGCCGCGACGCCGGCGATCGCGAGGACCAGCCGGCGCCTCATGCCTCGAAGCGGTAGCCCACGCCGCGCAGCGTGGTGATGTGCTCGGCGCCGACCTTGCCGCGCAGCGAGAGGACGTGGGTGTCGAGCGTCTTGGTGGACCCGAGCCAGTCGGTGTCCCACACGTCGCGCATGATCCGGTCGCGCGTCACGACCCGTCCCGCGTCGGCCACGAGCACGGCGAGCAGGTCGAACTCCTTGGGCCGCAGCTGGAGCTCCTCGTCGCCACGCCAGGCGCGCCGGGCGCCGCGGTCGACCACGACCGTTCCGGCGCGCAGCGGCGGCTCGGGCTCGGCGGCGTCCTCGACGCGTCGCAGGCCGGCCCGCACGCGGGCCAGCAGCTCGCTCAGCCGGAACGGCTTGACGAGGTAGTCGTCGGCGCCGGCGTCGAGGCCGGTGACGACGTCGATCTCCTGGTCGCGCGCCGTGAGGATGAGGATCGCGAGGTCTGGACGGGCCGCGCGCAGCTTGCGGCAGACGTCGAGCCCGTCGACGTCGGGCAGGCCGAGGTCGAGGATCACCAGCGCCGTCTCGCGCGTGGCGGCGAGGTGGGCGCGGGCTCCGCGGTCGAGGTGGTGGACCGGGTGGCCCTGGCTGCGCAGCACCCGCACGAGGGCGGCCGCGATGGCGTCGTCGTCCTCCACGACCAGGATGCCCGGGGCGGCCATGAGACCGACCGTACCGCCCGGCGCACGGGATTGACCTGGCGTTGACCTGGCCGTCGCCGGCCGCGGAGCCGCCGGGCATACGGTCGCCGGCATGCGCTACCGCCTCCCCGCCCTCGCCGCTGCCGCCGTCGTCGTCTTGGCGGGCTGCGGCGGGAGCGCCGCATCCAAGCCGGCGAGCCCCAACGCCAAGGAGGTCAGCCCCGCCGGCGACATCCCGGACAACCAGGCCTACGTCCGCTACCCCGTACCCGGCGCGGGCTACTCGGTCAAGGTGCCCGAGGGCTGGTCGCGGACCGCGAAGTCCGGGAGCGTCGTCTTCACGGACAAGCTGAACTCGATCGCGCTGTCGGCCCGGCCGGGGCCGGCCGTCAAGGGCGCGAAGTCCAGCACGGTGACGCGGACCGCCGGAAAGGCGAAGCGCGAGCTGTACATCGTGGCGGCCAAGCCGAACGCAGTGACCGGCAAGCAGGTCTCCGACGCCGTCGAGCGCTACAGCTTCCGCCACAAGGGCGCCACGGCGGTTCTGACCCTGTCCGGTCCGAAGGGCGCCGACAACGTCGACCCGTGGCGGATCGTCACGGACTCCGTGCGGTTCACCCGATGACCGCCGTCCTGGAGGCCGTCTCGCTATACCGCTTCTTTCACGCCGGCGACGACGAGGCGCTCGCGTTGCAGGGCGTCTCGCTCGCCGTCGAGCGCGGTGAGATGTTGGCGGTCACGGGCCCTTCGGGGTCGGGGAAGTCCACGCTGCTGGCCTGCCTGGCGGGCCTCGACGAGCCTGACGGCGGCACCGTGCGCATCGAGGGCGAGCGGCTGTCGCGGCGCTCCGAGGAGGACCGCGCGCGGCTGCGCGCCCGGCGCATCGGCATGGTCTTCCAGGACCACAACCTGCTCGAGCACCTGTCGGTGACCGACAACCTCGTCGCCGCCCAGCGGCTCGCGGGCGGCGAGGACCGCGAGCGCCGGGAGGCCGTGCTGGAGCGCGTGGGGCTCTCGGCGCGCGCCGGCTTTCGCCCCAGCCGGCTGTCGGGCGGCGAGCTCGCGCGCGCCGGCCTCGCCGTCGCGCTGGCCAACGATCCCGCGGTGCTGCTCGCCGACGAGCCGACGGGGGAGCTCGACAGCGAGACGGCAGGCCGCGTCGTCGCCCTGCTGCGCGAGCACGCCCAAGCGGGCACGGCCGTCGTGATCGTCACCCACAGCCCGGACGCGGCGGCCGCCGCCGACCGGGTCATCCACCTGCGCGACGGGCAGCTCGCCGCATGACCGCCGCCGACTCGCTCGTCCGCTGCGCCGGAGCCGGCCGCACGTTCGGCGAGACCGTCGCCCTGCAGCCGACCGACCTCGAGGTCGCAGCCGGCGAGCGGCTGGCGCTGGTCGGGCCGTCGGGCTCGGGCAAGTCGACGCTGCTGGCGCTGATGGCCGGGCTCGACGACCCGACCGTCGGCCAGGTCAGCTGGCCCGCCATCGGCGACCGCCGCGCCCTGCGCCCCACCGCCGTGGCCGTCGTCTTCCAGGGCCCCAGCCTGCTGCCGCCCCTGACCGTCGCGGAGAACGTCGCCCTCCCGCTGCTGCTCGCCGACGTCGCCGCCTCCGAGGTCGCAGACCGCGTCGCCACGGCCCTCGAGACCGTCGGGCTGACCGGCGAGGCCGACCGCCTGCCCGAGGAGATCTCCGGCGGCCAGCTGCAGCGCGCCGCCGTGGCTCGCGCGCTGGCCACTGACGTGCAGCTCATCCTCGCCGACGAGCCGACGGGCCAGCTCGACTCGGCCACGGCCGCGGCCGTGATCGACGCGCTGCTGAGCACCTCGGCTGCCCTGGTCGTCGCCACCCACGATCCGCTCGTCGCGGACCGCTTCGAGCGCCGCATCATGATCCGCGACGGCCGCGTCAGCCAGGCGGTGTCGGCATGACCGCGCTGTGGATCAAGGGCCTGGTCAGCCGCCGCCGCACGCGGCTGGCCGGGACGGCCCTCGGCGTCGCGGTGTGCGTGGCGCTGCTCGCGTCCGTGGGCACCTTCCTGTCGGCCACCACGGGCCAGATGACCAAGCGGGCGGCCGCGCGTGTGGCCGTCGACTGGCAGCTCGCGCTGCGCCCGGGAACGTCGGCGGCAAGCGCGCTTATTGAGGTGCGGCGCACGCGCGGGCTGCAGCAGGTGCTCCCGGTCGGCTACGCCGACACCACGGGCCTCGGCGCCGCGACCGGCGGCGGCTCCCAGCAGACCGGCCCCGGCAAGGTGCTCGGGATCCCCGCGGGGTACGCCCGGGCCTTTCCCGGCCAGGTGCGGACGCTCGCGGGGCGCGGCAGCGGCGTGCTGATCGCGCAGCAGACCGCGGCCAACCTGCACGCGGCGCCGGGCGACACGATCACGATCGGCCGCCGCGGCCGGGCCGCCGCGAAGGTCCGCGTCGACGGCGTCGTCGACCTGCCCGCCGCCGACTCCCTCTTCCAGCGCGTGGGGGCCCCTGTCGGAGCCCAGCCGCAGGCGCCGCCGGACAACGTCGTGCTGCTGCCGGCGCCGACGTTCGCGCGCCTGCTCGGCGCGGGTGCGCAGACGCAGCTGCACATCAAGCTGTCACACGCGCTCCCCAGGACGCCGGGGGCCGCCTTCACCGACGTCTCGGGCCGCGGCCGCAACCTCGAGACCCGCCTGGCCGGCGGCGGGCTCGTCGGCGACAACCTCGGGACCGCCCTCGACCAGGCGCGCGAGGACGCGCTCTACGCCAGCCTGCTCTTCTTGTTCCTGGGCCTGCCGGGAGCCGTGATCGCCGGGCTCGTCACGGCGTCGCTGGCCGCGCTCGGCGGCGAGCAGCGCCGGCGCGACGCTGCGCTGCTGCGCACCCGCGGGGCGACGACGAGGCAGCTCGTGCGGCTCGCCGGCGCCGAGGCGGCGGCGAGCGGCCTCACCGGGGTGGCGCTGGGCCTCGGCACGGCCCTCGTCGTCGGCCAGCTGGCGTTCGGCTCGGCCACCTTCGGCGGGACCACGCTCAGCGCTGTCGTCTGGGGCGCGGGCAGCGCCCTGGCCGGGCTCGCCGCCGCGGTGGCGGCGATCGTCGTGCCCGGCTGGCGCGACGCGCGCTCGCTGACGGTGGCCGGCCAGCGCCGCGGCGCCGGCCGCGACCACGGGCGCCGGCGCACGGCCCTCGCGCTGCTCGCGCTCGCCGGCTCCGGCCTCGTGTTCTGGCAGGCCTCGCGCAACGGCTACAACCTCGTGCTCGCTCCGGAGGGCGTTCCGCAGGTCTCGGTGAACTGGTACGCGCTGCTGGCACCCGCGCTGGGCTGGCTCGGGACGGGCCTGCTCGTGCACGAGCTCGCGCAGGCCATCCTGCAGCGCGGCGGCGCCGTGCGGCGGCTGATCCGGCCCGTAGCCGGGCCGCTGTCGGGCGTCGTCGCCTCCAGCCTGCGCCGGCGCCGCGGGGCGCTCGCCGCCGGCGTCACCCTGCTCGCTCTGACCGCCGCGTTCGGCGCCTCGACGGCCGTCTTCAACTCGACCTACAAGGCGCAGGCAGAGGTCGACGCGCGGCTGACCAACGGCGCCGACGTGACGGTCGTCGACTCGTCCGGCACCCGGACGGCCGTCCCGCGCGTCGCCGGCATGGGCGCCGTGGAGCCGCTGCAGCATCGCTTCGCCTACGTCGGGGCGGACCTGCAGGACCTTTACGGCGTGCGTCCGGCGACGATCACCGCGGCCGGCAAGCTGCAGAACTCGTGGTTTGCGGGCGGCACCGCCGCCGAGCTGATGGGCAAGCTGGCCGCCAGGGCCGACAGCCTGCTCGTCTCCGAGGAGACGGTCAAGGACTTCCAGCTGCACCCCGGCGACCTGCTGCGGCTGCGCCTCAACGGGCGCACCGTCCCGTTTCACTACGCGGGCGTCGCCCGGGAGTTCCCGACGGCGCCGAAGGACAGCTTCCTCGTCGCCAACGCGAGCTACATCGCCCGCGCCACGGGCTCGAAGGCGATCGGAACCTTCCTGGTGCAGACGGACGGGACCGCGCCGAAGACCGTGGCCCACCGGCTGCGGGCGAGGCTGGGCACGACGGCGAAGGTCTCAGACGTCGACGAGCAGCGCCGCGTGATCGGGTCCAACCTGACGGCGGTCGAGCTCTCGGGCCTGACCCGGGTCGAGCTCGGCTTCGCGCTCGTGCTCGCCGTCGCCGCGTCCGGCCTCGCGCTCGGCGTGGGCTTTCGCGAGCGGCGCCGCACCTTCGTCCTGGTCGCGGCGCTGGGCGCCCGGCCGCGCCAGCTCGGCGCCTTCGTCTGGAGCGAGTCGCTGTACGTCACGCTCGGCGGGATCGTCCTCGGGGCGGCGATCGCGGCGGCCCTCTCGCTGATGCTCGTGAAGATCCTGACGGGCGTCTTTGACCCGCCCCCCGACGTGCTCACCGTGCCCTGGGGCTACCTGTTCGCCGTGGTCGCGGTCGCGGGCGGCGCGGTCGGAGCGGCCGGGAGCCTTACGCTGCGCGCCCTGCGCCGGCCGCAGCCCGAGGAGTTGCGCGCGCGCTGACCCGGCAGCGCGAAAGCGTCACCATTCGCGCACACCACCGACGAAGGAGGCGCTGCGAGATGGCCCCAGACGAAGCGAGGAGGAGCCGCTGGACCTCCTTCGTGGCCGAGTCCGACGACGACCCGTCCCGCCCGGTTCGTGCGCTGCACGAGCAGGCCAACCCGCGCCACCGGCTGCGCGTCGAGCACGACGAGCGCACCCTGCTTATCCACCTCAGCGGCGAGGACGGCGAGGGCTGGACCACGTTCGCCGTCGAACGGGAGACGCGGCGGTGGGCCGTGGCGCAGGAGATCCGGCAGACTGACAGTGCCCGCAACGCCTACGAGGCACTGCACCGATGAGCCTCCTGCCCGTGGCGCTGAACGCCGACCGCCGCCGGCTGCCGATGGTCGAGATCGACTACGCCGGGGAGGCCGAGCGGCCTCTGGCCAGCCCGGCGACCGAGCGCCTCGAGGACGTCATGCAGTCCGGGTCCCGTCAGCTGGCTCGGAGGTACTGGCCGATGGCGCGCCGTATGGCCTCCGAGACGCTGATGTACGCGAGTGCATTTCCTGAGTCACGTGCATTCCGGCCGTCGGCGCCCTAGCGCTGGTCGATGCCTGGGTGCGCATGATGTGCCGTGCTCTCGCCGCCTGACCAAAGCTGCGGGGAACTACGTCCTGGGTGCGCGGTGGGACCCGTATGGCGCCGTCCTGCGCGTGCGTACGTTCAGTTGCATGCCCACCGAAGCCCCGTTCAAGACCGTCATCGCGGGCGGCGGCCCCGCCGCGCTGGAGGCCATCCTGACGCTCCGCGAGCTCGCGCCGCACATCGAGCTCGAGCTGCTGACCCCCTCCAGCGAGTACGTCTACCGGCCGCTGAGCGTGGTGGAGCCGTTCGCCCGCGCCGGGGTTCGGCGCTACTCGTACGAGCACCTGGCCGACCTCGGGGTGTCCGTCCGCTGTGACTCGCTCCTGCGGGTGGTGCCCGGTGAGCGACTCGTCCGCACCGGCGCCGGGGAGGATGTGCGCTACGACGCGCTGCTCGTGGCGACCGGCGCGGAGCTGTTCCGTGCCGAGCCGGGCGCTCTGACGTTCGCCGGGCCGGACGCGATCGACCGGATGCACGGGCTCATCCGGGACCTCGAAGGCGGCTACGTCCGCTCGGTCGCGTTCATGGCGCCCGCCGGGGCGGCCTGGACGCTGCCGCTGTACGAGCTCGCGCTGCAGACGGCCGAGCGCGTCCGCGAGATGTGCCTGGACCACGTGGTGCTGACGCTCGCAAGCCACGAGGGCCGCCCGCTCGAGCGCTTCGGCGACGCGGCCTCCGAGCAGATGGACGCCGCGCTGGCGGAGGCCGGGGTCCGCTTCCAGAACGGATCCACGATCCCGACGGCAGACCGTCTCGTCGTGCTTCCGACCCCAGTCGGGCGGCACCTGGCCGGGCTCCCGGCGGACGCCGGCGGCTTCGTGCCCGTCGACGATCATGGCTGCGTCGACCACACCCCGGGGGTATGGGCCGCCGGCGACGGCAGCGCGTTCTCACCGATCAAGCACGGCGGCCTGGCCACCCAGCAGGCCGAGGTGGCCGCCAGGTCGATCGCCAGGGCGGCCGGCTGCGCCGTCGAGGACGGCAGGTTCGAGCCGGTGCTGCGAGGTATGCTGATCGCTGGGCGCCGCGCGTGGTATCTGCGACGCCGGCTCGACGGCCACGACGCCGGCGAGATCTCCAGCGAGGCGCTGTGGTGGCCGCCGAGCAAGATCGCCGGGCAGCGCCTGGCGCCGTTTCTCGACGCGCTCGACGGCGAGCGCCACGCGCCGAGCCTCGAGCGTCGGCTCCAGACGGCCGCGGCGAGGGTCGCGCACTCGTGACCGGCGCCGCGCCACGGGTCCTGGTGGTGGGCGGCGGCGTGGGCGGCCTGGAGGCCGCGCTGGCGTTGCGCGCGCTCGCCGGCGATCGCCTCACGGTGGACCTGCTCGCGGCGGCGCCGGTGTTCACGTACCGGCCCTGGTCGGTGGCGACGCCCTTCGGGCACGGGGCGGCGGTGGAGGTCGATCTCGCCAGCGTCGCCGCCGACGTCGGCTTCGGGTTGAAGGAGGGGAGGCTGCGGCGGGTGGACGCCGAGCGGCGCGAGGTCCACACCGACGACGGCGTCCTCGCCTACGACCAGCTGGTGCTCGCGCTCGGGGCGCGCCCCATCACGGTCGTGGAGGGCGCCTTCACCTTCCTCGGGCCGGCCAACGCGGCGGAGCTCGGAGACCTGCTGGCGGAGGAGAAGCTGCCCGCGAACGCCCGCGTGCTGTTCGTGACCACGGCGTCCGCCGTCTGGGGGCTCCCGGCGTACGAGCTCGCGCTGTTCACCGCCGCCCGCTCGCGGGCGGCGGATGGTGGGCCGGCCGTCGCGCTGGTCACCGGCGAGCGCACCCCGCTCGAGTGCTTCGGTCCCGAGGCCAGCGCGGACGTCGCCGCGCTGCTGCGCGACCGCGGCGTCGAGGTCTTCACCGGCACCGTCCCCGAGTCCTTCGACGGCGAGCGGCTGCTCGTCCCGATGGGCGGGTCGCTGTCCGCCGACGTCGTCGTCGCGCTCCCCGGGCTCGTCGGGCCCGCCGTCGAGGGCGTGTCGCGGGACGGCGCCGGCTTCGTGCCGGTCGACGACTTTTGCCGCGTCCAGGGACTCGCCGACGTCTTCGCGATCGGGGACATGTCTGCGCGGAGGCGCAAGCAGGGCGGGCTCACGGCCCAGCAGGCCGACGTCGCGGCCGCCGTCATCGTCGCTGAGGCCGGCGTGCCGGTCGCGGTCGAGCGCTACGAGCCCGTGCTGCGGGCGATCCTCCTCACCGGCGAGGGCCCGCGCTACCTGCGCCACCCGCCGGTACCCGGCCTGCGGCCCGGCTTCGGCACGGAGGCCCCATGGTGGCCGCCGGACAAGATCGTCGGCCGCCACCTGTCACCCTACCTCGCGACGCACGGCGACCTGCTCGTGACGCCGGCCTAGCGGGCGCGGCCTTCAGCGGTCCAGCGCCCCGTAGGGCCGCGGCGCGGGCGGACGGCGGAGCCGGACGCGGGCGCTCACGACGACCGCCTCCTCGGGGCCGGCGACCAGCGGGTCGCAGTCCAGCTCGGCGACCTCGGGGTGGGCGGCGGCCAGCGCCGCCACGCGGACGATCAGATTCTCGACGCCGGCGACATTCGCGGGCCGGGCGCCCCGGTAGCCGTCCAGCTGCGGGAAGGTCCGCAGCTCACGCAGCATCTCCCCGGCCGCCCGTGGGCCGAGCGGCGCCAGCCGGACCTGCACGTCGCCGATCAGCTCGGCGGCGGGGCCGCCCGCGCCGACGGCGACGAGCGCGCCGAAGTGCGGGTCACCCACGACGCCCAGGATCAGCTCGGTGCCGGAGGCCGCCGCGCCGTCGCGGGCGAGCGGGATCCCGTAGGCGGTCAGCAGCGCGCGGACCGCGCCGGCGTCGAGCCAGTCGGCGCCGCCCGCCAGCTCTGCGGCGATGATCGCCGCCGCGCGGTCGGGGTCGGCGCCGGGCGGCGGTACGGCGGGGTCCGGCGCCCTCCGGGCGCGAGCCGCGTGGCGGACGACATGACCGAGCGTCCGAGCGGCCTCCTCGACGGTCCCGAACACCGGCACGCCGCGCTCGGCGGCGTGGCGGTCGTGGCCCATCACGACGCGCAGCACAGTGGTGGCCGCCGCCTCCGGACCGGCAGCTACGGCGTCGATGGCCGCCGCGACGCCGCCGGCGCGGCCGGCGCGGACCGCGATCACCGCGTCCACGTCGGGGTCGGCGACGAGCGCTCGCACGGCGTCGGCGTAGTCGTGCGCGGTGGCCGAGTGGCCGAGGTTCACGGCGCCAGTCGCCGGCACGCGTAGGCCGTTCGCCACGCAGGCGTCCGCGCAGAGGAGTCCCGGTCCGCCCGCGTCGGTGACGATCGCGACGCGGTTCCCGCGGGGGAGCGGCTGCCGCGTGAGCACGGCGGCGACGTCGACCATCTCCTCGACCGTGTCGGCGCGGATGACGCCGGCGTGGCGGAACAGCGCGTCGACGGTGGTGTCGGCCGCCGCGAGCAGCGCGCCCGTGCGGGAGCCGCCGACCTGGTGCCCGGCGGCGGTGCGCCCGCTCTTGACGGCGATCACCGGCTTCGCCGCGCTCAGGCGGCGCGCGATGCGACCGAAGCGGTGCGGGTTGCCGAAGGACTCCAGGTACAGCATGACGACGTCGGTGTCCGGGTCGCGCTCCCAGAACTGCAGAAAGTCGTTGCCGGACAGGTCGGCCTTGTCACCCAGCGCGACCCACGAGGAGACGCCGACGCCGCTGCGGCGCGCGCGGTCGAGGGCGGCGCCGGCGATCGCGCCGCTCTGCGAGGCCAGGGCGACGCGCCCGCGCCGCGGCGCGCCGCCCGCGACGGTGGCGCGCAACGCGACCGAGGGAGCGGTGTTCCCGACGCCGCGGGAGTCCGGGCCGACCATGCGCATCCCGGCTGCCCGGCAGATCTCGAGCAGCCGCGCGCCGACCTGCGGGCCGACGCTCGTGGTGACCACCAGGGTCCGCACGCCGTGGGCGGCGCAGTCGCGCGCCGCCGCGACGACGGCGTCCGCCGGGACCGCGAGGACGGCCAGCTCGAGGTCGGCGTCCGCGCCCGCGACGGTGGCCGTCAGGCTGCCCGAGTAGTCGCCGGCCTCGAGGTTGGCCACGATGCGCGCGCCGTCGCTGCCGGGCGACGCGCCGAGGACGGCGATCGATGCCGGTCGCAGCACGTGCGCGACGGCGCTGGCCGCCGCGGTGGCCTCGCGTTCCTCGAAGCGCCGGCGGCCGGACGCCGTCAGCGACGTGGGGAAGGTCACGTGCAGCTCGCCGTCGGCGGTCGCCACCTCGACCGGGAAGCCGGACTCCCGGAACACCCTGATCATCCGGTGGTTCGCCGGCAGGACACTCGCCGTGAAGGTGCGGACGCCGCTCGCGGCGGCCCCCTGCGCGAGCTCCGCCAGCAGCGTGGTGGCGAGACCGTGGGCCTGCCATCCGGCGGCGACCGCGAACGCGACCTCGGCCTCGCACCCGCCGTCGATGGTGGCGTACAGGGCGTGCGCGACCACCTCGTCGTCGCCCGTCACGGCGACGAGCCCGAGGCCGGGCGCGGCGACCAGGGCCTCCGCGGTGCGCTCGGCGTTCACTGCCGCGCTGAAGAAGCGCAGATAGCGGTCGCGCTCGGAGAGCGCGGCGAGAAAGGCGCCGAGCCGCGGCCCGTCGCCGTGCCGCGTCGGGCGCACGTGCACCGTGCCGCCGTGTCTGAGGGCTACGTCGGCCACGAAGTCCGGCGTCGATGCCAGTTCGGAGCGCGCCATCGCACGACCGAACCTACGCCCGCGAGGACGCGCCGGCATCCGCAACCCGGCGCGGCGAGGCTGCGGGAAACCCACACCCGGCCGCGGCGGTTCCCCGATGCGCGGCCGCCCGCCAACCCTCAGGCTCTGCGACAGGACTTCCAGTACGAAAGGAATCGCCCCGTGTACCGCACCATCATCGTCGGCTGCGACGGCTCCGAGCACGAAGCCGACGCGATCGCCCTGGCGCAGCAGCTGCGCGATCCCGAGGGCGGCCGCCTCGTCCTCACCCACGTGTTCGGGCTCTTCGAGGACCGGCTCGCAGAAGCCACCGAGACGCTCGAGCGCGCCGAGGCGAACGTCGACGGCGGCGTCCCCTGCGAGCACCAGATGGTCTCGGCCACCTCGGCCGCCGCCGGGCTCGACGTCGTCGCGGAGACCGTGGGCGCCGACCTGATCGTGCTCGGCGGGTCGCACCGCGGGCTCGTAGGTCAGCTCGCCGGCCGCAAGACCATCCAGCGGCTCCTGCACGGTGCGCCCTGCGCGGTGGCCGTCGCGGTCCCGGGTCAGCGCGGGCGCTTCGGGGAGCATTCGCGCATCTGCGTCGCCTACGACGGCTCGCCCGAGGCGCGCTTCGCGCTCGACACCGCCTACGGCATCGCCGTGGCGACCTCCGCTCACGTCGAGGTCTGCTCCGTGGTGGAGCCGCTCGTCTACGCCTCCGGCTTTGGGGCCGGCGTCGATGCGGGGTTCGACGACGAGCGCGGCCGCGCCGGCCGCGCCGAGCTCGACCGGGCCCTGACCTGGGCGCCCGAGGGCATCACGGTCCAGCCGCGTCTGGCCTGGGGCTTCCCGGCGAGCGCGGTCCTCGAAGCAGCCGGCGCCGACGTCGACCTCGTGGTGGCCGGCTCGCGCGGCTACGGCGCACTGCACCGGGCCGTCGCCGGAAGCGTGTCGGGGCAGCTGTTGACCGGCGGCAAGGTCCCGGTCCTCATCACGCCGCGGATAGTGGCCCGGGCGGCCGCCGCGGAGCCGGCAAGCGCCGGAGCAAGCGCATGAGCTCCTCGGAGGGCGAGGCGCGCCGGGCCACCGACCGCTGGGTCAACGAGGGCGGCAGCTCCGGCTGCCGGGCGGCCGCCCGGCTCCAAGCCGGCGCCGGAGGAGATGAGAGGGCGCGAGTGCTCATCGTCGGCGGGGGAGTCGCGGGTCTCGAGACGCTCCTGGCGCTGCGCGCGCTGGCCGGAGAGCGCGTCGAGGTCACGATCCTCGTGCCGGAGCTGAAATTCCGCAACCTGTCGATGTCGGTGGACCAGCCGTTCCAGCCGCAGCGCGTCCGTGGCCTGCGGATGGAGGCCATCGCGGCCGAGCACGGCGCGCGCTGGCATCGCGGAGCGCTGGATCGTGTCGAGCCCGAACGGCATCTGGTGGTCACCAAGGATCGCGACGAGCTTCCCTACGACTGGCTCGTGCTCGCGCTCGGCGCCCACCCGGAGCGGGAGTGGGAGTCAGACGACGTGCTCACCTATCACGGGGGTCGCGACGGGCCCGCCTATCGGCTGTTGCTGCACCAGCTTCGCGAGGGCCGGGTCAACAGGCTCGCGTTCGTCAAGCCCGACGGGGCGAGCTGGCCGCTGCCGCTGTACGACCTGGCGCTGACGACCGCGGCGGAGTGCGCCGCGCACGCGCGCTCGGGTGTCGAGCTGAGCCTGGTCACCCCCGAGGAGGAGCCGCTGGGGATGTTCGGGCACGCCGTCAGCGCCGCCGTTCGCCGGCTCCTTGCAGACAGCGGCGTCACCCTGTACACGAGCAGTCACGGCATGCCGGATCGCGACGGCTGGCTGGCTGTCTCACCCGGGCAGCGGCGCATCCAGATCGACCGGGTGGTGACCGTGCCGCGCCTCGTCGGCCCGCGCCTGCGCGGGGTTCCCTGCGGGGACGACGGGTTCATCCACACCGACGCCCACGGCCGCCTTCCCGGGTTGGACGGCGTGTTCGCCGCGGGCGACGCGACGGCCTTCGCGCTCAAGCACGGTGGCCTGGCCGCCCAGCAGGCCGATGCCGTGGCGGAGGCGATCGCGGCATCGGTGGGCGCAGACGTCGATCCACAGCCATACCGGCCGGTGCTGCGCGGGGTCCTGCTCACGGGCGGACGCCCGCGCTACCTGCGCGCCGACATCAGCGGCGACGCAGCGGCGGACTCGACCATCTCCGTCGATCCCCTGTGGTCGCCGCCGGACAAGATCTCGGCGCGCTACCTCGCGCCCTACCTCTCGAGCCAGGTCGGCGACGCCGCCGACGTCATGCCCCAGGGAGAGCACGCGCCTCCCGGC